>JAFYEZ010000042.1 GCA_017544005.1 Bacteroidales bacterium
AGGACATTTTCCTGGGCAACAGCGCTCCCAAGTTCCCCCGCGCGGCCGACAGCCAGAAGTGCCTGAGGGTGAGCGGTAAGCACAACGACCTGGAGGCGGTGGGCCACGATGGCCGTCACCACACCATGTTCGAGATGCTGGGCAACTGGAGCTTTGGCGACTACTTCAAGAAAGAAGCCATCGACTGGGCCTGGGAGCTGCTCACGGAGGTGTACAAGATTGACAAGACCAAGCTGTACGCCACGGTCTTTGAAGGCAGCGAGGAAGACGGGACCACCCTGGATACCGAAGCCCAATCGGCCTGGCTCAAGCACCTTCCCGCAGACCACGTGCTCACCGGTAACAAGCACGACAATTTCTGGGAAATGGGCGATACCGGCCCCTGCGGCCCCTGCAGCGAGATCCATATCGACCTGCGGGACGAGGCGGAGCGCAAGGCCGTCAGCGGCGCATCGCTCGTCAACAAGGACAACCCGCTCGTGATTGAAATCTGGAACCTGGTCTTCATGCAGTTCAACCGCAAGGCCGACGGCCACCTCGAGCCGCTTCCCAAGAAGCACGTGGATACCGGCATGGGCTTCGAACGCCTCTGCATGGCCCTCCAGGGCAAGAAGAGCAACTACGATACCGATATTTTCACCCCGATGATCGCGGCCATTTCGCGGCTGAGCGGCAAGGCCTACGAGGCCGACACGGAGGTGGGCATCGCCATGCGCGTCATCGCCGACCACATCCGCGCCATCAGCTTCTCGATTGCCGACGGCCAGCTGCCTTCCAACGTCAAGGCCGGCTATGTGATCCGCCGCATCCTGCGCCGCGCGGTCCGCTACGGCTATACTTTCCTCGACTTCAAGCAGCCGTTCCTCTGCCGCCTCGTGCCGCAGCTGGTGGACGACATGGGCGAAGCCTTCCCGGAGATCAAGGCCCAGCAGGCCCTCATCGAGAAGGTGATTCGCGAAGAGGAGGAGGCCTTCCTCCGCACCCTCGACAAGGGCATCCGCCTGATGGACGACATCATGGCCAAATCGGCCGCGACGAAGGTCATCTCCGGCGTGGACGCCTTCACGCTCTATGACACCTTCGGATTCCCGATCGACCTGAGCGAACTGATTGCCCGCGAAAACGGCTATACGATCGACATGCCTGCCTTCGAGGTGGAACTCGGCAAGCAAAAGGAGCGTGCCCGCAACGCCACGGCCATCGAGTCGGGCGACTGGGTGGAACTCGCACCGTTCACTTCCACGGAATTCGTCGGCTACGACGAGACCTCCACGCAGGTCCGCATCATGAAATACCGCACCGTCAAGGCCAAGAACAAGGAGATGATCCAGCTGGTCTTCGACCGCACGCCCTTCTACGGCGAGAGCGGCGGCCAGGTGGGCGACACGGGCGAAATCCGCTCCGCTTCGGGCGAGGTGATTCACATCACCGGCACCCTCAAGGAGAACGGCCTGCCCGTCCATATCGCCGAGCGCATCCCGGCACAGCCCGCCGAGCCCTTCACCGCCACGGTCAACACCGCGCGGCGCAACGCCACCGCGGCCAACCACTCCGCCACCCACCTGCTGCAGTTCGCCCTGCGGGAGATCGTCGGCACCCATATCGAACAGAAGGGTTCCTTCGTCTGCCCGGACTACCTGCGCTTCGACTTCTCCCACTATGAGAAGATTGCGCCGGAGACCCTCCGCCAGGTGGAACGCCGCGTCAACGAACTCATCCGTGCCGACGCACCGCTCGACGAGCACCGCGGCATGCCCATCGAAGAGGCGCGCAAGCTCGGCGCGATGGCCCTCTTCGGAGAGAAATACGGCGACGCGGTCCGCGTGATCCGGTTCGGCGATTCGATCGAGCTCTGCGGCGGTACCCACGTCCCGGCAACCGGCCGGATCGGCTACTTCCGTATCGTGGCCGAGAGCGCCGTGGCTGCCGGTGTGCGCCGTATCGAGGCCGTGACCGGCGCCAAGGCCTGCGAACTGGCCGAGGCGGATGCAGACGCGTATGCCGCCGTCCGCGCGCTCTTCAACAACGTGCCGAACGTCGTGCCCGCCATCGAAAAGATGCTGGCCGAGAACGAGTCGATGAAGGTCACCCTCGCAGAGGTGGAGCGGAAGAAACTCGCCGAGCTGAAGGAGAAACTGCTGCGCGATGCCCGCGAGGTGAACGGCCGCAAGGTGGTCGTCCTCCCCAGGGGTACCTACAACTCCGACGATATCCGCAACCTGGCCTTCATGATCCACAATGAGACCGCCGCCACCGTCTTTGCGGCCGCCTTCCGCACCGCCGACGGCAAGGCCTGCCTGACCCTGATGTACACCGACGACCTGGTGGCTGCCGGCGCCGACGCCGCTGCCCACATCCGCGAAGCAGCCCGCTCCATCCAGGGCGGAGGCGGCGGACAGAAGTTCCTCGCCACGGCCGGCGGCAAGAATCCGGACGGACTTGCCGAGGCGGAGGCAAAACTGATTGAACTCGCTACGCGATAAGTATTTATGAAGAGACTCGACCGGTTCCTGATCAAGTCCTTTATCGGACCGTTCTTCGTCACCTTCTTTCTCGTCATCTTTATTCTGTCACTGCAGTTCCTGTGGCTCTATATCGACGAGTTGGTGGGGAAAGGACTCGGACTGGGCGTTATCTTCGAATTCCTGGGCTGGGCGGCCTGCACGCTGATTCCGATGGCCCTGCCGCTGGCCACCCTGCTGGCCTCCATCATGACCCTGGGCGGCATGGGCGAGAAGAACGAACTGCTCGCCATGAAGGCGGCCGGCATCTCGCTGCCGCGCATCCTCTTTCCGCTGATCTGGGTTTCGGTGCTGATCAGCATCGGGGCCTTCTTTGCCGCCAACAACCTGATTCCCGTCTCCTACAGCAAGATCTACACGCTGCGCGACGACATCCGCAAGACCAAGGAGGAGATCAAGATTCCGACGGGAACCTTCTACGACGGCATCGACGGCTATATCCTGCGGATCGAGAGCCGCGACGACCGCACCAAGATGATGCACAATCTCATCATCTACGACCACACCGCCCACAACGGCAATACCTGCGTCACCCTGGCCGATTCCGGCCGGATGGCCATTTCGCCCGACAAGCAGAACCTGGTCTTCCACCTCTACGACGGCTGCTCCTACCAGGAGACCAACCGGATGACCTACCGGGACACGACCCTTGATCTGAACCGGCTGGACTTCAAGGAGCAGGAGCTGATTATCTGCCTGGACAACTACACCTTTACCCGCAGCGACGACGACCGTTTCTCCGACGAGGTGATGGCCAAAGGGCTCAAGGCGCTCAGCCACGACCGCGACTCGATTGCGCAGAAGTTCGATTCGCTGCGTTTCTACCAGCGGCTGCGGGTCATCCGTTCCTCCTCCCTGGAATTCAATTACCAGCTGGATTCGCTCTGGCTGGCCGACAAGATGAAGGGCAACCTGCCGCTGGATTCCACGCTGGCCGGGATTCCTGCCGATATCCGGCTGAACGCCATGCGCAACGCCGCGGGCAACGTGCCCACCATGGTGGACCAGATTGAAAACTGCGTGCGGGAGGATTACCACTATGTGGACCCGCTGCGGCGCACCGATATCGAGTGGTACCGCAAGTTTACCCTCAGCGTGGCCTGCTTCATCTTCTTCTTTATCGGAGCCCCGCTGGGCGCCATTATCCGCAAGGGCGGATTCGGCACGCCGGTCATCATCTCGATCTTCTTCTTCCTGATCTACTACATTATCGACATCACCGGCAAGAAGCTCGCCCGCGAGGGAAGCATCACGCCGTTTGAGGGTACGTTCATCTCGACGGCCATCCTGCTGCCGATCGGGATCTACCTGACCTACCGCTCCACCAAGGATTCCTCGCTGGTCAACTTCGACAGCTACAAACTTTTCTTCAAGAATATGGGAGCCTGGTTCAAACGCATCTACTACAAGATCCGCAACTTCTTCCGCAAGGATTTCGGCCGCATCCGCATTGTCTATATGGGTACACCCGAATTTGCCTGCGGCCCGCTGGACGCCCTGCTCAAGGCCGGATTTGACGTCGCCGCCGTGGTGACCGTGCCGGACAAACCGAGCGGCCGGGGACTGAAGATGAACGAGAGCGCCGTCAAGCGCTATGCCGTGGAGCACGGCCTGCCGGTGCTGCAGCCCGAGAAGCTGCGCGATCCGGCGTTCCTCGAGCAACTGCGCAGCTACAAAGCCAATCTCTTTGTGGTGGTGGCCTTCCGGATGCTGCCGCGCGAGGTCTGGTCCATGCCGCGCCTGGGTACCTTCAACCTGCACGCTTCGCTGCTGCCGCAGTACCGCGGCGCCGCCCCGATCAACTGGGCGCTGATCAACGGCGAGCGCCAGACGGGCGTCACGACCTTCATGATCGACGAGCAGATCGATACCGGCCGGATTCTCAAGCAACAGAACTATCTGATTGAGGATTACGACAATGCCGGATCGCTTCACGACCGCCTGATGGAGATGGGATCGGCGCTCGTGGTCAAGACCGTGGAGGAGATCCGCGACCACCGCACCAAGCCGCAGGAGCAGGATGTCGCCCACGTGACGCTGCGGCCCGCGCCGAAACTGACCAAGGAGATGGGCCGCATCGACTGGACCCGTTCCGCCCGCGAGATCAACAACCTCATCCGCGGCCTGAGTCCCTACCCCGCCGCGTGGTCCGTCTTTGTGAACGAAGCCGGCGAGGAGATTCCGGTGAAGATCTACGAGGCGTATGTCGTGCGGGATTCCTCGCTCTCTCAGCCAGATCCTTCGAATCCGGGAAGCCTCTCCACGGACGGCAAGAACTGGATTCAGGTGCGCTGCGGCAGCGACGCGCTGCGGATCACCGAACTCCAGGTGGCCGGCAAGAAACGCATGGATGTCGCCAGCTTCCTGCTGGGCTTCCGGGACCTCGAAACGTACCGGATGGCCTGATTATTTCGCGAAATTGCGCGAAGCGAAGGGAAGCGCGAGGCGGAGCGCCTGGTGCCAGTATTCCCAGGTGTGGGCGCCGTTGCGGACGCGAAATTCGGCGGGAACGCCGCGGCTGCGCATCTGGGTATAGAGATCGATTGAGAGTTTCAGCAGAAAGTCATCGTCGCCGCAGTCAATAAACCACTTGACGGTGCGCAGGGCCTCCAGGGTCTCCTGCGAGGCCTTCTCCACGAAATCGATGGCGGAATGATCGCTCACCGCCTGGCAGAGGATGGAAAGCTTATTCTCCTTGCCGCGCGAGCCCACTTCTGCCGCCTTGTTGTCGAGCCAGGCGCTCATCGCATAGCAGCTCGAGAAGAGGTCGGGATGGCGCTGGCAGTACACGACGCTGCCGCCGCCGCCCATCGAGAGGCCCATCACGGCGCGGTGGCCTTTGTCGCCGCCGCAGCGGTAGCGCGCCTCCAGGGTCGGGATCAGTTCCTGAAAGAAAAAGTCTTCGTAGTTCCAGCCCGGCATGTTGAAATAGCCGTTCCAGACCTCGCTCGGTTTGGGATGGCCGGCATTGGGCATGATGATGACCGCCTTGACCGATTCGCCCGAGGCCATCAGCTCGTCGGCGACACCTTTCATGTGCCCTTTTTTCTGCCAGGCATCCCAGGTGTCGGTCAGACCGTGAAGCAGGTAGATGACCGGATAGTGGTCCTGAGATTTGTCAAACCCCTCGGGGAGATAGACGTTGCAGGGAACGGTGGCGCCCAGGATGCGGCTCTCCAGCGAGTCGGCCACCAGGCGGCCGGCTCCGGATGCGGAAAAAGCGACCAGCAGGGCCGCCCAAATGACGAGAAACTTTTTCATGACGATCAAATCTTCTTTGTCTGCAAAGATACGCGAGAATTTGTTAACTTTGACGATTGGACCAAAAAAGAAAGAAAACCATTATGTCGCAGTCTAAAGTCATCGGCATCTTCGGCGACCGGAACGTCGGCAAGAGCTCGCTGATCAACGCGTTGACCGGCCAGCAGGTAGCCATTGTTTCAGAAGTGGCCGGCACCACCACGGACCCGGTGCGCAAGCGCATTGAATTGCCCGGGGTGGGGGTCTGCACCCTGATTGACACGGCCGGACTGGACGATGACGGCGGAGCGCTCGGCGCGGAACGCGTGGCCAAGAGTCTCGCGGCCGCCCGGCAGGTGGATCTGGGCATCCTGGTCTTTGCCGGCAACCGCTTCCCGGACGGCGCCCGGCAGGTGGCCCGTTTGCTGCAACAGCTCGGCGTCCCCTTCTTGCTGGTCCACAACAAGCAGGATCTGGAACCGCTGAAGGCGGAGCTCCGCCGCAGCCTGAACGACGAATTCAAACGGGAACCGCTGGAGGCCAGCAGTCTCGCCGCCAAGACCGAAGACCGGGACCGCCTCACTGCAGCCATCCGCGAAGCGCTCGCGGGCGCCGAAGTGATTGAACGTCCTATGTTCGAGGGGCTCCTTGAAAAGGGCAAGCAGATCGTGCTGGTCTGCCCCATCGACAGCGAAGCGCCGCAGGGCCGGCTGATCCTGCCGCAGGTGAACGCCATCCGCGCCATTCTGGACGGGGGCGGCATCGCCACGGTGCTGCAGCCGGAGGAACTGGCGGACTACCTGGCCCAGGCCGGAAAAGGCGTGGGGTTGGTGGTCACCGACAGCCAGGTCTTTGCCCGCGTGGCGGCAATCGTGCCGGAGGCGATTCCCCTGACCTCCTTCAGCATGCTGCTGGCCCGGAGCATGGGCAGCTTTGATACCTACCGCGCCGGCGTAACGGCGCTCGACCGCCTGCAGGACGGAGACCGCATCCTGATGCTGGAATCCTGCACCCATCACGCGAACTGCGAGGATATCGGCCGCGTGAAGCTGCCCGCCCTGATCCGCAGGCACAGCGGCAAACAGCTGGAATTCGACATGGTGACGGGGCTCGACCCGCTGGGCGACCTCTCGCGCTACGCGCTGGCCATCCAGTGCGGCGGCTGCATGGTCACCGCCCGCCAGCTGCAGAACCGGGTGCGCACCGTTGCCGAAGCGGGCCTTCCCGTGGTCAACTACGGCATGGCCATCTCTTATCTGACAGGCATTTACCAGCGGGCGCTCCAACCCCTTCTCTGATATGGATATCCAGGATCTGACACTCGACCGAGACGGGCTGATCGCCGCCCTCGAATGCAACGAGCCGGCCTTCAACGAGGCGCTCTGCAAAAAGGCCTACGAGACCAAGGTGGCGCACATCGGCACGGACGTTTATCTGCGCGGGCTGATCGAGATTTCAAACATCTGCGCCAAGAACTGCCTCTACTGCGGCATCCGCCACGACAACACCGCCTGTACACGCTACGAACTTTCGGACGAGGAGGTCCTCGCCGCCGCGACGAAGGCTGCCCGTATGCGCTACGGATCGGTGGTGATCCAGGGCGGCGAGCGGACCGACGCGGCCTTCGTGCGCAAAATCACCCGCCTGCTGAAGGCCATCAAGGCCCTTCCCACGGCCTCGGAGGGCGGCATTCCGCTGGGCGTCACCCTCTCGCTGGGCGAGCAGCCGCGCGAAGTCTATGAAGAATGGTTCGCCGCCGGCGCGCACCGCTACCTGCTGCGGATTGAAACGACCAACCCCGACCTTTATTACAAGATTCACCCCCACGATGCGCTCCACAGCCACGAACGGCGGATGGAGGCGCTCCAGGACCTCAAGGCTATCGGCTACCAGGCCGGCACCGGCGCGATGATCGCCCTGCCCTGGCAGACGGCTGCCGACATGGCGGACGACCTGCTCTTCTACAAGGCCTTCGACGCCCCGATGGTGGGAATGGGGCCCTACGACCCCAACGACGAGACGCCGCTCACCCAAAGCGGGGCGCCCCTGCTTCCTGATGAACAGCGGTTCGCGCTGGGACTCAAGATGATCGCCCTGCTGCGCCTGCTGATGCCCGACATCAACATCGCTTCGGCCACCGCACTGGAGGTGCTCAATCCGCGCGGCCGCGAACTCGGCATCCTCTCGGGGGCCAATGTTTTCATGCCCAACATCACCCCGGAGGAACAAATGGTCAAATATAATCTCTACGACCGCAAGACCCTGCTCCGCGACTGTCCGCATTCCGGGGAACCCCGCAAGGAGGAGAACCATATCTGCAAAAACTGCGTCTTCCCGTTCTGTTCCCTCGGTGAAAACCTCCAGAACGGCAAGGTCACCATCGGCTGGGGCCGCTGGGGAGATTCGCTCCACTTCCAACGCAACAAATCCATACACAATGAATAAACGTTATCTGTCCCTTCCCGCCCTGCTGGCGACGCTGTTTCTGGCGACGGGATGTCCCGACGTTCCACCGGATCCTGTAACGCCGCCCGCAGACCACTATGAGGCCTCGCTGGAACTACTCACCGGCTACGGTTCGCTGGCCTGGCCCTCCGACGCCTTCCTCCGGATTGTTCCCGATGCGGCCGGCGCCGGAGAGATTCAGATCCCGCTCGCAGGCATCTCGACGGACCTCTCCTCGGCGACCTTCCGCTCGGACTCCTACCAGGATTACGAAAGCGACTGCCTGGCCCTCTGGCCGGAGAGCGTGGCCGTTTTCCGGACCGGAGACGATCTGAATGTCGCCCTGCCGCAAGTGCGGACCGGCGATACGGACGGGCTCGATCCGCGCGACCTGCTGCTGGTAGCCCGGGGCGGCAAGGAGGCCCGGCTGCATTTCCGCCACCTCTGCAACGTGGTGGCCGTCAGTTACGATGCCACCCGGCCGTTGAAGGAGATTCGCCTGCGCTCCCGAAAAGACGAAGCCCTCTGGGGCGATGCCCGTCTCACCTGGGATTCCCGAAGCGGCCTGCCCCGTCTCGAAATGGCTGAAAACCCGAATGCGGACCGCAACACGCTGGTGCGGGTGCTTTCGGATGCCGCCGGGCCGCAGTCCAGCAACGAGCCTTTTATAACCGGCAGCAACTCTACCGTCACCGCCGGCACGCTGGCGGGCAACGGCTTCTCCCTCCGCAGAACGTGCTGCTTTACCGTGCCGGTCGGCACCCTGCAGGAGGGTTTCACGCTGACGCTGATCGACGAAGGGTCGGGCTATATGCAGCAGGAAGAGGCCGCGCCCGTCGAGGGCCGTGCGCGCTACGACTCCACCGAGCCCCTCTCCTATGTCAGCCAGGCCGAGCAGGTCGTCATTCGCGAAGACGTGCTCAACAAGGCCTTCTATAAAGATCTCTACCTCAACAGCGGCATGTACCTCACGACCAACGACACGTTGCCCGTGTCCGACTTCCTGGGCCTCTCGATCGAGCACCTGATGGCGGCGCGCAGCAATCCCAAGCCGGCGGATTACGCGGCCCAGACGGCGGCCTTCGTGGGGTCGGACGACGACACCAACGGCCGCCTGCTCTATCCGGACGGCGAACCGCGCTTCCGGATGGTCTATGTGCGGGGCGGCGGTTCGAGCGACCACGGTTTCTCGCTGGGATCTGACGGCCGCGACCGTTTCCGCGCCTTTGTGGCTGCCGGCGGCTCCTACCTCGGCTCCTGCGCGGGTGCCTATGTCGCCTCGCGGGGTACCTCCATCAACACGGCTTCTTCGGGCAACTACATGGGAATCTGGCCCGGACACTGCACCTCGCTCTCCACGCTGCAGATCTATCCCGGCCATGTCCTGCCGGAAGACAGTCCGCTGCTGAAGTATTACGACTTCGGCGGCGACTTCTATATCGATTCGGTCCGCCACCACAACGGCCCCTGCTTCATCAACTACGCCGCCGTTCCGGGCACGGAGGTGCTCACCCGGTTCGATATGCCCGACTCCACCAAGATGCACGGCCATCCGGCCATCATCGCCTGGAAACAGAACAAGTGGACCGGGCGCGTCATCCCCTGCGGCTCGCACCCCGAACAGATTCCCTCCGGCGAAAACCTGCTGCTGATGGCCGCCATGGTGCGTTATTGCTTTGACGGCGTGGGCATTGCCAAGGTCAAGGGAATCCTGCACAACGGCGAGGTCCGCCGGATGACCTGCACCACGCAGGACCAGAAACCGGCCTACACCCGTATCGGCGACCGGCAGTGCCACCACTTCGTATTCGCGCTTCCCGAAGGAGCCCGGAATGTCCGCGTGCGGTGCGTTTCGCTGGAAGGTTATACCCTCAGCCTGCGCCTGGCCAAAGAGACTTTCGCCTTCAAAGAAGACGCCCAGTACAGCCTGGAGAATACCGAGGCCTGGAAAGAGATCTACTTCCCCACGCTGGAGGCCGGCACCTGGTATGTCGGCGTCCAGTGCGAATCGGTTCCGACGGTCGTCGATAACCACGGGCCCTACGGCACCATCTATTCCGACACGGGCATCCTGAACGGGGCGCCTTATACGGTCAGCGTTTCCTGGGATTATTAATGGAGGATACAGCGATGAACAAACGATTTTTCTTTCTGATCCTCCCGGCACTCCTGCTCTCCGCCTGCGCTTCCGATTCCACATCCGGTACGGCGGGCGGCAAGGTCACCGCCTCCATCGAATCGATGACCCGCACCCAGCTTTCGCCAGAAGAAGACGGGTATAAGGTGCTCTGGATGGCCGGCGACCGGATTGCCGTCTCCGGCACGGCCACCGCTTACTATACCGCCGATCAGGGCGGCTCTTCCGCCTCCGCATTCTCTCCGGAAGGCGGCGCAAATCCCGGCACCGGACCCTACACGGCCTGGTATCCGGCTTCGCTCGCCGAAGGCTCCCTGCCCGCCGTCCAGACTTACACCCCCGGCAGCATCGTAGAGACGCCGATGTATGCCACCGCCCGCTCGCTCGATTTCAACTTCCGCAACCTCTGCGGAATGATCCGCCTCGACGTGGCGACGCCGCTCCCGGGAATCCGGCTGGATCGGATCGTGCTCCAGGCGGACCAGGGACTCAGCGGACCGTTCTACCTGAACGGGGAGGCTGCCGTCGTTCCGGGCGACGAAGGGGTGCGGCTCGACTGCGGCGGTGCGGCAATCGGCACCGAGGCGGTCTCCTTCTACATCAGCGTGCCGGCCAATACCTATACGGGGCTCTCCATCACGCTCTACACGCCGGACGGCCGGAGCCAGCAGATCCGTCTTCAGGACGGGGCTTCCTACCGGGTGGACCGCAGCACGGTCTGCGAGATTTCGCTCGTGGCCGGCGATTTCGAGACAAATCAATACGAACCGGCCATCCTGCGGCCCGGCCCCGATATCAACTACCAGCTCAAGAGCCTCAGCGGCACCAAACGCAAGGTCACCGAAGTCGATACCGCCATCAAACGGGTCGTCTTCGAGACCGGCAGCCGGGTGACGGAGGGCCTCCGGGTGGATTCCTACGACTCCCCGTGGCCCATCTACCTGAACTGGAGCCCGGCGGACAGCACCGTCACCGTCTCCACCCCCGCCGGCAGCTTCCGCACCGGCAAGGTGTGCGCCTACATGTTCGGCTATCTCCACCTGCTGGAGGAGATTGTAAACTTCAAGTCGGTGGACACCACGCCCGCCGAGGATCTGGGCTGTATGTTCGCCTACACCGGCAGCCAGGCGCCCCTCCTGAGAGTGGACCTGAGCGCGATGCGGACCCCCAACGCCACCATTTTCTACCGCATGTTCTACTTCTGCGAGACGGTGGAGGAACTCGACCTGAGCGGATTCGACACCTCCAACGCCGTCACGATGGACAACATGTTCCGCAGCTGCCGGAAGCTGAAGAAGGTGGATCTCTCGTCGTTCAACACCGCCCGGGTCCAGACCTTCCGGAGCATGTTCAACATGTGCGAATCGCTCGAAGAACTCAACCTGGACCATTTCAATACCGACAGCGGGGAACTGATGAGCTATATGTTCTACAAGATGGCTTCCATCCGGAAGATTTCCATCCGGGGGATGAATATCAACCGCAGCACCGCCACGGTGACCTATATGTTCCAGGGCGACCCGAATCTTACTGAACTCAATGTCTGCGACGGCTTCCGGCGGCCGGCGGAGCTCAGCATGCCCTCGAACATCTTTGCCGTGGGCAGCGATGCGGCCGGATTCCGCACCGCCTCGATCCCCGGGGAACTTACCATCCGCACCACCGAGGCCTCTGCCGCCTGGCTGGCCAGAACCAACCTGCGGTTCCTCCAGAGCGGCTACCAGGGAAAAACGCCCATCAAGGTCACCTTCCTGGACGACGCGACCGGCGCCGTGCTCTCTCCGACCTGGGCGCCGAACTAAAGTTTTGTTATTTAACGAAATCTGCGTACTTTTGAAAAAATTATAAATCAATTCGATATATCAACTATGAATATTACTCCTAACGCTCAAAAGTATATCGATCTGGAAGATCGTTACGGTGCACACAACTACCATCCCCTGCCGGTCGTGCTGGCCAAGGGCAAAGGTCCCTTCGTCTGGGATGTGGACGGCAAACGCTATTTTGACTTCCTCTCCGCCTATTCGGCGGTCAACCAGGGACATTGCCACCCCAAGATCGTGAAGGCGCTCTGCGACCAGGCCCAGGAACTCTGCCTTACCTCGCGCGCCTTCTACAACGACTGCCTCGGCCCGTACGAGAAGTTCGCCACCGAATTCTTCGGCTACGACAAACTCCTCCCCATGAACTCGGGCGCAGAGGCTGTCGAGACCGCCCTCAAGCTGGCTCGCCGCTGGGGCTACAAGGTCAAGGGCATTCCCGAGAACGAGGCGCTGATCGTGGTCTGCAACGGCAACTTCCACGGCCGCACCATCACCATCGTCACGATGTCTTCCGACCCGGACAGCTATGGCCAGTATGGTCCGTTCACGCCGGGCTTCATCCAGATTCCCTACAACGACACGGAAGCGCTGGCCAAGGTGCTTGACGAGAAGGGCGACCGCGTCTGCGCGATGCTCGTGGAGCCCATCCAGGGCGAAGCCGGCGTCTATGTACCGTCCGACGGCTATATCAAGAAATGCTACGACCTCTGCCACCAGCACAACGTGCTCTTTGTGGCCGACGAGGTCCAGACCGGTATCGGCCGTACGGGCAAGATGTTCGCCTGCGATCATGAAGGCGTCCGTCCGGATATGATCACCATCGGCAAGGCCCTCTCGGGCGGTGTGCTTCCCGTCTCCGCCGTGCTGGCAGACGACGAGATCATGCTGACCATCCTGCCGGGTGAACACGGTTCCACCTTCGGCGGATTCCCGCTGGCGGCCAAAGTCGCCGTCGCCGCCCTCGAGGTGATCCGCGACGAACACCTCACGGAGAACGCCGCCCGCCTGGGCGAAATCTTCCGCAGCGAGGTGGCGAAGATCCATTCCCGCTTCATCAAGTCGGTGCGCGGCAAGGGTCTGTTGAACGCCGTCATCACCGAACCGCAGGACGGCATCGAAGCCTGGGACATCTGCCTGAAGATGGCCGAAAAAGGTCTGCTCGCCAAGCCGACCCACCGCCATATCATCCGGTTCGCCCCGCCGCTCGTCATCACCGAGGCGGAACTCCGCGAAGGCATCGGCATCATCCGCGAGGTCTTCGAGAGCCTGTAAACGGTATTCACACAAAAAAGAGGGCGACCCGCCGGGCCGCCCCTTTTTTGTGTCACGCTTTCTCCTACAGCCCTGCTTTGCGGCGGCAGGCGGCGAGCATGTCGTCGATAACGGCCTCCATATCCCAGACGGGTTTCCAGCCCCACTCTTCGCGGGCGCAACTGTCGTCCATCTGATTGGGCCAGCTGTCTGCGATGGCAGCCTTGATGGGATCGACGTTGTAGTCGAACGTAGCGTCGGGGATGCGTTTCTTGATGGCCTCGAAGAGGATTTCCGGCGTGAAGCTCATCGACGCGATGTTGAAGCTGTTGCGGTGTTTCAACTTGGCGGGATCGGCTTCCATCAGGTCGGTCACGGCCTTGAGGGCGTCGGGCATGTACATCATGTCCATGTAGCTGTCGTGGGGCACCTCGCAGGTGTAGTGGTGGCCCGGCTTGATGATCTCATAGAAGACCTCAACGGCATAGTCGGTGGTGCCGCCGCCGGGGAGGGCGCCGTTGGAGATGATGCCCGGGAAACGCACGCTGCGGGTATCCACGCCAAAACGGGTGAAGTAGTAGTCGCTCAGCAGTTCACCGGTGACCTTGCAGACGCCGTAGATGGTATTCGGACGCATGATGGTGTCCTGCGGGGTCATGTCGTGCGGCGTGCTGGTGCCGAAGGCGCCGATCGAACTCGGGGTGAAGACCGAGCAGCCGAACTCCTTGGCAATGTTCAGCGAGTTGAGCAGGGCGCCGATGTTGATGTTCCAGGCCACCTGCGGCATCTTTTCTCCCGTAGCGCTCAGCAGGGCCACGAGGTTGAAGATGGCGTCTACCTTGTACTTCTTGACGGCGGCGGCGAAGCCCTGGGCGTCCGTGGCATCGAGTTTCTCGGCCACGCCGAAGGCACGCATCTTTTCTACCTGCTCGTCTTTGAGGTCTGCGCTGATTACATTATCTTTACCGTACAATTTCTGGAGGTGCGGCACCAGTTCGGTACCGATCTGTCCGCCCGCTCCGACTACCAGTATGCGTTTCATAAAAGGCTAAAAATGACTAATTCCTTGATTGATATCCGCCGGATCGGCCGCGAAAACGGATTCGTCGATTCCGGCGCCGCAAAGATAGCAAGTCTGGGGGATTATTGTACGTTTTTCGAGAAATATCTCGCCGACGGCTGCCAGGCCGGAATGACCTATCTGGAACGCAACCTGGACAAGCGCGAAGACCCGGCAAAACTTGTCCCGGGCGCACAGTCCGTGCTCTGTTTTCTGGCCCCCTACGGCCCGGGAAGCCAGGCGCCCGACGGCAGCCGCATCTGCGGCTTTGCCCAGGGTGACGACTACCACAAAGTGATCAAGGACCGCCTCTACGCCGTCATGGCCCACCTCGCGGACGAGGCGGCGGCGCGGGGGCTGCCCGCCTTCAGCGGGCGTCCGTTCACGGACAGCGCGCCCCTGGCGGAGCGCGCCTGGGCCGCCCGCGCCGGCCTCGGCTTGATCGGGCGCAACGGCTTCCTGATCTCGCCGGAATACGGCCTGCGGACGCTGATCGGGGCCATCGTCTGCAACCTTCCTGCGGAGATATTCATTCCCCATCCGCCCTTGAAGGTGAGCTCCTGCGGCGACTGCGGACGCTGCGAAAAGGCCTGCCCGACCGGGGCGTTGGAGAACCGCAGGGTGGATGCCCGCAAATGCGTCTCCTACCATACGGTGGAGTCGCACGACGCCCTGCCCCGGGATTTGAACCGCGAAGGGAGCCTCTTCGGCTGCGACCGGTGCCTGGAGGCATGTCCCTGGAACCGGGACATCGAGCCCTGGCCGGAATTCCGTTCCCACCACGAACAACTGGCGCGGATGACCGCCGACGACTGGAATCATCTGGACGAAGCGGCCTTTGACGAGGCCTTCGGCACCTCCTCCCTGACCCGCGCCGGACTCTCAAAAATCAAGGACAATGCCCGATAAGACCACACCGATCCTGATGATGGGCTCCTGCTTCTCCACCGAAGTGGGACAACGCCTTCAGGAGGAGGGCTACGACGTCACGCTAAACCCCTTCGGGATTCTCTTCAATCCTGCTTCCATCGCCGGCTCGCTGGAGCGGTTGGAGAGCCGCGAGCCGTTCACGGCAGCGGACGTTATTCCGCGCGAAGGCCAGTACTGCTCTTTTCACCATCACGGAAGTTTCCGCCGGCCGTCGCTCGAGGCCTTTCTGGAGAACGCCAATGCCGCCCTGAAGGCCGGTGCCGACGCTTTCGATGCAGCGCATACCGTCGTTCTTACGCTGGGCACCGCCTGGATCTTCCGCCATATCGAACGAAATCTGATCGTCTCCAACTGCCACAAGGTTCCCGCCCGGGAGTTTGTCCGCGAGCGGCTCTCCGTCGAGGAAACCGTCGCGCTGCTCGCCCCGGTCATCGCCCGTCACGCTGACAAGCGCTGGATCCTGACCGTCAGTCCTGTACGCCACCTGGCCGACGGCCTCCACGGCAACCAGGTCAGCAAATCTACGCTCATTCTCGCCGCCGACACGCTGGCGGAACGGTTTCCCAACGTCGAATACTTCCCTTCCTACGAGATCATGACGGACGAACTCCGAGGCTGGCGCTGGTGGGCCGCCAACCATACCCACCCCGCCCCCGAAGCCGTTGAAATCATCTGCGACCGCTTCAAAGCCATCCTGTAAACAAGCAGGCCGGGCCCCGAGGGGTCCGGCCTGTTGTCCGTAAGGGAAAGACGACTACTTGCCGCCGGCCTTGCGCGGAGCTGCGACCTTCTTGACGGGAGCAGCCTTGGCCGTTGCCTTGCCGGTGCTCTTCGGAGCTGCCTTGGGAGCAGCTTTCTTAGCCGGAGCAGCCTTCTTGGCAGCGGGCTTCTTGGCGGGAGCTGCATCTGCAGCGGGTGCCTCAGCAGCAGGTGCTTCTGCTGCGGGAGCCTCTGCGGCCTTCTTCGCGCCACTGCGGCGGGTAGCGGCCTTCTTGGGAGCTTCCTTCGGAGCGGTAGCGATCTCGTTGAAATCGACAAGCTCCATCAGGGCCATGTCAGCGGCGTCACCCACGCGGAAACCGGTCTTGAGGATACGGGTGTATCCGCCCGGACGGTCTGCGATCTTCGGAGCGACGACACGGAACAGCTCGGAGACAGCCTCTTTCTGCTTGAGGTAGCTGAAGACGACGCGACGGGAGTGGGTCGTATCTTCTTTGGACTTGGTGATGAGCGGCTCGACATACATCTTCAGGGCCTTCGCCTTTTCGACGGTGGTTTCGATGCGCTTGTTCAGGATCAGCGAGCATGCCATGTTGGCGAGCATCGCCTTGCGGTGACCGCTCTTGCGACCAAGGTGGTTGATTGCTTTATTGTGTCTCATAATTACTGTTGTTCTTTGGATTCGATGTTATACTTGCTGATGTCCATGCCGAAGGAGAGTTTCAGACGGTCCACGAGCGCATCGATTTCGCTGAGCGACTTCTTGCCGAAGTTGCGGAACTTCATCAGTTCGCTGCGCTGGTGGGAAACCAGGTCGGCAAAAGTTTCGATGTTGGCTGCCTTGAGGCAGTTGAGTGCGCGGACGGAGAGCTCCATATCGGAGAGCTTGGTGAGCAGCAGATGACGCATCCGGAGGTCTTCCTCGGTGATCTCGTTGCTCTCAGCCTCTGCGGTGTTCTCGAGGGTGATCTTCTCGTCGGAGAACAGCATGAAGTGGTAGATCAGGATACGGGCAGCCTCCTTGAGGGCATCCGCCGGGCTGATGGAGCCGTCGGTGGTGATCTCAAAGATCAGCTTGTCGTAGTCGGTCTTCTGCTCCACACGGTAGTCTTCCACCTTGTAGTTCACGTTCTTGATCGGCGTGTAGATGGAGTCGATCGCGATGGTGTCAACCGGTGCGTTTTCCACTTTGTTCTCCTCAGCGGGCACGTAACCACGGCCCTTGCCGATGCGGAAGTCCATGCGGATTTCCACACTGGGTTCCATCGAGCAGATGTGCAGCTCGGGATTGAGGACAGAGAAATTGGAGAGGCTCTTTGCGAGATCGCCGGCCTTGAACTCTTGCTTGCCACCGACAGTCACGGTTGCCACCTCGCTGTCGGCATCCTCGATCATTCTCTTGAAGCGGATCTGCTTCAGGTTGAGGATGATGTCAACAACGCTCTCGATCACGCCGGGAATGGTGTCGAACTCGTGGCGGACACCGTCGATCTTGATCGAAGTGATGGCGAAACCTTCCAAAGAAGAGAGTAAGATGCGTCGCATCGCGTTACCGATGGTCGTACCGTATCCCGGCTCCAACGGGCGGAATTCGAAACGGCCGAAGGTATCGGTGGAATCGAGCATGATTACCTTTTCCGGTTTCTGAAATGCTAAAATTGCCATATCGATTCAGTTTAGCGATTACTTGGAGTACAACTCGACGATCAGCTGTTCGTTGATGGTCTCGGGGATCTCTGCGCGGACCGGCATGTTGGCGAACTTGCCTTCGCACTTAGCGGCATCCCATTCCAACCAGGAGTACTTGCCCGCGCTGCGGGACAGGCTGTCCTGAATTACTTCAAGGCTCTTGGAGCGCTCGCGGACTGCAACCGTATCACCGGGCTTCACGATCGCGGAGGGCACGTTGCACACTTCACCGTTGAGGGTGATGTGGCAGTGCGAAACCAGCTGGCGTGCAGCTGCGCGGCTCGGGGCGATGCCCAGACGGAAAACGATGTTGTCGATACGGGACTCGAGCAGGAGGATGAGGTTCTCACCGGTACGACCCTTCATGCGGTTCGCCTCAGCGTAGAATCTGCGGAACTGACGCTCGAGAACGCCGTACATGTATTTCACTTTCTGCTTCTCAGCAAGCTGAACACCGTACTCGGAAGTCTTCTTGCGCTTCTTGGCGAGGCCGTGCTGTCCCGGAGGGTAGTTCTTCTTCTCAAAATACTTATCCGCACCATAGATAGGCTCGCCGAACTTGCGGGCGATTTTGGTCTTAGGACCTGTGTATCTTGCCATATTGTTAAGACTTTAAATGTTACGAATAATTAGACTCTGCGGCGGCCTTTGGGGCGGCAGCCATTGTGCGGAAGCGGCGTGACGTCGACGATCTCGGTGACCTCGATACCGGCTCCGTGCAGTGCGCGGATGGCGGATTCGCGGCCCTGGCCGGGACCTTTGACATACGCTTTGATCTTGCGCAGACCGAGGTCATAGGCGACCTTTGCGCAATCCTGTGCGGCGACCTGTGCAGCGTAGGGCGTGTTCTTCTTGGAACCGCGGAAGCCCATCTTGCCGGCGGAAGACCAGCTGATGACCTGTCCCTCGCTGTTGGTCAGCGTGACGATAACGTTGTTGAAAGTCGACGAAATATGGGCCTGACCATAAGCGTCAACCTTGACAACCCTCTTTTTGCTTGTTGTAGTTTTCTTTGCCATAATCTAACCCTTATTTAGTTGCTTTCTTCTTGTTAGCGACCGTCTTCTTCTTGCCTTTACGGGTACGGGCGTTGTTCTTGGTGCTCTGGCCACGGACGGGCAGGCCGAGACGGTGACGGATGCCGCGGTAGCAGCCGATATCCATCAGTCGCTTGATGTTCAGTTGAACGGTGGAACGAAGTTCACCTTCAATCTTGTATTCGTTTGCAATCTTGCTGCGGATTGCAGTGATCTGATCATCGGTCCAATCCTTCACTTTGGTATTGACATCGATGTTCAGTTCGGTAAGGATCTTTTTCGCGGAGCTGCGACCGATTCCGAAGATGTAGGTCAGACCTACTTCTCCACGCTTGTTGTTGGGTAAATCAACACCGGCTATACGTGCCATAATCTATTTTTTACTTTTAATGTTTACAAAATTAAAAAATCAACCTTGGCGCATTTTGAATTTCGGATTCTTCTTGCAGATGACATACAAGCGGCCTTTGCGCTTCACGATTTTGCAATCCTCACTACGCTTTTTAATGGATGTTTTAACTTTCATGGTTATTGTTTTATTATTTGTATCTGAAAGAAATGCGACCTTTAGTCAAGTCGTACGGAGACATTTCGACCCGCACCTTGTCGCCGGGCAGGATCCGGATGTAATGCATGCGCATCTTGCCGGAGATGTGTGCGATAATGGTGACACCGTTGTCGAGCTCTACGCGAAACATGGCGTTGGAGAGGGCTTCGACGATGGTTCCTTCTTTTTCGATGAATGACTGTTTAGGCATACTGTATTGACTATTGGTTCTTTTCGATGAAATCAAACGTTGACAAGACTTCGGGAGCCTGATGGCGGATGGCCACGGTCAGCTCGAAATGAGCGGACTTTTTGCCGTCCACCGTGCGGATGCCCCAGCCGTTGTCGTCGAGATAGATCTCTTTCCGTCCGGCGTTGATCATCGGCTCGATGCAGATGACCATGCCTTCGCGGAGCTTGACCCCATGGCCCTGGCGGCCATAGTTCGGGACCTCCGGGCTCTCGTGCATGTTGTGCCCGATGCCGTGGCCCACCATCTCGCGGACGACCGAGAAGCCGAGGGCTTCCACATAGCTCTGAACGGCTTCGCCGATATCCCCGGTCCGCTGGCCCGCCACCGCCTTGCCGATGCCCTTGTAGAGGGACATCTTGGTGGCTTCGAGCAGGGCGCGGTCCTCGTCGCTGATTTTGCCGACGGGAAAGGTATAGGCGGAATCGCCGTAGAATCCGCGGTACTTCGTGCCGCAGTCAACCGATACGATGTCCCCTTCCTTCAGCTTGTACTCCGAAGGGAAACCGTGGACGACCGTATCGTTGACCGAAATGCACAAAGTATAAGGATATCCGTCATAACCCAAGAATCCCGGCTCGGCGCCCAGAGAGCGGATGTATTTGTCCGCAATCCGGTCGAGCTCCATGGTAGTGATACCGGGAGCGATGTTGCGTCCGACCTCCGCCAGTGTCTTGGACACCATCAGAGCGTTCTCGCGCAACAGAGCGATTTCATCTTCGGTTTTGATCTTGATCATTGTCTGACTCCTTCAAGATTACATCCCCGAACGGCCCTTGAGACGTCCCGTCTTCATCAGACCGTCGTAGTGACGCATCAATAAATGACTCTCAATGTGCTGCATCGTATCCAGGATGACTCCCACGAGGATCAGCAGCGAAGTGCCGCCGTAGAAGCTTGCAAACTGGTTGTTTACGCCCAGCAACCTTGCGAATGCCGGCAGGATCGCCACGATGGCCAGGAATATTGACCCCGGAAGCGTGATGCGCGACATGATGGAATCGATATAATCGGCCGTCTTCTTGCCCGGTTTGCATCCCGGAATGAAGCCGCCGTTCTTCTTCATTTCTTCTGCCATGTTGGTCGGGTTCACGGTAATAGCGGTGTAGAAGTACGTGAACAGGATGACCAGGATGGCGAAGACGAAGTTATACCAGAATCCGGTGGTATTGTTGAAAGTAGCTGCCAGACCCTTGGTGGCGTTGAAGCGGCCGAAGATGATCGGGAAGAGCATGAGCGCCTGCGCGAAGATGATCGGCATGACGCCGGCTGCGTTGATCTTCAACGGAATGTACTGGCGGACACCGCCGTACTGCTTGTTGCCGACAATTCTCTTGGCATACTGTACCGGTATCTTGCGCACGGCCTGCACGAGGGCGATGGTAGCCACGAACACGAAGAAGAGCACGATCAGTTCAACGATGAGCATCAGGAAGCCACCGTTCGTCTGGTTGAACTTTTCCGTGAGTTCGAGCTTCAGCGCCATCGGGAGACGGGCGATGATACCGATCATAATGATCAGGGAAATACCATTACCAATGCCGCGGTCTGTAATTCTTTCACCCAACCACATAACGAACATCGTACCTCCGATCAGGATCAGTGTGGCCACAAAGCCATACCAGCCGGCGCTCATCGTGGTAACGAATGCCTCCGGAGGGAGGGTCGTGTGCAGGCTGGCCATGTAAGCCGGGCCCTGGATGAGCAGGATCACGATCGTCAGGTAGCGCGTATATTGATTCATCTTACGTCTGCCGCTCTCACCCTCGCGCTGGAGGCGCTGGAAGAAGGGGAACATCACACCCAGAAGCTGGATGACGATGGAGGCGGAGATGTAAGGCATAACGCCGAGTGCGAAGATTGAAGCATTACCGAACGCACCGCCGGAGAACATGTCCAACAGACCTACGAGGCCCGTCGAAGCCTTGCTCTGGAGAGCGGCTAGCTGGGAGGCATCGATACCCGGAAGTACGACGTAGCTACCCAGACGGTAGACGACGATCAGCAGGAAGGTATAGATGATCCTCTTGCGGAGCTCTTCAATCTTGAAGATATTGGCGATTGTTTGGAAAAAGCGTTTCATAGGAATCGGTTAGAGTTTGGTTGCAGTGCCACCCTTCTCCTCGATCTTGGCGATAGCTGCAGCGCTGAAAGCGTCAGCCTTGACTTCCAGTTTCGCGGTCAGTTCACCCTTTGCAAGGATCTTGACCAGGTCGTTCTTGGAAGCGAGACCTGCGTTGATCAGCACGTCCGGGTCAATGACAGTGACATTGTACTTGTCGCTGACAGCCTGGAGAGCGGAAAGGTTGACGGCTTTGTATTCCACCCGGTTGGGGTTCTTGAAACCGAATTTCGGGAGACGGCGCTGGATAGGCATCTGACCGCCTTCGAAACCGATCTTGCGGGAATAACCGGAACGGGATTTTGCACCGTTGCTACCACGGGTAGCAGTCTTACCGTGACCCGAACCCGGGCCGCGGCCGATTCGTTTCTCGCTTTTGGTTGCGCCCTTTGCAGGGGCGAGCGTATGAAGTTTCATGTTGTTGTCCTCCTTTACTTAACCTCTTCAACCGTAACCAGGTGAAGAACTTTTTCAATCATACCTTTGGTAACGGGGGTCACCTCGACCTCGACGGTCTGGTGTACCCGGTGGAGACCCAGGGAGACCAGGTTAGCGATCTGACGCTTGGTAGCGCCGCTGCGGCTCTTGATCTGCGTAATTTTGACTTTTGCCATAATCGTAATCTCCTTATCCGTTAAAAACCCTGCTCATCGGAATGCCGCGGAGACCTGCAACCGTGTATGCGTCACGCATTTCTGCAAGTGCTGCGACAGTAGCCTTCACAAGGTTGTGAGGGTTGGACGAACCTTTGGACTTTGCCAGGACATCGCTGATGCCCACCGACTCGAAGACGGCGCGCATTGCACCACCGGCCTTCACACCGGTACCGGGAGCCGCAGGTTTCATGAAAACACGGGCGCCGCCGAATTTGGCTTCCTGCTCGTGCGGAAT
Source organism: Bacteroidales bacterium (assembly GCA_017544005.1). GTDB lineage: Bacteria > Bacteroidota > Bacteroidia > Bacteroidales > UBA932 > Cacconaster. Next base: position 22,665 of record JAFYEZ010000042.1, read on the forward strand.
GGTGGTCTTGCTGAGGGGAACCTTCACGAGGTTCTTCTTAGCATCCTCGATACCCTTGGATATCGCGGTGGTAACTTCGTTGGCTTTGCCGAGGCCGTAACCCACGACGCCTTTTTCATCTCCGACTACGACGATTGCCGCAAAGGAGAAGTGCCGTCCACCCTTGGTGACTTTGGTCACTCTCTGGACTGCGACCAACCGGTCTTTCAGTTCGAGATCGGTCGTTTTGACTTTCTTTACATTGATATCTGCCATAGTACTTTAGAATTTAAGGCCACCCTCGCGGGCACCGTCTGCCAAACTTTTAACACGGCCGTGGTAGAGATAACCGCCACGGTCAAAGGAAATCGTGGTGATGCCGGCTGCGAGCGCGCGCTCAGCAATGGCCTTACCGACGATAGCAGCAGCCTCGCAACCGGTCTTGCCCTTGCAAGCCTCGACGAGTGCCTTGTCGTTGGAGGAAGCGGAGCAAAGGGTGATGCCCTTCGTATCGTCCACAACCTGAACGTAGATCTGCTTATTGCTTCTGAACACCACCATTCTCGGACGCTCGGGGGTACCGTTGACCACCTTGCGGATGCGGTAGTGAACTCTTTGTCTTCTTTCTTGTTTTGTCAATGCCATAACTTTATCTCCTATTATTTAGCGCTGGCACTCTTGCCTGCTTTGCGACGAAGTTCTTCACCGACAAACTTGATACCCTTACCCTTGTACGGTTCAGGCTTGCGGAGCGAGCGAATCTTGGCAGCGACCGTGCCGATGAGCTGTTTGTCATGGCTCTTGAGAACGAGCACCGGGTTCTGACCCTTCTTGACCGGCTCAGCTTCGCCTTTGACTTCCTTCGGGAGTTCGAAATAGATATCGTGGGAATAACCGAGGCTCAGGATGACGATCTGTCCCTGAACTTCTACGCGGTAACCGACACCGACAAGCTCCTGCTTGATGGTGTAACCGTCGGAAACACCGACCACCATGTTCTTGATCAGGGCGCGGTAGAGACCGTGCATGGAACGGTGGCGCGGCTGGTCCGTAGGACGGGTAACCGTAACTACATCTCCCTCGACTTTCACGGTGATGTCCGGATCGACTTTCTGGGAAAGTTCACCGAGGGGGCCTTTAACCTTTACCACATTGCCGTTATCAACCGTGACGGTGACGCCGGCGGGCAGGTGTACAGGTAATTTTCCAATTCGTGACATTATTGTTCGTTTTTTATTGATTGACGATTAGTAAACATAGCAGAGAACTTCACCGCCGATGTTGAGCTCGCGGGCTTCCTTGTCGGTGATGATACCCTTCGATGTCGAGAGGATGGCAATGCCCAGACCGTTGAGGACGCGCGGCATCTTGTCGACGTTGGTGTACTGGCGCAAACCGGGTTTGCTGACACGCTCGATCTTCTTGATGGCTGCCTTCTTGGTTTCAGGGTGATACTTGAGGGCGATCTTGATGGTGTTGAAAGGGGTGCCTTCGATGACCTTGTAAGCCAGGATGTAACCCTTCTCGTGGAGGATGCGGGTGATCTCCACTTTCATTTTCGATGCCGGAATCTCGACGGTCTTGTGACCTGCGAGATATGCATTACGGACTCTCGTCAGATAATCTGCAATTGGATCAGTCATTGTTGTTTCGTTTTTTCTAGATTCGACGCCTTTGCGGCGCCCGATATCCAATGTGAATGTTTATTATTTATTATAGGTGTATTACCAGGATGCTTTCTTCACGCCGGGGAGAAGGCCTTTGGAAGCCATCTCACGGAACTGAATACGGCTGATGCCGAATGCACGCATGTAACCCTTCGGACGACCGGTGATGGAGCAACGGTTGTGGAGGCGGACAGGCGATGCGTTCTTCGGGAGCTTGTCGAGAGCTGCCCAGTCGCCAGCCTCTTTGAGGGCTTTGCGCTTCTCAGCATATTTGGCACACAAGGCTGCGCGTTTCACTTCGCGCGCTTTCATTGATTCTTTTGCCATACCTTAATTACGCTTAATGTTTTTGAAAGGTAAACCGAATTCGCGAAGCAGCGCGTGCGCCTCTTCGTCCGTCTTCGCCGTGGTGACGAAGGTGATCTCCATACCCATGACCTTGGTGATCTTGTCGATGTCGATCTCCGGGAAGATGATCTGCTCCTTGATACCGAGGGTGTAGTTGCCACGGCCGTCGAAGTTCTCAGCGATACCCTTGAAGTCGCGGATACGCGGGAGGGAGATAGCGATCAGACGCTCGAGGAACTCGTACATCTTCACGCCGCGGAGGGTAACCTTGGCTCCGATGGGCATGCCCTTACGGAGTTTGAAGTTGGAAATGTCTTTGCGGGAAACCGTCTGGACAGCTTTCTGACCGGTGATGGAGGTGAGCTCCTGCTGAGCGATCTCAACGAGCTTCTTGTCCTGGGTAGCGCTGCCGATGCCTTCGTTGATGGCGATCTTGACGAGCTTCGGAACCTGCATGATGGTCTTGTAACCGAACTCCTTGGTCAGGCTCGCGATGATTTCCTCTTTGTATTTCTTCTGAAGAGCGGGAACGTAGTTAATCTGTTCCATGGTAGGGCCCTGAGGCGCTTCTACTTTCTTTTCCTTTGCCATTACTTGATCTCCTCTCCTGATTTTTTAGCATAGCGGACCAGTTTGCCGTTCTCGCCGATGCGACGGCCGATCTTGGTAGCGCCGCCCTTGACGGGGTCGACGACCTGCAGGTTGGAAACGTGAATTCCGGCTTCCTGCTTGATGATACCGCCCTGAGGGTTCTTGGAATTGGGTTTGGTGTGTTTGCTCACCAGGTTGGCACCTTCGACGATGGCGCGCATCTTTTCCGTATCAACGGAGAGAACGCGGCCGGTCTTGCCCTTGTCGTTGCCGGCGTTGATGAAGACCATGTCGCCCTTCTTGATGTGTAATTTACTCATAGTGTCTTTCTCCTATAATTAAAGTACCTCAGGGGCCAGTGAGACAATTTTCATATAATTCTCGCGGAGCTCGCGGGCAACCGGGCCGAAGATACGGGTACCGACGACCTCGTCCGTCTTGGTGAGGAGAACGCAAGCGTTGTCATCAAAGCGGATATAGGAACCATCGGCGCGGCGGATCTCCTTCTTGGTGCGGACGACCACTGCGTTCGAAACTGCACCCTTCTTGGTGTTGCCACCAGGAATGGCACTCTTGACGGCCACGACGATCTTGTCGCCGACGCCGGCGTAGCGACGGCGCGTGCCGCCCAACACACGGATGCAGAGGACCTCCTTTGCACCGCTGTTGTCTGCTACCATTAAACGTGATTCTTGCTGTATCATGGTTATTTAGCTTTTTCTACGATTTCTACTAATCTCCAGCGCTTGGTCTTGCTCAGGGGACGGGTTTCCATAATGCGGACCGTATCGCCTTCGCCGCACTCGTTCGCTGCATCTTCAGCGACGAACTTGGTGGTCTTGTTGACGAACTTGCCGTAGATGGGATGACGCTCCTTGGTCTTGACGGCAACCACGATGGTCTTGTCCATCTTGTCGCTGACGACGATACCGATTCTTTCTTTACGAAGATTTCTTTCCATACGACGTAGGTAGTGTTAGTTCTGTTTTTCTTTCTCAGCGAGGACGGTCATCATGCGGGCGATGTCTGCCTTTGCCTTCTTGATCTTGGAGGTATCCTCAAGCGGAGAGATGACATGGTTCATCTTCATCCGGTTCAGGTTCTGCTTTTCGGTTTCGATGCGCTCGCGCAGGTCTGCTACGGCCATCTCACGGATTTCTTGAGTCTTCATAGCCTTCTTCTCGTTTGATTATTCAACATAGTCCCTGCGGATCACAAACTTGGTGATGACGGGCAGCTTCTGTGCGCCGAGACGGAGCGCTTCCTTAGCGACAGCCAAGGGAACACCTTCACATTCGATCAGCATACGGCCCGGCGTAACGGGAGCGACGAAGCCCTCCGGGTTACCTTTACCTTTACCCATACGGACCTCGGCCGGTTTCTTGGTGTAGGGCTTGTCCGGGAAGATGCGGATCCAGATCTGACCCTCACGCTTCATATAACGGACGACTGCCTGACGTGCAGCTTCGATCTGCTGACCGGTGAGCCAGCAGCTCTCCAGCGTCTTGATGCCAAAGGACCCGAAGGCCAGCTGGTTTCCACGCTGAGCGATACCTTTCATACGGCCTTTCTGCTGCCTTCTGAATTTGGTTTTCTTAGGTTGTAACATTTTTCTATAACTTAAAAATAACTTCTAATTAATTGTTACCCAACATCTTGCGCTATTTCACCGCATAAGATATGGGATGCAAAGATACACAATAATTCTGAAACGCAAATAATTTTTCACAATTTTCGACAAAAAAAATAGCCACCTAACGTGACTATTTTCAACTCATTACCGGAGTCTAAAAACTCCGGGATTTGTATGTTTTCGACTAATTCGACGCAAGCTTGGCAGCGACCGCTTCGACCTCTTCCCAGACGCGGAGAATATTGCCGCCCCAGAAGAGTTCAATGTCGTGGTCGGACCAGCCGCGGCGCATCAGTTCCCTGGTGACGTTCTTCACTTCAGCCGCAGAGTTGATGCCTTCCAGTCCGCCGCCGCCGTCAAAATCGGAGCCGAAGCCCACATGCTCGACGCCGGCCACGTCGCGGATGTGTTCCACGTGGTCGCAATAGAGCTTGACATCCAGCGGCGTACCGTCGCCCTTATCCACAAAACCGTGGTAGATGGTCGCCTGGATGACGCCGCCCTTGGCGGCAATCTTGCGGATCAGTTCGTCGCTCAGATTGCGCGGATGGGGGCAGAGCGCGCGGGCGCTCGAGTGCGAGGCGATGATGGGCGCCGCACTGATCTCGAGCACATCCTCCACCGTCTCGTCGGAGGTGTGGGAAATGTCCACAATCATCCCCAGGCGGTTCATCTCGGCCACTACCTGACGGCCGAAGGGCGAGAGGCCGTGCCATTCCGGCTCCGAAGAGAAGCCCTTCTTGGGGTTGTCTTCGCGGACGGCGGCATCGCAGATATCGTTGTTGTTATTGTGCGACAGCGTGATATAGCGTGCGCCCAGGTTGTAGAAACGCTCGACGTTCGCCAGGTCGCGGCCCACCATGTAGCCGTTCTCCAGGGCGAGGATGGCGCAGGCCTTCCCCTCCTTCTTGATGCGGCGGACGTCGGCCGGATGCCAGGCCCGCTCCGCCTCGGGAACGCTGTCCACGAAGCGGCCGAAGCGCACCAGCTTGTCTTCCGTCCAATTGGCAAGGGCTACCAGCGTACTGTCGTCCCGCTTGCCCTGACCGCGGTAAACGGCAAAAAAGACGGCGTCCAGACCGCCCTCGGCCATCTTGTCGAAGTTGACCTGCAGGGAGTCGAACGAATGGCCGCGAAGATACTGGATGGCCGTGTCGGTATGGGTATCCACGGTGATCATCTTGCGGTGCAGACTGTCCACGCGGCGGGCGAGGGCTTTCTCGGAGTTGCATCCTCCGAAGAACACCAGCGCCGTCGTCAGACAGACGGCGGCACTGAATGAGGTGACGATATTTTTCATCGCTATGAACTATTTGGCAGCTTTGAGTTCAGACTTGGGGATCCACCAACCCAGCTTCTTGGCCAGCAGGAGAATCAGGAGCGAGAGCACCAGGTAACCCACGCAGAGCCAGAGCAGCCAGCCGCCCTTGAAGGCAACGGGAACGGACCAGATGAGGATGATCTCGATGGGTGCGCAGGGCATGAAGGCCATGGCGTAGTTGTCGAGGGCGTGACTTTCGTTCTTCGGATCCACGATGCGCAACAGCGCGATGCCGATGGCCATCGTACCGGTCCACCAGCCCCAGGCGAAGATGGCCTTCTCGAACCAGTCTTTCCTGTAGAGGCGGCGTGCGAAGTAGAAGCACATGAAGAGGGTGACGGCGACACCGAGAGCCAGCAGGACCACGAGCGGCAGCGCATTGGCGGTCACCACCTTGAGGTTGATGGCACCCACGCCGCAGGTCACGAGCAGGTCGGTAGCCGTGCCGCTGATGTTGCTGATGGTCTTCTGTTCCACGAAACGGCTCGCCTTGGTGGCGTCGAGCAGCAGCTTGAAGATCATACCGACGACGTAAGCCGTGAGGAATACCGGAACACCCTTGATATTCAGCGTACCCTTGAGCAGAACGTCGCTCAGCAGGTAGCCGCAGTAGGCTGCGAAGATCACCAGACCCAGATGCAGGGCGAAGTGGTCGATCGAGATCGAGGAGACCGTCGCCTTGCCCAGGACGTCGCGCTTTTCTTCCGGAACGAGACCGGAACGGAGTTCGTTCGGCAGTTCCGCAAAGTCGGTCACATAACTGGTCTGGTGCTTCCGGGTGGCGATCTTGATGAGCACCACGCCGACAATCACGCCCAGGATGACACCGACCGTAGCCGTGGTCATACCCAGACTGCGGGCCACTTCCTCATATTCCGCACCGAATTCGGATGCCATGGCGGCAGCCGTACCGTGGCCGCCGTAGAAGCCCACCGGGCACATGATGCCGAAGAATTCAGGCACTTTGAAGAGCGGGGTGAGAATCAGGATGCCCAGGATGCCGAGGGCTGCCCACTGGAAGAACATGCCGAACTGGGAATAGGCCCACATCGGGCCCAGCTTGGAGCCGATCTCCTTCATCTTCATGGCCGGGGAAGCGAGCGGAAGGGCCGCAAAGACCACGGCAATCAGGATGGCGGAATAGGTGCCCAGGTTGTTCGAGAGCGGCAGCCAGTCCAGGCCGTTCGGACCGAAGGTGAGCGCCAGCACGCCGGCGATCAGGGACGGGGGAATGAACAGGGACTGGATGGCTTTGATTTTGGCCCGGCAGATCTTACCGATCAGCAACAGACCGAAGATAACACCCGCGTCACAGAAGAGCGACCAGGGGGTGAAAGTAGAGAAGTCAATCATGACGGTATAATTATTGTTGGTTGTAATCTGGACCCTGCCTTACGCAGACCTGCAAATATAAGCAAAAAATCTTATTAATTTTGCCCGTCAAAACATGAAGAACGGCAAATACCCTATCCTCGCGATGCTGCTCCTGCTGCTGTCCGCCTGCCCGCTGATGGCCCAGGAGCCGGGCGGCCACATCATGCAGTACGTGGTGCAGGGCAAGGATACCGTCTTTATTGACGACATCCCGCCGGCTGTCATATCCCCGCGCTCCACGATGACCAAGAAGCAGTGGCGCAAGTACTACAAGCGGGTGCACAACTTCAGCAAGGCCTACCCTTATGCCCTCTTCATCGCCAAGACCATCAACGATACCGACAGCCTCTTCGTGCGGGAGCACTACACGCGCCGGCAGCAGAACAAATACCTGGACAAACTCAAGCGGGACCTGCTCAAGGAGTTCGACCCGATCTTCCGCAAGCTGACGCTGAGCCAGGGACTGATGATTATCCGCCTGATCGACCGGCAGACCGGCCTCACGCCCTATGTCATCCTGAAAAACTACCTCGACGCTCCTTCCGCAGCGGCCTGGCAGGGATTTGCGCGCATCTTCGGCGGCAACCTCAAGCAGCCCTACGACCGTTTCGGCGAGGACAAGGATGTGGAGGAGCTGGTGCAGATTTGGGAGCGCGGAGAGTTCGACGCCCTCTATATCTCGATCTTCGGAAGGCCCAGGCCGGAGATATACATCCCCGAGAGGTTCAGGTAGTTGGGGCCGTCTCCCCAATCCCCCAGCACATAGAGTTTCCCGCCCCGGGGCAGCGACGCCTCGAGCGGCGTATGCATGTGGCCGAAGATGCAGGCGTCCACCTTCTTGCGACGCTCGATCTTCTCGGCGAACTGCCAGAGCGGTTCCTCTTTTCCGCGGAACTGGTAGCCGGAAGGATGGCGGTGCCGGCTGTCGGACGACCAGCGGCGCGCCAGGCGGAAGACGAACCAGGGATGGAGCGATTTGAGAATGGCAATCCAGAAGCGGGAGTGGAAGAAATGGGTCAGCAGCCGCTGGCGGAACGGGCGCTTGCCCACGCAGTCGCCGTGGCCGAGGCAAAGTTTCAACCCGCCCAGCTCCACGATTTCATAGGGCGTCTTGACCACCCGGATGTTCAGTTCGTCGCGCAGGTAATCGGTCAGCCACCAGTCGTGGTTGCCGCAGTAGAAGCGAATCTCCACGCCCGCGTCGGCCAGACGAGCCAGTTCGCCCAGCACGCGAACGTAACCGCGCGGGACTACATAGCGGTACTCCACCCAGAAGTCAAAGATGTCGCCCAGCAGGAAGAGTCCCTTTGTGTCGCCGGGCAGCGTGCGCAGGAAGTCCAGGAAACGCGCCTCCCGCAGGCGGGCGTCATCGCCGGCCGCGCCCAGATGGACATCGGAGACAAAGAAATATCGTCCCTGCGGAGCCTCCATCGGTTATGCCAAGATCCCGTAAATCAGACAGAAGAGCGCAGCCGCCACGCAGTAGAGCGCAAACCATTTCAGCTTGGCCTTCTTGACCAGGGCAATCATCACCCGGCAGGCAAAGAGTCCCGAGACGAAAGCGGCCAGGAAGCCGAGGATCAGCGGCAGGGCGCCCACCGTACTGGTTGCGGCGTCCCCGCCCACCAGGTCGAGGAACGCCTCGCCGAGGATGGGAATGAGCACCATCAGGAAGGAGAACTGCGCGACCTCCTCTTTCTTCACGCCGCAGAGCAGGCCGGTGGCGATGGTCGAGCCGCTGCGGGAGAGACCCGGAATCACGGCGACGGCCTGCGCCAGACCCATCCAAAGCGCTGATTTCCAGGTAACCGGGCCGCCTTCGGCGTTGCGCCGCTTGAGCGCTTCGCTCAGGAAGAGCAGCAGGGCGGTGACCAGCAGGGCGCAGCCCACCACGACGAGCCCTTCGCCGAAGAGGGCCTCGACGGAATCCTTGAAGAACATCCCTACCACAAAGACGGGAATCATCGAAATGAGAATCAGCAGAATATAGCGCGTCTCGGCGTTCATTTTGAACTTAAAGAGCCCCTGCAGCAGTCTCCAGATCTCCTTGCGGAAGACCACGATGGTGGCCAGCACGGTGGCGGCGTGGACGGCAATCTCGAAACTCAGGTCGGCCGTCTCAATGCCGAAAAGGGCTTTGCCGATGGCCAGGTGACCGCTGCTGCTGACCGGAAGAAACTCCGTCAGCCCCTGGACCAGGCCCAGGATCAGTCCTTCAAACCAGCTCATTTGCCCTCCTCCCCGTTACCGCCGCGCGGCTTCATAATGGAGACGATGATGATGACGATGCCCAGCAGTACCAGCAGCGGCGAGGCCACCAGCCGGCGGAAATCGAACATCGCCTCGTTGAAAACGTCAGGGTCGGACGAACCGCCGCCCATCATCAGGATATACCCCGACACCATCACGATCAGGCCGACCAGAATCAGCCGGACGTTCTTTGCGGGAAGGGAAAACTTGCTCATGGTTATCTGTTAATAATAAAGGTCGTCTTTGGAAGTGTATGCCAGGCGGTTCACCACGAAGGCCGCCGAGAGGGCGCAGATCAGCATGCCCGCCAGCACGAGGCCGCCCAGCGTCAGGCCGATGACCGTGGGGTTGAAGAGCGAGTAGAGCAGGGCGCTGGAGCGCTTGACATAGAGCAGGATCAGCCCCAGGATACCCGCGGCAATCGCGCCCGAGACCGCCCCCTGCACCAGCGCCTGGCGGATGAAGGGCCGGCTGATGAAGGCGTTGCGCGCCCCCACCAGGTGCATCGTATGGATGGTGAAGCGGCGGGCATAGATATTGAGCCGCACCGTGTTGTTGATCAGCGCAAAAGAGATGATCAGCAGCAGGGCAATCACGGCCGTGAGTACCAGGGTGATGCGGCCCAGGTTGGCGCTCAGCGCCTCGATCAGGCCCTCCTGATAGACCACCTCGCGGATGCGCGGATCGGCCTCGAAGGCGGCACGCATCCGGGCGAGCGAATCGCGCGAGACCTGATCGCCGTCCAGGTGGATGTCAACCGAAGCGGGCACGGGATTGGCTTCGAACACGTCGAGGAAATCCGCCCCCAGCATCGTCTTGAGTTCTTCAGCCCCCTTCTCCCGGGAGATGTATTCCGCACTCTTGATCTCCTCCCGCGCTGAAAGCTCTGCAACCAGGGCCTGCGCCGCTTCGTCGGTGGCGTCCATCGGCAGGATGAGCGAGACGGTCACATGCTCCTTGAAGTAGCGGGAAACACTGCCCGCACTGGCCCAGAAAAGGGTGGCCGCCCCCATCAGCGTCAGCACCAGCGAAATGCTGATGACCGACGTCACATACGAGCGCACCAGCCGCCTGCGGACCATATTTCTCTCTTTGCGTGCCATCCGGATCGATTTCGGGCAAAGGTAATCAAATTATTTCTTATCTTTGTGCTGAATTTGCCTTAAACCGCCCCGTTATGGAAGGAATACAACGCGTCCTCTTCGTCAATTCTGAAATTTACCCGTATCTGCCCGAGTCGGATATCGCCCACGTGGGCCGCTATCTGCCGCAGGGCGTGCAGGAAAGCGGGCGGGAAATCCGCTCCTTCATGCCGCGCTATGGCTGCATCAACGAGCGCCGCAACCAACTGCACGAGGTGATCCGCCTCTCCGGCATGAACCTCGTGATCGGCAACCTGGACTACTCGCTGATCATCAAGGTGGCTTCGATTTCCGCGGCACGGATGCAGGTCTATTTCATCGACAACGAGGATTACTTCCAGCGCAAATTCACCTACCGCGACGCAGCGGGCAAATTCTTCGAGGACAACGGCGAGCGGGCCATCTTCTTTGCACGCGGCGCCATGGAGACGGTCAAGAAACTCCGCTGGAAACCGGACATCATCCACTGCCAGGGCTGGATGTCGCACATTCTCCCGCTCTACCTGAAGAAGGCCTACAAGGACGACCCCATCTTCGAGGAGGCCAAGGTGGTGCTCTCGCTCTACAACGAATACCTGGACGAACCCGTTTCCGCCGACCTGGCCGACAAGATCCTGATGCCCGGCATCAAGAAGACCGACCTGGCCGCTTTCAGCAAGCCAAACGGCATGAATCTTGCGAAACTGGCTATCCAGTATTCCGACGGCATCATCCTCGGAACACCCGAGCTGAATCCGGAGCTGGCCGCCGCCGTGGCGGAGCGCAAACTCCCCGTGCAGCCCTACTGCCCGATCAGCGCGGAAGACACCGCATACATCAAACAGTACAACCTGTTCTACGACAAAGTATTCTCTGCAAATGGCAAGAATAAATAGACTCTTCTTTTCGGCGGCCCTTGCGGCCCTCGGACTTTTCGCAGCCTCCTGCGTCACGACCGATCCGACGCTGGGGGCTTCCTATATCCCCGCCAACCAGGACATCTCCATCCACACGGTAGATATCGATCTCCCTGTGGGTCAAAAATATGCGGACAGCCTGCAGACCACCGTCAGCAGCACGGTCGCCGTCGGTTCCCTCTCCACCGCCGACTACGGCACGGTCAGCGTAGGCACCGCCCTGACCCTCTCCCCGGCCAATGACTCTATCATCTGGGGCGAGGACCCGATCTTCAAGGATATGTATATCAGCCTGACGGCCAAAAGCTGCCAGGTGCTCGACAAGGACCAGGCCTCCATTCCGCAGAACATCTATGTCCACCAGCTGAACATCGAGCTTGATTCGACCTACGTTTACAGCAACTCCGTTTCGCTGGCCGACTGCAAGCCCGGTCTGGTCAGCAAGGGAATCATGCTCTATACCGGCGGTGACACGCTGGTCATCCACTTCACGGAGGATTTCGCCAAGCCGCTGTTTGACCTGGACCGCGAAACGCTGGACAGCACGGAACTCTTCGCCACCAAGTTCTACGGCATCTATCTCCACACCGACCCGGTGGAGGAGGGCACCGAGGGCGGCCGCCTCAACACCTTTGACGCCAGCGCCTCCAAAGTGAGCCTGACTTACAGCTCCATCAACGGCTCCGGCCGCCGGCGCGACACCACCGTCAACTTCAACCTCGGCACCTACAACGCCGTGATGAGCATCGAGAAGGACAAGGTTTACGCGGAGACGGACGACGCTTCCGCCCTCATCCGCTACGAGGGTCTCACCGGCCTCAAGCCGCATATCGACGCCAAGGTCCTGCGCCAGCGGATCGACGACTGGATGGCAGCCAACGATATCGATCCCGATGCGCTGATGGTGTCGCGGGCCGTCCTGGAGTTCCCGTTCGAATATACCGGCAACATCCACGATTACGACAAGTGGCCCACTAACCTCTATCCGCACCGCCGGCTTCACGGCGAGACCTACACGGTCTATTCGCCGATCTCCGAGCGGTACACCACCGCCTACGAGCATGGCGAGGCCAACCGGTCGCTCTTCTTCTTCCGTTCCGACGTAGCCCTCTACCTCCAGTCGCTCATCCGCGAAAAGAAGGAAGAGGTGGATGAAAACTACGACATCTGGATGATCCCGACCATCGAGTACACCACCAGCTCGTCCTCCACCGACTACAGCGATTACTACAATTACGCCAACTACTACGCCTCCATGTACGGCTACGGCTATGGCGGATACGGTTACGGCTACGGCGGATACGACCCGTACGGCTACGGATACGGCTATGGCTACGGGTATCCCTACGGATACGGCTCCTCATCCTCCAGCGGTTCCACCTATTATTATGTGGACTCCCAGAACTACTGGATGTGCGAGATCAACGGCACCGCCGCGGCGCGGCATCCGGTGCTGCACCTGACCTACACGGTGCTTAAGTAAAAGAAAAGGCGGCTCAGGCCGCCTTTCTTATTTCGTCATTTTCTTGTCTTTCAGGAAATCTCCCGTCTCGGAGACCACCGCCCGTTTGTAGGCTTCGCTCAGGCCCGGAACATCGGGCGACTTGGGAACGAAGTGGTCCTTGCCCTGGTAGGCATGGGGGAAGACGACGAAGGAACCGTCGGGGTTCTGCTTCTTGATGTTGCCGTCCACATACTTGACGAGGAGGTACTTGTCCAGCTTTTCCCACTTCTCGAAGAGGGCATCCTGCTGCGCCACCGAGAACCGGGTCATATACTTGACCGCCTTCTTGTCGGACTTCTCGAGCAGGGCGAGCGCCTCCTGGTCGGCAGCGGCCACTTTTTCCACCATTTCGGCCTCGTGCGCACGGATCACGTCGTGCACCTCGTTGCCCACATTGCGGTAGTTCAGGTAGGCAAACTGCGCAATCCGGTTGCACATCCACCACATCGAGGTGGGGGAGTATTCCACGTGAGAACCGTTGCCAAAGGCATAGTGGTTGGAGATGGCACGGGCGCTGGCATAGACCGGCGTCAGGGGTGCGGTGCCCGGATCGTCCACGGCGAACCAGATGACGCCGCCCACCTCGCGCGGCAGCCAGCCGCGGCACTGGCTGATGAACCAGAAGCCGGCCTGCTGCATGGCGATCGCGCGCTCGTTGCGGTACTTGACGCCGTCCACCGTCCAGTCGTTGTCACGGAAGCGGTAGGGCGTCTCCTGCGGACCGGCGGCAACCCCCTTGCGCATATCGAACGGGGTGCCCTCGTAGTGGTCGCGCATCATCTCGGCGAGCATCTGCACGGAGATTTTCTCCTTGGCCTTGACATAGAGCGGCATGCGGTGGGTGGGATCTTCGCCCGTCACGTAGTCCATATACTGGCTCATGTCGAGGTCGCCGTAGCGGTTGAAGAAGCTCCAGACGCGGAGTTCGCAGGAACGCAGCAGCGAGTAGCTCGTGATGGGGCAATAGACGTCGGTGAAACTGAATTCCTCGTCCGGACCCTCGTACCAGCCCAGTTCGCGGGCCATCGAGATGACATCCTTGGAGTAGAGGCAGTTCTCCGGATCGTTCAGCGGGAAGGTGGTGATGCGGGCACAGTTGGCATGCGCGCAGATGTAGCCGTCCGGAATGCGGACCGCCACATAGACAATTCCCTTGTTGGTGTTGACTCCGTTAGCGTCGAACTTGGGCTTGCGGGGCATCACCTCCATGATCCATGCTTCGTTGGCATCGGCCACGGAGAGGGATTCGCCGGTGGAGTCGTAGCCGTAGGCGTCGGTCAGCGCTGCAAAATTGAGGATCGCCTCGCGGGCGGTCTTGCTGCGCTGCAGGCAGATGTTCATGATGGAACCGTAGTCCAGGATGGCGGTACTGTCCTGCAACTCCTTGTAGCGGCCGTTGAAGGTGGTCTCGCCAATGGTCACCTGGTACTCGTTCATGTTGCTCATTACATTGTAGGTGTAGGGAGCCTCGGGGATCGCGCCGCAATAGCGGAACGGGCCGCGGGAGTCGCTGCCCCACTGGTAGATTTCGCGCATGGTGCCCGGCTTATGCCGGCCGCCAAGCTTGAAATCGAGCACACCGTAACGGTTGTGGGAATCGGCCACGTCGCTCACGAGCACGGAGCCGTCGGTCGTCGCCCCTTTGGTCACGATCAAATTGGTGCAGGCAAACCCCGTTGTAACGCTGAATATCAGGGCCGCCGAAAGAATGAATCGCTTCATCGTATCTTAGATTTGTTTCAGAACTATGCAGGCATTCTGGCCGCCGAAACCGAAACTGTTGTTGAGGGCGACCCGGACCGTGCGGTGCTGCGGCCCGTCGAGCGACAGGTTCAGCTTGTAGTCGATCTCGGGATCTTCCTCCTTGAAGTTGATCGTCGGCGGAATGATGCCGTCACGCATCGCGTGGATGCAGGCAAGGGTTTCGATGGCACCGGCGGCACCCAGCAGGTGGCCGGTCATCGACTTGGTGGAGCTGATGACGGTCTTGTAGGCGTCATCGCCAAATACCTGTTTGATAGCGCCCAGCTCGGCGATGTCGCCCAGGTGGGTGGAGGTGCCGTGCGCATTGATGTAATCGACCTCGGCCGGAGTGACCCCCGCATCCTTGAGGGCCAGTTCCATGGCCTTGGCGGCACCCTTTCCTTCCGGATCGGGAGCGGTGATGTGGTGGGCGTCGTCCGTAAAACCGAAACCGGCCACCTCCGCATAGATGGTGGCGCCGCGCTTTTTGGCGTGTTCATACTCCTCGAGCACCACGACACCGGCGCCCTCGCCCATCACGAAACCGTCGCGCGTCGCATCGAAGGGACGCGAAGCGGTCTTGTAGTCGTCGTTACGGGCGGAGAGGGCCTGGGCGGAGTTGAATCCGCCGACGCCCGGGATGGTGATCGGCGCCTCGGAGCCACCGGCGAGAATGATATCGGCCCGGCCGGTCTGGATGTAGGACATCGCTACGCCGATGGCGTGGGTAGCCGTGGCGCAGGCGGACGAAACCGAGTGGTTCGGGCCGCGGAAACCGTGGCGGATGGCAATCACGCCCGGCGCGATGTTGGTGATGAGTTTCGGAACAAAGATCGGGCTGAAGCGGGGAATGGATTCCGGCTTGTACTCCATCATCTCGGCGGTGATGGTATCCACGCCGCCGATGCCGGAGCCGACGATCACGCCGACCCGGTAGGGGTCTTCTTCCTCGATGTTGATTTTTGCGTCTCGGATGGCCTCATCGGCAGCGATGACGGCAAACTGCGCAAAACGGTCGTTCTTGCGGGCTTCCTTGCGATCGAAGCCGAAGTTCTCGGGATTGTACCCTTCTATCTGGCAAGCAAACTTCGTCTTAAAAAGGGTGACATCGAAGCGGTCTATCAGACTGGCTCCGCTGACACCCTCGTCGAGATGCTTGAAATAAGACGCGATGTCGCTACCAAGAGGGTTGATCGTCCCGAGACCGGTGACTACAACTCTTTTCACGACAAATTATTTGTTATTGACAGCCTGTGCGATGTTGTCGATTGCGTCTTTGACCGTGGAGATTTTTTCTGCCACTTCTTCAGGAATCTGGATATCGAATTCTTTCTCGAACTCCATGATCAGTTCGACCGTATCCAGCGAATCTGCGCCGAGATCATTGGTGAAGCTAGCGGTATCGACGACTTCGCTTTCGTCCACACCCAGTTTGTCAACGATGATAGCCTTGACTTTTGCAGTGATATCTTCCATAGTTTTGTTATTTAAATTGTTTTCGTCTCCAGTTAATCGGTCCGTTTTTTCAGGACTTTAAGTTGCGAAGGTATAATATTTTTTTGATATGTCCAACTTTTCACGGAGTCTCCCTCTCTTCTCCGGGAACGGTTTTTTCTTTTTGAAAAACGGTTTGGGAAGAACCGTTATCAGGGTGAAATCACCGGCCTCCGCGCGGAAAACCGGGAATTTTTTGACATTCGGTTAATAGTTCAAATCGGTGAAATAAGCTGCTACAAGGGCGGATTCGGGCCGCTAGTTTTGCGACCAAAACAACGCCTATGAAACGAACGCTTATCCCCCTTGCCCTGCTGCCGGCGCTCCTCGCCGCCCCGGCCTGCCACAACCCCGTCAATCCCGCAGAAGGAGAGATCACCGCTCCGCTGATGATCGGAGTCGATATCCTCGACGAATCGGGCCATACCCGCGGAATGATCGAGGCCGATGAAAACCGGCTGAACAACCTCAACATCTTTATCTACGATGAAAGCGCCGGGCTGATCCACAGTTCCGGCTACTTCACCGACTTCGACAACCTCTGCTTTGACAACCTGATCGAAGGGCGTACCTACCGGGTGCTCGCACTGGCCAACGCGGGCCGCAAAAGCGCCCCGGGCCGCCTCGCCGACGCCCTGGAGATGGCGGTCGCCACCGATGACTGCGAGTCGCTCGGCGAAGGGCTGCCGATGGCCGGCGCCGCGCCGCTCCTTTTTGGCGCAGAGGGAGATGGCTACACCCTGCACATCCACCTTTCCCGCCTGCTGGCGCGCTATGCTTTCAGCCTGGATCTGAGCCGGATGCAGGGTTCTCTGGAACTGAGTTCCGTGGAGGTGCACAACGTGGCGGGGCGGGTCAAGCCCTGGGCGGAAGCCTCCAAGGCCCGGCCGCAGGAGATCTGCGACGGAGACGCCCTGACGGAGGAGGAGCAGTCGCTGCTCGTGGCCGGCGGAAGCGTCCGCCTGCTGGTTCCCGAGAACTGCCAGGGGGACCTGCTGGAGGACAACGACGATCCCTGGGCCAAGACGCCGGAGAACCTGGACGGGATGGAGGATTGCTGCACCTATCTCGAGGTCCACGCCCGCTACCGGCATGAAGGCTACACGGTCAACGACCTGACCTACCGCTTCTACCTGGGCGAGGACAATGTCGGCAACTTCGACATCCGGCGCAACACCGCCTATCTGCTCACCCTGGCGCTGACCGACACCAATGCGGTAGTCGCCTCTTCCTGGAAGGTGGAGCGCGGCGGGGTGGAAGATTTCCGGTCGCTCGCTTTCGACCGCACCCGAGATACGCTGCTGCAGAACGCACAGGTTGTCCGCAGCCTGTTCCGCGCCCCCTCGCCGTTCGGTTATCGGATTGTTCCCGGTGAAGGTTTTGCCGAGGCCGGACTGAGCGTGACGGACAACGGCGACGGCACGTGCCGCATCCGCAGCGGCGCCATCCCGGGTCACTCCGCCACCGGAAGGCTCTGGGCCGAAAGCTGGGACGGGGCCAAGCGCAGCTGGTGCGACGTCACCGTCATGAACTGGGACACCGTGCTGACCATCCACAACACCCGCAACGTGATGTGGCCCGGCGACACCGCCCGGCTGACCGCCAGCATCTTCTTTGAGAACAACCGCAGGACGGTGGACGTGACGGATGTAGCCCAATGGAGCGTCAGCGGCGGCTCCGCAGCCTGGTTTGCCGGCAGCGCCGTGGGACAGGACACCGTCAGACTCTATGGCGACACCTACGGGGCTGTCCGGGTCACGGCCTCTCACCTGGGCCGTACGGATTCCGTCCGGGCGGCGGTTTCGGAACACGTCGGCGTCGGCTGCAGCGGTCCCGATCCCATCTATGTTCCCACCGGAGCGGAGGTTCCTTTTGATTGCTATGTGGTTTTCGCCAGCGGCGATACCCTGCACGATCCCAACGAGTTCTACTGGGCCATGACCAACTTCACTCTCACGCTGTACGCGGAACCGGAGCTCCCCTACGGCACCTTCCGCGCCGCGCAGGCGGGAACCGAGCGCGTCCGCTTCATGCTCAAGCGCAACTGGGACTTCGAAACCTATAAAACCGTCGTTGTCGTGGAGGAATAGCCATGAAAAAAATATTCACACTATCCATGCTGATTCTTTCAGCAGTCGCAGCCCGGGGCCAGCAGCTGAGCGTTTCGACCAATGCGGCCGGATACCTCAACCTGGGCGGACTGAACGGAGAGGTAGGACTCTCGCTGGGCCACCATCTCTCCCTCTCAGCCGCCGCCACCTACAATCCCTGGAGCTTCGGCTCCGAAGAGCGCGGCTACCTGCAGAACCGCCAGCGGAACTTCTCACTCGGGGTGCGCTACTGGCCCTGGCACACCTATGCCGGCTGGTGGGTCTCCCTCAAGGGACAATACCGGGAATACAACCGGGGCGGACTCTTCGGCAAGGAACTCTCCGAGGAGGGAGACGCCTGGGGCGGCGGCCTGACCGTGGGTTACGCCCTGATGCTCTCGCGCCACTTCAACCTCGATTTCGGGCTGGGGGCATGGGCCGGTGCCACCGCCTACACCCAGTATGCCTGCCCGCGCTGCGGCCGTATCCTCGCCAGCGGAAACAAGGCTTTCCTGAAGCCCGACGAAATGATTGCCTCCATCGTCTATCTATTCTGAGTATCCCGATGAAACGCCTCCTTCCCCTCCTCTGTCTGCTGGCGCTGCTGCCGGCCTGCTCCACCCAAAAAAAGCTTCTCCGGGTGCGGCAGACCGCGCCCACCGCGCAACTGAGCATGCCGCCCCGGGCGGAGCATGCCCCCTTCACCCTCGATACCACCTCGCAGGCGGGCGATACGCTGATTGTCAAGGATGCCGAGGGAAAGGAGGTCTTCATCATGAAAGCCATCCGCGACGAGGAAACCGGAGAGATGGTGGCGACCGATGCCCTCAACGCCGCCGTCGTATCGGCCACTTTCCGCAACGTGGCGGAGCGGGACGGTCGCATCCTGATCGATTTCCGGATCTCCGTGCCCGCCCTGATGACCGACAGCCGCTGGCAGATGCGCCTGCGGCCGGAAGCCCTGCTGCCGGGGGAACGGATTCCCCTGGACGAGGTGGTGGTGACGGGCGAGGATTTCCGCCGCGGCCAGCTGCGTGGATACCGGCTCTACGAGCGCTTTGTGGGGCGCATCGTCACCGATACGACGGCCTTCATCCACCGCGGGCAGGTCTCGTTGTTCGAGGAACGTTTCGGGACCGAGTCCGGTCTCTCGCGGGAGGTGATTCAGGAGCACTATACCGACAAAATACGCCGGCGGCGGAACCGGTGGCGGATTGCCAACCGCGACCGGATGTTCGACCGCTATGTGAAAACGCCTTTCCGGGAGGAGGGCCAGCGGATCGATACGCTCTTCGGCGGGGCGACCGACTATTTCACCTACGACTATACGCAGGAAATTGAGGCCCGGCCCGGGTTGCGCAAACTCTATGTCGTCGTCTCCGGCGGCATCTGGGACGGCGACCGGAAACTCTACAGTATCCCGGAAGGAGACTCGGTCTCCTTCTATGTCAGCACGCTGGGAACCCTGGTGGACAGCCAGGAACGCTACCTGACCCGGATCGTGTCGCGCCGGGTGGAGGCGAGCGCCTCCTGCCGGGTGGTGTTTCCGGGCGGCAGCAGCCGTCTGGAGCGCAGCCTGGAGCAAAACGGCGCCGAGCTGGACAGTATCGGACGCACCCTTGCGCGGCTGCTTACGGAAGGAAATTATGTGGTAGATTCCATCACGACCACCGCCTCGGCCTCTCCGGAGGGAAGCCGGCTGCTCAACGGACGGCTCTCGCGCGAGCGGGGCGCCAGCGTCAACGCCTACCTGCGCACCCTGCTGCCCGCCGGGGGCGATTCCATCCGGTTCATCTCGCACAGCCAGGCGGAAAACTGGGCGGGACTGGCGCACCTGGTGGAGCAGGACACGCTCCTCCCGCAACGCGATAAACGCCTCTTTGCCAAACGAATGACCATTGCCGACGAAGACCGGCGCGAGGCCGCGATGCAGCGCGACCCCTACTATTCCTACCTGCGCGCGCAGCTCTATCCGCAACTGCGCACCGTCCGGTTCGACTTTCACATGCACCGGCGGGACATGCTTCAGGATACCCTCGTCACCACGGTCGTGGACAGCATCTATATGGCCGGCGTGCAGGCCATCCGCGGCGGAGCCTACCGCCAGGCGGCGGACCTGCTGGGATCCTACCGGGACTACAACACGGCCGTCGCTTTCTGTTCGCTGGGAAAGAATCATTCCGCCAAGGTGATTCTGGAACAACTCGAACCCACGCCCAACGTGGAGTACATGCTGGCCATCATCCATTCCCGGCTGGGCCACGAACGGACCGCCGTCCAACACTATGTCCTGGCCTGCGAAAAGAACCCGGCCTACCTGCACCGGGGCAACCTGGATCCGGAAATCTCCTCGCTCATCCGAAAATACAACTTACCCAACTCACTTCATCATTCACTTTAATCATCCATCTTTTATGAAGAAAACCATTCTCTTGGGATGGGCCGCCCTTCTGGCCGCCCTCCTCACCGGCGCCTGCACCCAGCAGCTGCAACCCTCTACGGAAAACCAGCCGGAGACCGGCACCCTGATTGTCCGCCCCCTGGTCCAGGGCGCCGAAACCCGTGCCGGGGAGGCCTACACCGGCAATCTGGCCAGCGAGATTGCCATCTCCTCCGTGCAGGTCCTGACCTTTGAAAAGACCTCCGGCCACCTGGAGCATTACTTCTCCTATACCACCACGTCGGAGGTGCAGGAGTTCGCCCTGCGCGCAGGGGCCTACCGCATCTGGGCGGTGGCCAACGGACCGGATCTCTCGGGAATCAGCACCGAGACTGCACTCAAGCAGCTGGTGATTGACCTGGCCACCTACAACGACCCTTCCGCTGACTTCTTTATGGCGGGCAGCGAACTCTCCACGGTGGTTGCCGGCGATGTGGCCGAATGTCTGATTTACCTCACCCGTCTGGTCTCCCGCGTCTCGCTGAAGAGCCTCGTCAACCGGCTGCCGGCTGCCTATGGAAACATCACGGTGGATTATGTGATGCTCTCCAATGCGGTGGGATCGTACAGTATCGGCGGTCCGGCGGGATCTCTCTGGCACAACCCCTGCGGCCGCAAAAACGCCTCTCCGCTGGTTGCGGCGAATATCATCGCTCCGCCGACCGTTCCCGCCGATGCGGCAGCGCTCACCTTCCGCAGCGCAGGTTACACCCTCGCGCCGGGCGCCAGCAACAGCACCGCCCAGCGCATGTACACCTATCCGAACGCCTCCACGCTGACCACGGAAGGGTTCTCGTCGCCTTTCACCGCCCGCTGCACCCGACTGGTGGTCCGCGCCCAGATTGACGGAACCACCTACTACTATCCGGTCAACCTTCCGACCCTGGTGCGCAATGCCTGCTATGACGTGTCGCTGACGCTGATCGGCCTCGGCTCCTCCGATCCGGACGTCCCGGTTCACAAGGGAACGCAGCGCGTAGATATCGAGATCACCCCCTGGGAAGACGGCGGTGAACAAACCGAAACCATTTAATTCCACACTCAGATGAAACAACCGTTATTGCCGCTGGCGCTCTGCCTGTTGCTGCCTGCCTGCTCCGTCAAGGAAGACCGGCGCCCGTGCCCCTGCCTGCTCAGCGTAATCACCACCGAAGCCTTTGCTCCCGGCAGCATGGATCCCGAAGCCGGATGGAGGCTGACCGTCACCGGATACACCGAAGCGGGGAAGATTGTAGAAGAAAGATTCGACGCGGAGCGTGTGCAGGATACATTGGAGTATCCGGTCCGGAAGGGAAGCGTGCTGCTCTCCGCCCACCTGGTCCGGGGCGCAACCCGGGCCGTCACCGGTGAGGAATACCGGATTCCTGTCGGTGAGCAGGCCGAACCCTTCTTCGCATCCAGCGAAACGGTGGACGCCAGCGGTGAAACGGTTCACTGCGTTTTGCATCCGCACAAACAGTTCTCCAACGTCTATCTCTATGACCGGGCAAACCGGGTAAATCCTTTCGAAGGACTGGAGATTCATCTGACGGGAACTGTCTGTGGTCTGGATTTGCGGACGCTCACGCCGGTCAGCGGCCCCTTCCGTTGTGCGGGAACGCCCGTGGAGACGGAATACGGACGGGGCCTCTGCTTCCGGATTCCCCGCCAGCGGGAGGACGACCTGATGCTTGATTATCTGGAGATCCCGCTGGGTAAGCTGCTGTTCGAGAACGGGTATGACCCTTCCGCGGAAGAGCTTCCGGACTTTTCGGTGACGATTGATTCTTCCCTTCTGACACCCGGATTCCAGATTGCATCCTGGGAGATCATCACGTTGGATGTCATCATTTAGATTTTTGCTACTTTTGTAGCATGAATCAGAACGAACCCACTGTCATCAACGCCGAAGAAATTATCAACCGCGCCACGGGCGGAAAGAAGCTGCCCGAATTCGCGGTCCGGCTGGTCAAGAAACTGTTCCATCAGGATGATTTCAACGAGTTTTTCTCCACCACCTCTTCGCTGGGGTATGAATTTGCCGAGGAGTTTCTCAAGTGGCTCCACGCGGATGTCCAGGTAATCGGGACGGAGAATATCCCGGACCGGGGGCGGTTTACCTTCGCCTTCAACCACCCGCTCGGCATGCTGGACGCCATCTCTTCGCTGGCTTTTCTGGGACGGAAATACGATGGAAACATCGCCCTTCCCGCCAATGACATGATGATGATATTCAAGCAGGAACAGGAGTATTTCGTTCCGGTCAACAAACTGGGCGGCCAGGCCCGGGAACTGGGCCGTCTGCTCGATGAGGCCTTCCAGAGCGCCCGCCAGATGATTATCTTCCCGGCCGGTGTCTGTGCCCGCAAAATCAATGGCGTCATTACCGAGCTTCCGTGGAGAAAGACCTTCATCTCGAAGTCGCGGGCCACGCAGCGCGATATCATCCCCGTCTGGTTTTCCGGCAGGAATTCCAAGCGGTTCTACCGGCTGCACCGCTTCTGCGATATCTTCCATATCAAGTTCAACTTTGCCATGTTCACCCTGGCAGACGAACTCTTCAAGTGCCGCGGCAAGATGTTCAAGATGGTGATCGGCAAGCCCATCCCCTGGCAAACCTTCGACGACAGCCGCAAGGATGCCGAGTGGGGCGCCTGGGTCCGCGAACAGTCCCTCGCACTCAAACAGGAATAGTGATGCTCCGCCGCCTCTCTTTGCCCTTGGTGCTGATGGTACTGCTGACGCTTCTGCCGGAGCGGCTGCAGGCCGCCGCGGATGGCGACAGCGCCACCGTGCGCCTCTACCGAATCACCACCTACTTCGCCGACAAGATGGAATTCGACGTCTATCTCGGCGAGCAGGCGGTTTATCGGGCCGTCGTGGGCACGCGGAGGGAAGTACAGGTTCCCGCAGGGGCAAAGGTCAAACTGGTTGCGAAAAAAGGCAAAGCCTATCCGCTGACGCTTTCGCCGGAGGCGGGCGGAATTTATTATATCCGCTGCGCGGCGGAAGTTTCCGGCTCCTCCAGCCTCCCCGCGATGACGCTGGTGGATGCCGAAACCGGCCTTCGCGAGTATGAAACGACGGAGACGGTCGGGCCGCCCGTCATCGAGATCGTAAAGATCTCCCCAAGCCGACTGATTACCAGCACGGTGCGGACGGATCCCCGTTTCCAGGCAACGCTCGCCGGCGGAGTTTCCTTCCGGAAGAGTGCCTTTTTGTATTATTCCCACGATGCCTATACGCCCCATTTCGGGCCCCAGACTTCGCTCTCGGCCGCCTGGTATTTCACGGAGTCGATGGGAGTCGGGCTCCTGGGAGATTTCCAGTATCTGAAGACGAAGCAGGCCGCCGTCCGGATTTACTACTGCGGCGCCTCTTTCGCTACCCGGCGCATTTTCGAGCAGCATCCCAAAGAGACGCTGGAAGGTGGATTCGCATTGGGCTATTTCCATCTGTACGAGCGCTTTAAGGACATTTCCGCCATCCGCGGAAACGGCAGCATCCCCGCGATGCAGTTCTTCGTCAATTATTACCACCAGCTGAACAGCCATCTCTACTTCAATGCCGGCAGCAACTTCCTGCTCGGCGGACTTCACCGTTTCAAACGGACTTATATGAACGGGAGTTCGGAAGACATCGATGACGGAGGTTCAGGAATGAGCACCAATTTAGGCCGCTTCGACCTCCACGTCGGCCTCACCTTCAAGTGGTAGCGGATCTCTGGCCTTGAAACAAAAATAATCCTACCCTGTTATGAAACGTCTTTATTCCGTGCTTCTTCTGATGCTGGCAGCCGGAACGCTTTCCGTCTCCGCCCAGACTTTTCAAGAGAGTATGCGCAACTGGAACGACGGCCCGCTTACCTGGGACGAACTCAATCTCAAGCCTTCGCGAGAATACCGGACCAACAACCTCTCTTTCCGTTGGCTGGAAACCCAGGAAAAGACACGGATCAGCTGGAATACCCTGATTCGCAGGCCCATCCCCTATACGGCCCTCGACCGCTCCATCTCCTGGCACAATGTCGACCGGACCCAAGATATGATGCTCCGCTACGACCAGTTGATTTTTGACCTGAACGAGCTCTACCACAGAAAGTTCCTTATGGAAAGGTATTCTCCCGACAATACCCGTTCGGACAATGATCTCTTCTCCTTCTACAGCGGTCAGAATCAGGAGCGCTGGTCTGAGATTATCCTGGAAACGCAGGACGGACTCGACTCCGCCATGGTGGTCTATTACGAAACCGCCGTCGCCAAGGAGCTGGCCGAGACGCCCGTAACGATTCCTAACCCAAGCCGGAACAGTAGTTTTTCCGCAGCGGTATATTTCGGCTTTACCCATCGCATCCTGACGGGAAGCCCCGCCCAGGTGCTCCATATGAACGCGCCGGGCGCACTGCTTGGAGTATATTGGGGGTTGGGAAACTGGAAGATAAACGGTTTTCTGGATTTCCAGAACGGAAGGCTTCTCCAGGACTACAAGAACGGCCTCCTTACATGGAAAGCGGGGGATCCGGTTTCTACGGGGAGCATCGCCCTCAGTGTCGATTATTCCGTATTTCAGAACAACACCTTCAGAATCACGCCTTTCGCCGGACTTGGTGTGAATTATATTGACTGGAAATACACGGATACCGACGGAAAGAACAAAGACGACGAGTATGCACAGTTCATCTTGCTGGGAGGCGTTACCGTCGATTTCGTTTTCCTCCGTAAGCTATGGTTTGAGCACTATTACGATATCTCGATTTACGACTGCTCGGAACACAGTCTTGCCCTGAAAGCTTATGTCTCCCGCAGCCTGAAGAACGATCCGCTCTCCGGCTGGATGATCAACATCGGCCTCTGTTACAACTGGGGTGGAATCAACGTCAACGTCAGACGATAACTCGTATTATTCGTTAAAAAAATTTGGAGATTCCATTTTTCGCCGTATCTTTGCAGTCCCAATCGCGGAGTTGTCGTGCAAGGCGAGCGAAGAAGAAGCTCGCTTATTCTTCCGAGCCGCAGCCGACAACCTCGCAAAAAAAATTGGAATTTTTTTTGCGGAAATAGCTCAGTTGGTAGAGCACGACCTTGCCAAGGTCGGGGTCGCGAGTTCGAGTCTCGTTTTCCGCTCCAAACAAAACGCCAGCCTTTACGGTTGGCGTTCTTGTTTTGAATAGATGCAGTTCGAACGAGCGACCCCAGCCCCTACGGGGCAGCCGACCGGAGGGAGGCGGGGGTTGATATGGCCCGCGGTTGCCCGTGAGGCGGAGCCTCGCGGGCTCGAGTCTCGTTTTCCGCTCCAAGCAGCAGCCGTCAGGTTGCTGCTTTTTTTGTAGAGACTCGAACGAGCGACCCCAGCCCCTACGGGGCAGCTGTTCCGCTAGCGGCGGGAGAGCCAGCGTTCCAGGAATTTGTCGTCGAGATAGTATTCTTTGCGGGGAGATCGGGTGAGCAGCTGCCGCTTCAAGAGAGAGCGCGCAGCGGACTGAACGGAACTGGCGGAGACCAGTCCATGCTTCCTGACGAATTCTGCCGACGTGATGTTGGCCGCCGTCCCGTCTAAGGCAACGGCCTCTAGGAGTGCCCGCTGGCTCACCGTCAGGCTGGAGAGAATCTCCTGATAGTTGGCCGAGTTGTCCGTCAGAATATCATCCAGGCAGGCAAGGAGGAACTCCTGGTCGCAGACAAGATCGTCCGGAAGCAGCGAAAAAGCGTGGTTCAGCACCCGCTGGAGGAAATAGGTGTAGCCCTGAAGGGCATCATAGAGAATCTCGACGGAAGTCCGCGTAATCATCTTGCCATAGTCGTTGAACAGGCGGGTGGCAAAGTCCGCATACTTTTCAGGATCAATGGCTTCCAGAATCATCGTGGCGGAACTCTGGTAAAAGGGCCGCGCGGCCGAACCGAACATCTGGGCCAGAATGGTACGTTCGCTCCCCGCAAAAATGAAAGTGGTATTCCGCAGGCGCTGAATTCTGCTGCGCAGGATGGCCTCCACATTTTTCTGCTCGTAATCGGCGATCCGCTGGAATTCATCGATGGCCACGATGCAGGGCTTGTCAGCCTTCTCCAAAAAGGCAAAGATTTCTTCCAGGGTTGTCTCCGGGGCGGAAATCTCGCCGATGCCCACGGAAAAGACCGGCATACCGGAAGCCGGATCCATCGAGAATACCCCGCGAAGCGAGGAGAGCGACATCAGGAACTTCCGGACGGGATCGAAACCGCGATGCGAGAGCTTTCCTACGATCTCCCGCCCCATTTTTTGGATAAACTCCTCCAACGAAGCCGTTTCGTAAATATCCACAAAGAAAGTGTAGTAGTTCTTCCGGATATCCGGACGCTGGAAAAGATGGTGGATCAGGCCGGATTTCCCCATGCGCCGGGGGGATATCATCAGGACGTTGCTCCGGCTTTCAACGTACCTGCGCAGCGACTGCGTCTCTTTCTCCCGGTCGCAGAAATAAGCATCCGGGATATCAGACGACAGGAAAAAGGGGTTCAAAGGTTTGCCGTTGTGTACCATCTTGCCAATGTTTGGTCTTGGCAAAGATATTTATTTACCTCAAATTATGCAAGTCAAATAATTTATCTCACATAATCTGGTTCACCTCCATCGAGAGGGTGACGCCAAAGCGGGCGGAGACATCGGCGATGATGGCGGAAGCCAGGGCGAGAATATCGCCTCCGGTGGCGCCGCCGCGGTTGACCAGCACCAGGGGCTGCTTTTCATAGACGCCCGCCGGGCCCATAGAACGGCCCTTCCAGCCCGCCTGGTCGATCAGCCAGGCTGCGGAGAGTTTCACCCGGCCGGGACCGGCCTCGTAGTGCGGCATGCCCGGATAACGGGCGGCGAGCGCAGCATACACCGATTCCGGCACCACAGGGTTCATAAAGAAGCTGCCTGCGTTGCCCAGCACCGCCGGATTCGGGAGCTTTTCTCCCCGCATGGCCACCACCTCGCGGCGGATGTCAGAGGCCGTGAAAGCCGGGCGCAAACCGCTGCCCGGACGGTCAGCAAACCGGTCCGCCAGGGCCTTGTAGGAGAGATTCGGCACAAAAGCGGTCCGCAGCCGGTAGGTCACGTAGGTGATGATGTATTTCTTGTTTTCCGGACGCTTGAAGATACTGTCGCGGTAGGCATAGCCACATTCGTCCGCCGTGAAAATGCGCTTCTCGCAGGTCTCGGCATTGATGGCTTCCACCTTGACCACCAGGTCCTTGATTTCC
This sequence comes from Bacteroidales bacterium, assembly GCA_017544005.1. Classification (GTDB taxonomy): domain Bacteria; phylum Bacteroidota; class Bacteroidia; order Bacteroidales; family UBA932; genus Cacconaster. The sequence goes on from JAFYEZ010000042.1 coordinate 50,336, forward strand.
GCACCATAGGCGCCGATATTCTGCACGGCGGAGGCGCCGACATCGCCGGGAATGCCCGAAAGGTTCTCCGCCCCATACCAGCCGGCCTCCAGCGCGCGCGCCACGAAGGCATCCCAGTTGTGGCCGGAACCCACGCGGACGCAGACCGTTTCCTCTTCCGGAACGGTGCGGGAGTGAACGGCGGGACGCGGCTGAATCTCCACCGAATCGATGGCGCTGCGCAGCACCGCGCCGGGAAAATCTCCGCAGAAGAGCAGGTTGGACCCACCGCCGATATTCAGCAGCCGCGGGCTTCCTTCTGCGCGCAGCAGGCGCAGCGCCGCCACCAGCTCCGATTCGGAATGGTAGGCCACAAAACAGGCGGCCCGCACATCCATCCCAAAGGTGTTGTGCGCCAGCAGCGGATAGTCGTGTTCGATTTGCAGGGCCATCTTCGGGGGGGGCTTAATCTACGCGGGTAATGTGCGCACCCAGGGCCCGGAGGCGGTTTTCGATATCCTCATAGCCCCGGTCGATCTGCTGGATGTTGTTGATGCGGCTGGTGCCGACGGCGCCCAGTGCGGCAATCAGCAGGGCGATACCGGCACGGATATCGGGCGAGGTCATGGTGCGGCCCCGCAGATCGCGGGCATGGTTGTGTCCCACCACCACGGCGCGGTGCGGGTCGCAGAGAATAATCTGCGCCCCCATATCAATCAGGTTATCCACGAAGAAGAGACGGCTCTCGAACATCTTCTGGTGGATCAGCACGGTACCCTTGGACTGCGTGGCCACCACCAGCATTACGCTGATCAAATCCGGCGTCAGGCCCGGCCAGGGCGCATCCGCCACGGTCATGATGGAGCCGTCCAGGTAGGTATCCACCCGGTATTCGTCCTGGGCCGGAACGAAGATATCCTCGCCCCGCTGCTCCAGGTTGATGCCCAGGCGGCGGAAGCTCTCCGGAATGATGCCCAGGTTCTCCCAGGAGACATCTTTGATGGTGATGGAACTGCGCGTCATGGCGGCCATGCCGATAAAGGAGCCCACCTCGATCATGTCCGGCAGGATGGTGTGTTCGGTGCCGTGGAGTTCATCCACGCCCTCGATCGTAAGCAGGTTGGAGGCGATGCCGCTGATGCGGGCGCCCATGGCGTTGAGCATCTTGCAGAGCTGCTGCAGATAGGGTTCACAGGCCGCGTTGTAGATCACGGTGGTGCCTTTGGCCAGCACGGCGGCCATCACAATATTGGCCGTACCGGTGACCGAAGCCTCGTCGAGCAGCATCCGGCAACCCTGCAGCCGCTCGGCATGCAGCTCATAGGTGGCGCTCTCCTTGCGATAGACAAACTCGGCGCCCAGCTGCTTCATCCCTTCAAAGTGCGTATCGAGGCGCCTCCGGCCGATCTTGTCGCCGCCCGGCTTGGAGGTCTGCGCCCACCCAAACCGGGTGAGGATCGGACCCACCAGCATGATGGAGCCGCGCAGAGCTTCGTTGCGGCGGAGATAGTCGGCGCTGTGGAGATAATCCAGATTGACCTCATCGGCCTGGAAGGAGTAGGCCCCTTTGCCCAGGCGGGTGACCTTGACGCCCATCTCGCTGAGCATCGCAATCAGGTTGTTGACATCCACGATATCCGGAATGTTGCGGACCGTGACCTTTTCGCGCGTGAGCAGGGTGGCGCAGAGAATCTGGAGCGCCTCGTTCTTGGCGCCCTGCGGACGGATTTCACCCGAGAGCGTGTAACCGCCTTCTATGATAAATGATGCCATGAATATGTATGCTGTATAAGATTGTAAATCAGTTTTCTATAACGCAGTAGCGCGAGAACGGACGGCCGTCGCGCGCCAGGCCGTTGATCTGGACGTAATAGGGGAAGTCCTGCTGGTCCGTGTTGCAGAACTCGATCTGCGCCCGGCCGCCTTGGGTCGCCACGGAAGACTGCCACCACACGGTGTTGCGGTGGTCGAACTCGTCGGAAGTATCGCCCTTGTCGTAGCGCGGGGCGTAGAAGGCATGCGGCCGCTGATAGCCCAGCGGTACGAAGTAGAGGCGCGAGGGCTTAGTCTCGCGGGTACTGCCGATCGTGCGGCCCGACTTGAGCTTGATGGCCACATAACCGCCGGCCGCCTTGTAGAAGGGGTCCGCGTTGTTGGATATCTCCATCTGCTCGATGTCCTCCAGCCGCAGGTGGTCAAACATCCACCACTCCTCCACCACGTCATCCACGATCAGCTTTACTTCATAGTGCTGAATCTTGGCGTTTTCGTCGTCGGAGCCGCCCAGCGAAGAGAGATGGCCCGTGGAGGTATTGAACATGGCCTCGGTGTCGTAGGTAAAGCGGCCCTCCTTCTGCAGGACGTAATCAATCAGCGTCATCTGGCTGTATTGATCCAGATCGCGGTTGAAGCGGTCTCCGTTGAAGAAGGTCCCGAAAGGATTCGAGGCGCTGGCCGTGACCACGGCAGCCTCCAGCGTATCTACCAGCGGCCCGTCGAGCGCCAGCGGAATACTCTCCCGCTCTTTGACCTCCGGGCGCTCAAAGAGCCACTTCGGAGCCTTGTAGGCGTGTTTTGAAGCCAGCGGATCGCCATCCCAGGTCGGGATATACTCCAGACCGGTCTGCATGCGGTCAATCTCGATGAAGAAGCCCGTATTCTTTTCAAAATCCAGGCTGTCTATCAGGAAGTGCTTGCCCTCGCCGATCTCCTCCACGCGCTGGGCCTTCAGCTTGGGCGAGAAGACGGTGAAGTAGTATTTGCGCGGCATGCGCTCCGAGAAGGCCCGGGAGACCTTGCCGGAGATGGACTGCCAGTACTCCTTGGCATAGTGGATGTGCGGCGCGTAGGAAGGATTTGCGAAGATGGTCTCCAGGTCGTAGTAGCGCCAGCCCTGGATCATCATCAGCAGGTCCAGCCGGGCGCGGCGCTTCTCGAGCGGAACACCCGGGTCAAAATAGTAGGCCGGATGGTCGATCCGTCCCCGCAACTCGCTGGAGAGCCGCATGTAAGAGACGATCTCCTCCGGCTGCCGGTAGCCCTGGAAGGAGCCGCGGACGACAGAGACGGAGAAAACGCCGTCAACCGGTCCGGCGCTATCGTGCAGCGTCAGCTCCGAACGGATGAGCTCCCGCGCGCGGTGCTTCTTGTTTTCCGGCGTGAAGGTGCAGGTGGCCTCGTGCGCCTCGTCACCATAGACATAGAAAAGGCGTTCCGCACAGATGCGGCCGGCGGCGTCCAGCAGCAGAAAATGGTTGATGCCGGGATCGAAGTTCTCCGAAGCGATTTTCAAGGTGATTTCAGCCGTTCCGGAAGCGGCGGTATAGAGGTGGCGCAGGTTGGAAGCATCTCGCACATAGAGCGATACCGGACCGGAGGCGTGGTTCTGCAGGGTGACGCGCAGGAAGTGCGGAATGGCCACCAGGCTGATGGATGCGCCCTCGGCGGCGGCTTCGGGCAACGGATAGCTTCCGCCTCCCTCCACCACAAAGCGATAGTGCTCCCCAGGCTGCGGAATAAAGATGAAGAGGCCCATTCCCTCATGCAGCGTGACTGCCTCGGCCACCTGTTCCCCGGTGGAAGAGACCACGGCGGCCCGCAGTTCGACGTTGCGGCCCTCGCGGTCCTGCGCCTTGAATCCGATGCGCGAAAGGGAACCGGCGAAGTAGCGGCCGCTCTCGGGATAGAAGGTCACATCCAGCGAATCTTCCGCCGTCTTGCGGTGCTGGCGTACCGGCTTTTGGGGTGGCTCGGGATAGCCCAGAATCTTCACCGGCGTGTGGAAGAGATCCTCCGCGGCGCCGTTCAGCTGCCAGAGGGTATAGGCGCGCAGCGTGTAGATGCCGCTCGTCAGGTTGTCCGGTATCTCCAGCTGCCCAGGGAAATCGCCGTTCTCGTTGCGCTTGATCTTGACGCGCGCCTTGTTCTCCCCTTTGGCATCCTGCAGCTCGACATAGAGGTAGCGGCTCAGCGGCAGGATGGAACGCGCCGTCGCATTCTGCAGGTAGCCGTCAAAATAGAGGGTTTCGCCGATCGCGTAGTAGCTTCGGTCCAGATGGAGGAAGAGTTTTTCCGGGGCGCAGCGCGTGACGAAGTCCGCATATCGGCTCTCCAGCGAATCGGGCGCAGAAAGCGCCTGCCCTCCCGCCGGAGAAGCCAACAACGCCGAAAGCAGCAGAAAAAGCGCGCTGAACCGGATTCCCCTCATTACTTCTCTGAACGAAGCTTCTCCGCGTAGCGGTCTATGCGGCGCATCTGCTGCGGGATATTGATGCGCTGCGGGCAGGCATCCACGCAATGGCCGCAACCGATGCACTGTTCTGCCTGTCTCAGGCGCGGCACGCTCCGGTCGTAGCCCACCAGGAAGGCGCGACGGGCACGGCGGTAGTCCGGATCGGTGGCATCGTCGCTGATATTGCCTTCGTTCACGCACTTGTTGTAGTGGGCGAAGATGCCGGGGATATCCAGGCCATAGGGGCACGGCATGCAGTACTGGCAGGCTGTGCAGGGCACCAGCGGGAACTTCTTGTACTCCTCGGCAATCTCATAGAGCATCGCGATCTCCTCTTCCGTCAGCGGCTTGAGCGGGCAGAAAGAACTGAGGTTGTCCTGCAGGTGCTCCATGTAGGTCATGCCGCTGAGCACCGTGAGAATCTGCGGGAAGGTACCGCAGTAGCGGAATGCCCAGGAAGCGATGCTCTTCTCCGGCTCACGGGCCTGGAGCCGCGCATTGGCGTGGTCGTTGAGCGAAGCCAGCCGGCCGCCCAGCAGCGGTTCCATGATCACGATGGGGATGTTCCGCTTGGTCAGCTCGTTGTACATATACTCCGCCTCGTTGTCGTCGCGGCGCGAAGCCTGTTTCCAGTCGGCGTAGTTCATCTGGATCTGGACGAAGTCCCAGTGGTACTTCTCGTGCAGCGAGAGGACATAGTCAAACGTCTCGCGGTCGCAGTGCACCGAATAGCCCAGGTTGCGGATGCGGCCCGCCTCACGCTCCTTGAGCAGATAGTCCAGCACGCCGTTCTTGATAAAGCGGGTGTTGAAGCGCTCGATACCGGTTTCCCCGCTGCGCGGCACGCCGATATTGTGAAGCAGGTAATAGTCGATGTAATCCGTCTGCAGACGGCGGCGGGAAGCCTGGTACATCTCCAGCGCGGCAGCCTTGGTGAAGGGCGGGCGGGAGTTCGAGAGTTTGGTGGCGATATAATAAGATTCGCGCGGATAGCGCTTGAGCGCAATGCCGGTGGCGGTTTCGGAGCGGCCCTTCTGGTAGGCCGGCGCCGTGTCAAAATAGTTGACGCCATGCTCGAGGGCATAGTCCACCAGACGGTTGATGGTCTCCTGATCCAGTTCGGGCGCTTCGCCCTCCTTGGCCGGGAGCGTAGGCCAGCGCATGCAGCCGTAACCCAGCAGGGAAACCCGGTCGCCGCGGGGGCCGTCCCGGTAGGTCATTTCGTTCTTTGCGGCCTCCTCGGGGCTGAGCAGGGATTTGCCCGCCGGGGTGAAAGCGGAGGCGGCAGCCACGGTGGCGGCGCCAACGCTCAGGCGCTGCAGGAATTCTCGACGATTGATGGTATTCTCTTGTTTCATAGACTGTTCCTCCTTATTTTTCCGAATGGACTTCGTGACCGACCACATAGATTGCGCTGTAGGGGCGGGCCGGGCAGTGATACTCGCAGGAGCCGCAGCCGATGCAGCGCTCCGCATTGACGGCCGGCACTTTGAGGTTGGTGCCGAATCCGGCGGGGACCATGCGAATGGCGCCGGCCGGACAGTGGCGCGCGCAGTTGCCGCACGAATCCTCGTTGGTGACCACGACACAGTTCTCACGGACCCAGACGGCGTGGCCGATCTGGATGGAACTCTTCTGCTCCGGCGTAACCGGCAGGATGGCGCCGGCGGGGCAGACCTCCGAACAGGTGGTACAGGTCGGACGGCAGAAGCCCTTCTTGAAAGAGAGCTCCGGCTGCATCAGGGTTCCGGCGCTCGTGGAAGGCGTCAGGATATGCGAAGGGCACTGCGTGACGCAGAGCTGGCAGGCGATGCACTTGTCCGAGAAGTGTTTAAGGCTCTGCGCGCCGGCCGGCTTGAGCGGCACTTCGCGGTTCGGGGCCTTCTTCTCCTCGAGGTTTGCCATGGCCACTTCCGCCTTGCGCTTCTTGGCCTCGACGGTCGTGGTGGCTGCCAACAAGGCGCCGGCCGTCAGGAACCCGCGGCGGGTCTTGTCGATTTCCGCCTTGGCGGGGGCAGAGCAAGCTGCCGCTTTGCGGTTTTTGCAGCCCCAGCCTACGAACTTGTAGTCGATGGCCCCCTGCTTGCAGTTGCCGAGGCAGTCCATGCAGACCACGCAGCGCGAATAGTCGATCTCATGCTCCTGCGGGTTGATGCAGTGCGCCTTGCACTTGCGGGCGCAGGCGGTGCAGCCGTTACATTTGGTGGTATCGATGACCGGTTTGAAGAGCGCGTATTTCGAAATCAGGCCGAGCAGCATACCCACCGGGCATACGGTGTTGCACCAGGTGCGTCCCCCGCGCCAGGCCAGGACAAAGATCAGCACGAAGAGCACGGCCGCCATGATAAAGGTCGGTAAGCTCTTGATATAGACCTCTGTGGGATAGAATGCGTAGCTGTTCCAGTGTGCGGCGAGCAGGGCCAGCAGGTTGTTCACGCCGCCATAAATCGGGCCGAAGAGTTCCGTGGTCACCCGGCCGAACGTGCTGTAGGGCTCGATCAGGGCCGCGATGGAAACCAGGCCGAAGGCCATCAGGCCGATAAAAAGGAACATCAGGGTGTAACGCAGCCAGTTGTGGGCTTTCTTGAAGCCGTAGCGGGCCTTTTTCTGCTTGCGTGAGAACCAGCCGACGATGTCTTGTGCGATGCCGAGCGGGCAAATGACCGAGCAATACACGCGGCCGAAGATGAGCGTCAGCAGCACCAGCGCCACCATCACACCCACGTTGAGCGCCAGGATGGCCGGCACCAGTTGAATCTTGGCCAGCGCGCCGAACCACGCATGCAGCGTCCCCGTAAAATCCAGGAACAGAAGGGTCAGCAAGGCGAAGACGACAGCCGCCAGGATGACACGGATTTTCTTGAGCATAGGGTAAAAATTTGAGATTCGTGTAACAAGGACAAATATAGAATATTTGCCGGAATTCTCAATGTTTTTTCTACCTTTGCCCCCTGCAAAAGCCTTGGTGGTGGAATGGTAGACACGAGGGACTTAAAATCCCTTGGCCCGAAACGGCCGTGCGGGTTCGAGTCCCGCCCGAGGCACGAGAATACGCTTTCTAGATGTCTAGAAGGCGTATTTTTCGTTACTTGGCAAACATTTGGCAAACAGTGAAGTGCTTCAGAAATAGTTTTTGGGGCTCAGGGATTTTGAATATTATCGTACCTTTGTAAAGATTCTTTACAGTGGTGTAAGGAGTCTTTACGTTTTTGCGGTGGCGGAGGATTCCGTAAGTGATTGGGGTTGTGAGGATTGCACCTTATGGAACGGAATTTGACTCGTGCGTGGGCGTAAATGATTGATTTGACAATGGCTTCAAAAGTAGGGAAAATTCTTGTAGTCGATGATAACCTTGGCATCCGCAGGGCGCTGGAAATCTTGTTGCCTCTTCACTTCACAGAGGTGAAGACAATCCCCTCGCCGGCAACGCTGGTGAGTTCGCTTGAGCAGTTCCGGCCGGATGTGGTGCTGCTGGATATGAACTTCAATACCAGTATCAATACCGGCAACGAGGGCCTCTACTGGGCCGGTGAAATCAAAAAGATGGTGCCGGAGGTGGAAGTGGTGCTATTCACCGCCTATGCCGATATCCAACTGGCGGTGGATGGGATGAAGCGCGGGGCGTTTGACTTTATCGTGAAGCCCTGGGACAATGATAAACTGATTGAGGTGCTTACGGCAGCCCGGGACAAGGCCAGGAAAGCTATGAAGAGGGATGCCCGATCGGAGCAGGCCATAACGGCGGAGAGTCCGATGTTCTGGGGTTCCTCTTCTGCCATGAAGGCCATCCGCAAAACCCTGGATAAGATAGCGCCCACCGATGCCACTGTGTTGATTACCGGTGAAAACGGTACCGGAAAGGACGTACTGGCCCGGGAGATTCACACACATAGCCTCCGGAGCGGCAAGCCGATGGTGGCCGTTGATGCGGGTGCCATTACGGAAACCCTTTTTGAAAGTGAATTGTTCGGCCATGTGAAGGGAGCATTTACGGATGCACACACGGATCACGTCGGCAAATTCGAGCAGGCCGATGGCGGCACGTTGTTCCTGGATGAAATCGGCAATATTCCCTTGCACCTGCAGGCAAAACTGCTTCGTGCTATTCAGAGCCGGAGCATCGTACGGGTGGGCGGCAGTGAAGCCAAGCCCATCAACATCCGGCTTATTTGCGCTACCAATATGGATTTGGAGCAGTTGGTGCGTGAAGGCCGGTTCCGGGAGGATCTGTATTACCGCATAAACACTGTTCATATCGCTCTGCCTGCGCTTAGGGAGCGGAAAGAAGACATCATACCGCTGGCGCAGATTTTCCTGGGAAGGTTTGCCGAGAAGTATCATCGGCCTTTGACGGGGATTGCTCCGGATGCAGCTGCGATGCTGACGGAGGGCCGATGGAGTGGGAATATCCGCGAGCTGCAGAACTGCATTGAGAAGGCCGTTATTCTTTCTGATGGCAGCGAGTTGACGGCGAAAGACATTCAGTTGGAGCAGGCGGCCAAGCCGGTCGGCACTACCATCAAGGCGGTGAGTGAGGCCGAGGAGGAGCGGATGATTCGCCAGGCGATGGACCGCACGGATGGTAATATTTCAGCTGCAGCGAAGATGCTGGGTGTGAGCCGGCCGACGCTGTATGCCAAACTCAAGAAATACGGCCTATGACCTTCACAGTGTGGCATATCATCGGAGCCTGCGCCATCGTCGCAATCATTGCGGCGGTAATTGCTACGATCCGGACACGCCGGAAGGACATCAAGAAGGTGGCCTATATGATGGACGCACTGGAAGACGGGGAACTGAACTTCCGCTTCAAGGACAGCAACAAGTTCAACCGCACGCTCAACC
>JAFYEZ010000043.1 GCA_017544005.1 Bacteroidales bacterium
AGACTTCCAAGAGGGACGTGGGAGACTACCACGTTGATAGGCCGAAGATCTAAAGGCAGCAATGTCAAAGTCGATCGGTACTAATATCCCGAAAACTTCGCTTGAGAAGGAAAGATAGAGCGAGCGGTTAATATACTAAGTTATTTCTCTCAGAGATATACGAAAGGCGGTTATAGCGGTGAGGATCCACCTCTTCCCATTCCGAACAGAGAAGTTAAGCTCACGTGCGCCGATGATACTGCTACACCAAGTGGGAAAGTAGGTTGCCGCCACCTTAGAGCCCCGGGCTAAAAAGCCTGGGGCTTTTTTTATGCTCGGGGCAGGCCCTCGCTCCCGCTAGACCGCTGACGCGGTCCCTCTATGCTCGGGTGTTTTTCGTTTGGCGGGCTGGAGGCGGCCGCACAACGGTCTTACAAATAATTACTATATTTGCCGGCGGAAAGGGAGCTACTGTTTTTCCTCCCCGATAAAAACTGAAAACAACCATGCGAACCCAAGAAGAACTCGCAGGGATTACCCTGCTTGGAGACCGAAAGGTCAAATACCCGGACACCTATGCGCCGGATATTCTGGAGACCTTCCTGAACAAACATCCCGAGAACGAATACCTCGTGACCTTCCATTGCCCGGAGTTCACGACCCTCTGCCCGCTGACCGGCCAGCCGGACTTCGCGAAGATCGTCATCAGCTATATCCCGCGCGAGCGGATGGTGGAGAGCAAGTCGCTGAAACTCTACCTGTTCTCGTTCCGCAACCACGGTGATTTCCACGAAGACTGCGTGAACATCATCATGAAAGACCTTGTCCGCCTGATGGATCCGCGTTACCTGGAGGTGACCGGTATTTTCACCCCGCGCGGCGGCATCTCCATCCATCCTTTTGCCAATTATGCCGACGCCGAGCATGAGGCCCTGAAAAAGAGCCGTCTGCTTGCGCAGATGGAGGAAACCCTGCGATGAAAACGCCGGCTGAGAAGGATACAATCCTGGTCCTCTCCGGCGGACTGGACTCCACCACGATGCTCTACGAGTATCGCGAACGGATTGCGCTGGCCGTGAGTTTCGACTATGGCAGCAACCACAACGCCAAGGAAATCGCCTGCGCCGCGCTTCATTGCAAGCGGTTGGGGATCAAGCATCTGATTATCCCGTTGGAGTTTATGGCCAAGTACTTTGACAGTGCGTTGCTCTCCGGCGCGGACGCGATTCCCGACGGAAACTATGACGAGGAGAACATGCATGCGACGGTCGTTCCGTTCCGCAACGGCATCATGCTCGCCATCGCCGCCGGCCTGGCGGAAAACGAGGGGCTCGCGCAGATCATGATGGCCAACCATTCCGGCGACCACGCCATCTATCCGGACTGCCGTCCCGAATTCGTTGCAGCCATGGATGCCGCCGTCAAGGCCGGGACCTACAACGGCGTCCGTCTCGTCACCCCCTACACGGGTCTGACCAAGGCCGTTATCGCCCGCCATGGCAAATCGCTGGGCATCGACTACAGCGAGACCTGGAGCTGCTACCGCGGCGGCGCGCATCACTGCGGAACTTGCGGCACCTGCCGCGAGCGCATCGAGGCGCTCCGCGAAGCCGGTATCGAAGATACAACGATTTATGATTCAATAGAATAACCTCACAATGTACTACGTAGAGAAAACCATCGAGATTTCCGCTGCGCACAACTTGATGCTCAGCTATGAGAGCAAGTGCGAGGCGCTGCATGGCCACAACTGGAAGATTGTCGTCTATTGCAAGGCGCCCGAGCTCAATGCGGACGGCATGGTCACGGATTTCACGCACATCAAGCGCATCGTCAAAGACGCCTTTGACCACAAGTATATCAACGAGGTGCTGCCCTGTAACCCCTCCGCAGAGAACATGGCCCGCTGGATCTGCGACCGCGTGGACAACTGCTACAAGGTCAGCGTCCAGGAGAGCGAAGGAAATATTGCAATCTACGAAAGAGATTAATTCTCAGCGCGATGGCCAGCACTTACCGCGTCCATGAAATCTTTTACTCGCTGCAGGGCGAAGGGCGTCACACCGGCACCCCGGCCGTTTTTGTCCGCTTCAGCGGCTGCAACCTGGCCTGCCCCTTCTGCGATACGGATTTCGCCGCTTATCAGGAACTTTCGGTCACGGAAATTGTGGACCGCGTGACCGCTCTTTTGCCGGAAGAGACTGCCGGCCCCATTCTGGTGCTGACCGGTGGCGAGCCTGCGCTGCAGGTGGATGTGCCGCTGTTGGTCGGATTGCATACGCTTCTGCCGATGCCGATCCATATCGAGACCAACGGGACGGTCGCCCTGCCGGAAGATCTGATCGACTGGATTACCTGCTCGCCGAAAGAGGGCAGCCACGTGGTGCTGCGACGGGCAGATGAGGTGAAAGTGGTCTATACGGGCACCTCTCCCGAGCCCTGGTATGAGACCATCGCGGCCAGCCATTATTTCCTCCAGCCCTGCTCCTGCGCCAACACGCAAGCGGTCGTAGACTACATTCTGGCTCACCCCTGGTGGCGCCTCTCTCTCCAGACCCACAAATACACGGGAATTCGATAAAAAAATTTGCAGGTTTACGAAAAATGCCTACATTTGCATCCGCAATTGTCACGGGGGTATAGCTCAGTTGGCTAGAGCATCTGCTTTGCAAGCAGAGGGTCGTCGGTTCGACTCCGACTATCTCCACAAAAAAAGAGAGTTCTGAAGAACTCTCTTTTTTTGTGGAGATCAGGCGCTTCGCGCCTTTGTTTACGGGGGACATCCCCCGAACCCCCGCGTGCCTTCGGCACGGGCGGCAGAAGCCGCCTGAAATCGGTTCGGAACTCTCTTTTTTTGTGGAGATCAGGCGCTTCCCTTGCGCAATTCTTTTGACAATTGCAACTTGACTTTGTTCAACAAGGATAGGGTCTTGGCCAGTTCCCGCTGCCGGGCCGGGTCGCCTTCACGCTGGGCGCTGTTGATGGCGCGCGTGATCTCGGCACATTGTTGCTCGGTGATACGCAATTTATACATAATCACCGACTTGGGAACCGTTTCGCCCAGCCGTTGCTCCTCCGGTTCGAGGGTATCGCGATAGACCCGGACGGTGAGTTCCTGGTCATCGAAAACGATGTTCAGCGACTCGCGCAGCAGCGTCTGGTTCTCGAGGTTGGCGAAATGATGTGCAATCGCCTCCTGCCGCTCCCGCGTCTCCATTTCCTCGGGCAGCGTGCCGGCAAAGGAGAAATACTCGTCATAGAGCTCACGGTAGAGACGGTTGGCAAAGACGATATCGTCATCCAGCAGGGTATTGCGGATATAGGTCTCCACGTTGATCTGCTCCGCCGGAGCGGCCCCGTAAAGCATGTCTTTTTCAAAGTGAAGCGGATACGATCCGAACCGCAGCAGATAGTCGGTCAGCTCCCGCTCCTGGACTGCCAGGACGGGATTCGTGAGGAGGTAGGGATTGGCCTCCTCCGGGGCGGGCGGCATCTCCTGCGGAAGATCGCTGACAGGCTCCAGCCCAAAATCGCCTTCCGCGGCATTCTGCCCGGAAAGTGCAGGCGGTACCTGTGCTTCGAGGGAACGTTCCCGGAGCTGTGCCTGGCGCTTTTGCTCATCGCGGATGGCGGTAATCTTGGAGAGGATATCCTCGACTTCCTGCCGGAAGCGTTCTGCCACCATTTCCGCGTACTCCTTGCGAAGGATTGCGTCGGGAATCACGGCGATGCTGCCGATGATGTCGTTGATCAGTTTGCTGCGCGAAAGGGGATCGGCCGCCATGTCGGCCTCGGCCAAATCACTCTTGAAGGAGATGAAATCGCGTTCATTTTCAGCGAGATATTCCAAAATCTCCGTGGTTGAGCGCGCCTGTGCGAAGGTATCCGGATCGTCCTCCGGCGGCAATACGACAATCCGGACGTTCAGTCCCTCTTCCAGCACGAGGTTGGTGCCGCGGACAGCCGCCTTGATGCCGGCGGCGTCGCCGTCGTAGATGATGGTGATGTTGGAGGTAAAACGCTTGATGAGACGGATTTGCCCTGTAGTCAGCGAGGTGCCGGAGGAGGCCACCACATTCTGGATGCCCTGCTGGTGCATCGAAATGACATCGGCATAGCCCTCCACCAGGATACACTTGTCCGCCTTGATGATGGCGTTCTTGGCCTGGAAGATACCGTAGAGCGATTCGCTCTTGTTGTAAATCTCCGTGCCGGCCGTGTTGACGTACTTTGCGATACTCTTGTCGCTCTTGAGCGTACGTCCGCCAAAGGCGATGACCCGTCCGCTGATGGAGTAGATCGGGAACATCACGCGGTCGTAGAATTTGTCCACGACCGAGCCGTCGTCACGCCGGATGCAGAGACCGGCATCTACCAGATATTCTTCTTTATAGCCCTTAGCCAGCGCATCCTTCGTGAGCGTATGCGGCCGGGTGGGCGTGTAGCCGAGACCGAACTTGCGGATGGTCTCGTCGGTAAACTTGCGTTCGTGAAAATAGGAGAGGCCAATGGCGCGGCCGTTTGCGTCGTTCCACAGAATATCCTGAAAGTATTTCTGCGCGAACTCCGATACCACCAGCAGACTCTCGTGCTTGAGACGGCTGGCAATCTCCTCGGGCGTCTCCTCTTTCTCCACCACCTCGATATGGTACTTCTTGGCCAGATACTTGAGCGACTCGGCATAGGTCAGGTGCTCGTGCTTCATCACGAACGAGACGGCGTTGCCCGATTCGCCGCAGGCAAAACACTTGAAGATGCCTTTGCTGGGAGAGACGGCGAGGGAAGGCCGTTTATCCTGGTGGAACGGGCAGATGCCCCACCAGTTGGCACCGCGCCGCTTGAGGGCGATAAAATCGCCGACAACCTCTTCGATCCGGGTGGCTGCGAGGATCCTGTCTTTGGTGGTACGGTCAATCATCGCGCTACCTCCCAAGCAGTTGCAGTTCCTCTTCGGTGTAGAGAATGTGATCCATCACGCCGTCGAGAAACTCCCCGAATCCGGCAAATCCGTCCGGAAAGACCAGCAAGATGGCGCCCACGGCAATGACAACGATGGCCAGCAGCCAGAGCAGCAGCCGGATGGCCCAGTGGAGCTTATGGGGTTTGTGGGCCTCGCGGACGGCTTTGCGCCGGGCCTTCTTCTTCTTTCCGGACTTTTCTTCGTGGGCCTTTATGCTCACCGGCTCCAGGCCCAAGCCGTCCGGGAAGATATCCAGGTTGTCGTCGGAGACAAAGAAATAGTCGGACTGGGAGGTCGAGCGCATCACGCCGAGCCCGGGCAACGGGCAACTCCGATTGCCGTCCAACTCCGAGTGGATGCGGCTCAGGCACCATTCGAGTTCCACGCGGGCCTGCTCCGGGGTGACGTGCATCTCGTCGCAGATATAGTTTTGCAGCATGGCTCCCGCCTCCTTCGAGACGTCGCATTGGCGGAAGAGCATCTTGCGGTAGGGGGGATTGATGGTGGCATGATGATCGGAAAAAGTGGCCGGCATCAGTTCAGCGTAAAAGACCCCCAATCCCGGAACCTCGACCGAGTCGTGGTCCAGAATCAGCTCTTTGATGCATTTTGAAAATACGCCGACTTCCATGTTGTCGGGTACAAAAATAATCAATTATATGATTCGTTGGAAATAATGGCAGCTACGGCTTCAAGAATTCTTTCAGCGTATTGCGATAAACATTCCCATAGCAGGCGTCGTTGTACAGGCCGGCATGGGAGGCGGTGGTGTGGGTGGCCAGCTGGTAGTAGAGTTCGTGGAGGGAGATCGCTGGATTGGCCTCGACCTTGCCTGCCTCGCATTCTGATCAGAATGCCTGATCATAAAAAAAGCATCGCAAGTAAGCGATGCTTTTTCTTTTTTTGTGCCCGGAACAGGACTCGAACCTGCACAGCCTTGCGGCCACTAGTCCCTGAAACTAGCGCGTCTACCGATTTCGCCATCCGGGCTTCAGGGACCGCAAAGGTATAAATATTTTTTGAAATAATTTTGCTTTCCCACGAAAAAGTTCTACATTTGCAGTCCCAAACCGGAAGGAACGGGATTATTCCTCAATAGCTCAGTTGGTCAGAGCACCTGACTGTTAATCAGGGGGTCGTAGGTTCAAGTCCTACTTGAGGAGCACAAAAGCGGACGGCAATCTTGCCGCCCGCTTTCCTTTTGTCCCGCGTGCCGCAGGTCTTATTCTGCAAGAAAAGTCTTGTAGAGAATCCGGACCAGTTCGTGGGAGACCACTTCGCTGGAGGTGGTGAAACCGTTGCAGATGGTGCAGATGCCCCAGCCCTCTTCCTGGTTGAAATGCATGTTGGTGCCGAGGCCCTTGATGGAGCCGCGGTGGCCGGTGACCGGTTTGCCGGGAACCCAGGCGTCCGGGACATACTGGCTCAGGCCGAGGCCATAGTTGCGTTTGACGCCGCCCGTCTCGTCACCGATGACGGTGCCGGTCTTCATCAGGCGCGAGCTCTCTTCGGAGATGACGCGGACACCGTCCAGCTGGCCGTCTCCCATATGCATCATCATGTAGCGGGCCAGCGAGACAATCGTGGTCTTCATACCGCCGCAGGCCACGAACTGGTTGGCATTCTCCACCAGACGGTAGCCCTTGCCGCCGTTTTTCAGCCCCTTATAGGCAGAAGGCATCTTCTTGAAGCGCTTGAAGTTCTTGTCATAATGCCAGAGCGGAACAAACTTGGTGCTGTCCAGGTCGGCCGGATTCCAGCTGGCGGTAAGATTGAGCGGTGTGAAAATGTGTTCGTTGCAGAATTTGTCGAACCGCTCGCCGGAAGCCGCCTCTACGATGCAGGCCACCAAATTATAGCAGAGGTTGCTGTATTTGAAGAAGGTGCCGGGCTTGTGGTCCATGTAGTGGGCGTACCACTCCTCGTTGCGGGCAGGGTCGAGCTCGGCCAGGGTGAGCGTGTTGTTGTAATCCCGGATGGAGGAGGTGTGGTTGAGGAACATCCGTACGGTGATGGGATCATCCGGATACTTGGGATTGCGGACCGCGATGCCGAGGTATTTCTGGACATCGTCGTCCAGGTTGATCTTTCCCTCGTCCACGAGGCACATCAGGGCCGTGGCGGCGTAGGACTTGGAGACGGAGGCCAGGCGGCAGATCTCGTCGTGCCGGCCGCTGAAGGGCGTTCCCAGCGTATCGATGGCGCCAAATTCTCCGACATAGACAATCTGGTTATCCTTGACAACGGCGCACATGACCCCCACAGCGCCGTTCCGTTTCATAAACCCGCGCATCTCCTTCTTCAGCGACGAGGGGGTTTTGTATTTCTGGGCCTGAAGGGCTGCCGGTGCAAGAAGCGTCAGCGCGGCAGCGAGCGCAAAGACAAATATCCGTTTCATAGATGTAGCGTTTGTTTTGTATTTTTGCAAAAATAACGAAAAATCATGGACAGTATCAAGCAGATTTATAAGATTGGCTACGGC
This sequence comes from Bacteroidales bacterium, assembly GCA_017544005.1. Taxonomy (GTDB): domain Bacteria; phylum Bacteroidota; class Bacteroidia; order Bacteroidales; family UBA932; genus Cacconaster. The sequence continues at coordinate 7,422 of JAFYEZ010000043.1, forward strand.
CCCTCGAGCAGCCACACGATGGGTCCGCGCAAAGCGGCGGAGATTTTCCGCGCCAAACATCCGGCAGTCAGCCGCTTCCGCGTGACGCTCTACGGAAGTCTCGCTGCCACCGGCAAAGGGCACCTCACGGACAAAGCCATTGCGGCCGGTCTGGAGCCTGCGGCCGTCGAGATCCTGTGGGCTGCAGAGACCGTGCCCGCCTTCCATACCAACGGCATGCTGTTCGAGGCCCTCGACGGGAACGGTGCGGTGCTGGACAGCTGGATGGTCTATAGCATCGGCGGCGGCTATCTGGCGGAAGAGAACCAGCAGCTCGGTGAAAAGAAGGTGTATGAGCACCATCTGCTCTCGGAAATTCAGACACTGATTGAAGAGGAGGGCATTACCTTCTGGGAATATGTCCGCCGGCATGAAGACTCGGATATCCTGGACTACCTAGCCGAGATGTGGGACCAGATGCAGAAAACCATCCATGAAGGGCTGGAGACAGACGATGTCCTGCCCGGCCGCCTTCACCTGCGGAGCAAGGCCAAGCAGTACTACGTACGCGCTTCGAGTTACAAGCCCTCGCTGCAGAGCCGCTGCCTGGTGATCTCCTATGCACTGGCCACGGCCGAACAGAATGCGCGCGGCGGGCGGATTGTCACGGCCCCGACCTGCGGTTCGGCGGGCGTGCTGCCGGCCGTACTCTACCACCTGAAGGTCAACCACAACTTCTCTGACAAAGATATTCTCAAGGCCATGGCTACGGCCGGCCTCTTCGGCAACATCATCAAATCCAACGCCTCCATCTCGGGGGCCGAGGTGGGCTGTCAGGGCGAGATTGGCAGCGCCTGCGTGATGGCGGCCGTCGCGGCCAACCAGATCTTCGGCGGATCGCCCCAGCAGATAGAATGTGCGGCGGAGATGGCCATGGAACACAACCTCGGCCTGACCTGCGACCCGATGTGCGGCTATGTACAGATTCCCTGCATCGAGCGCAACCCGATGGCAGCCCTGCGCGCCCTCGACGTCAACCTCTATGCGCTGATGAGCGACGGCAAGCACGTGGTCTCCTTCGACAAGGTGGTGGCTACGATGAAACTCACCGGCAAGGACCTGCCCAGCCTCTACAAAGAGACCTCTCTGGGCGGTCTGGCGCTGCTGAAAAAGTAGCTAAGCCTTCAGGATCCGCAGACCGCCGGAAAGTGTCAGGCGGTAGGTATAGCTGTAGCAGGAGTAGATACGCCTGCCGAGCGGGTCGCGCCGCGAGGCGGTACAGTAGGCGGGGTTGAACTGCCATTGTTCCAGGTGCCGCCGGTCTGCCCGGTGGCGGCCGCTGCCCAGCAGGCGGGTCAGCACCGCGTAGTTTTGGCGCAGGATGCGCGTGACGGGGGATTGGTCGCTGACGCTTTTTCGATAGAGCCGGTTGTGCCAGGTGGCGCGGCAGTAGTCGCTGCAGAACTTTTTGTCGCTGCGTCCGGAGAGCGTCGCTCCGCATTCGATACAGGAAGGGTTCATCATCTTGTCTCCTCAAATCTTTCAGTTGCTGCAAAGATAGAAGGCGTCCGGCCGCTTGTCAAGGGGGTGGGACGAATAGACGTCACTTTTTGTTGCGGCGGGTCATGCGGGTTGATAAACGTGAAAAAGAGGATCCGTTTCCGGTTTTTTCCGGTCAGAATCGGGGAAATTCGTACCTTTATCGGTGAAATGGAACGCGCAGAAACCATCGATGCTGAAATGATTCCGACTTCCGCCAAGGAGGTCGAGCGCCTGGGCTGGGATGCCCTCGATATCATCCTCTTTACGGGCGACGCCTTCGTGGACCATCCGAGCTTTGGAACTGCCTGTATTGCCCGCTGGCTGCAGAAGCACGGCTACCGCGTGGCCGTGGTCCCTCAGCCCAACTGGCGGGACGATCTGCGCGATTTCCGCAAACTGGGCGCTCCACGGCTCTATTTCGGGGTCAGCGCCGGCGCGATGGATTCCATGGTGAACCACTACACCGCCGCTCGCCGCCTGCGCCACGATGATGCCTATACACCGGAGGGAAAGGCCGGTGCGCGGCCGGACCGGGCGGTGATTACCTACACGAAGATTCTCAAGCAGTTATGGCCCGATGTGCCGGTGGTGATCGGAGGTGTTGAAGCCTCCCTCCGCCGCCTGACGCATTACGATTACTGGGACGATACGCTGATGCCTTCCATCCTGGTGGACAGCGGTGCCGACTGGCTCTGCTACGGGATGGGCGAAAAGCCGATGCTGGCCCTCACGCGCGCCTTTGAAAAGGGGTGGAGCCGCCACCAGATGGAGTCGTTGCCGCAGATCGCCTTCTACCGCAAAGGGACGCCGCGGCCCGGGGAGGATCGCTTGATTCTCCATGGATTCGAAGCGTGCTGCGCGGATCGCAAGGCCTTGGCGGAGAACTTCCACCAGATTGAAACGCACGCCAACCTGCTGCATCCCGCCACGCTGCTCGAGGCGGTCGGGGAGGGGTACGTGCAGGTCAATCCGCCTTGCGAGCCGGCCACCACGGCGGAGATGGACTCCTACTGGGACCTGCCCTTTACCAAATTGCCCCACCCGCGCTATCGCGGCAAGCGGATTCCCGCCTGGGACATGATCAAGGAGAGCATCATCACCCACCGGGGATGCTTCGGCGGCTGCAACTTCTGCACGATTGCCGCCCACCAGGGCAAGTTTATCCAGAGCCGCAGCGAGGAGAGCATTCTCCAGGAGGTGAAGCGCCTCGTCGCGATGCCCTTCTTCCGGGGAAATATCTCCGATCTGGGGGCTCCTACGGCCAATATGTATGGGCTGGGCGGGAAGGATCGCACCCAGTGTGAGCGCTGCCGGCGCAAATCCTGCCTCTATCCCGCGCGCTGCCCGAACCTGCAGGTTTCGCACGAGCGGTTGCTCGCCTTATATAAAAAGGTGTGCGCTGTCAAGGGGGTGCGCCACGCTTATATCGGCAGCGGCATCCGCTACGATCTTTTCCTGGATGCGAACGGTTTTCTCGATTCTTCCGGGCGGGAATACCTGCGCGAAGTGATGCTGCACCATACCTCCGGCCGCCTGAAGGTGGCGCCCGAGCATACCGAACCGCGCGTGCTGGAGATGATGGCCAAGCCACCCTTCGCCCTCTTCGAGCGGCTGCGCCAGGAGTTCGACGCCATCAATGCCGCGGAGGGGAAGCACCTGGAGCTGGTGCCCTATTTCATCTCCTCCCACCCGGGCTGCACGATGGCGGAAATGCGTGCCCTGCAACGCCATCCCGCTCTCAAGGGGATTTGGATGGAGCAGGTGCAGGATTTCATGCCCACCCCGATGACCACCTCGTCGGTCATGTTCTATACGGGGCTGGATCCACGTACAATGAAGCCCGTGGCCGTTGAGCGCGACCCCGGGCGTAAGAAAGCTCAAAAAGAGCTGTTTTTCAGGCGATAACCTTATTTCTTCTTGATCAGGTTGATGACCCAGAGGAGGATCACGGCGCCGATCACGGCGGTGATGATCCGGCCTACCCAGGTCGTACCCCAGGCGATGCCGAGCCAGCCGAGCAGGCTGCCGCCGATGAAACCACCGACGATACCAACCAGCAGGTTAAGCCAGAAACCGAAACCGGAACCTTTCATGATGCGGCCGGCGATGCATCCAGCCAGCGCGCCGATCAGAATAGAGACAATAATGGACCACATAGTCGTAAGTATTATTAATAGGTATAGCAAAGATAAGAAATCCATTTGACAAACCCAGCGGGATTGACTAATTTCGCGGCATGAAAAAGACGATTTTGGCAGCCCTTCTGACGGCTGCGACCCTTACATCCTGTACCATGAACAATCCACTGCTGGTTCCGTCCGAGGCCCCGCACGGCGCGCCCGCGTTTGACAAAATCAAGACGGAACACTACAAACCCGCTTTCCTTCAGGCTATTAAAGAGGGAAAGGCAGAAATTGCAGCCATTACCGATAACCCCGAGGCTCCGACTTTTGCCAATACCATCGAGGCCCTGACCTATGCTGGAGAATCCCTGACCCGCGTCAGCAACATTTTCTTCAACCTGAACGAGGCCTGCACGAATGAAGCGATGCAGAACCTGGCCGAAGAGATTTCTCCGCTGCTGACCGAGTATTCGATGTCCATCATGCTCAATCCGGAGCTCTTTGCCCGCGTCAAGACGGTGTATGAGGCGCGCGAGACGCTGAACCTCACCCCCGAGCAGGCCAAACTGCTGGAGGAGACCTACAAGGGTTTCGTCCAGAGCGGCGCCAACCTCTCCGATGCGGACAAGGCAACCTACGCCAAGTTGCAGGAGGAACTCTCCCTGGCGACGCTGCAGTTTGGCAAGAACGTGCTCTCAGCCACCAACGCCTATACGCTGCATATTACCGATGAAGCCGACCTGGCCGGCCTGCCGCAGTATGTGCGTGATATGGGCGCCGCCGAGGCATCCGAGCGTGGTCTGGAGGGTTGGGTCTATACGCTCAACTATCCGAGCTACGGCCCCTTCCTCCGCTACAGCGAGAACCGCGAACTGCGCCGGCAGATCTGGACGGCCTACAACACCAAGTGTGTCGGCGGTGAATTCTCCAACCTGGAGAATATCAAGAAGATCGTGGACCTGCGTATCAAGACCTCCGGCCTGCTGGGCTATCCGACCTTTGCCGCTTATGCCATCGAAGACCGCATGGCCAAGACGCCGGAAAACGTGCTCTCCTTCCTGAATGATCTGCGTACAAAGTCCTATCCGTTCGCAAAGCGTGACGTAGCGGATATTCAGAAGTATGCAGCCAAGAACGGCTTCAAGGGAGAGCTGATGCCCTGGGACTTCTCCTTCTGGAGTGAAAAGTACCGCGACGAGAAATACGCCATCAACGAGGAACTGCTCAAGCCATACTTCGAACTGAGCAGCGTGCAGGCGGCTATCTTCGACCTGGCCGGCCGTCTCTACGGCCTGCAGTTCACGGAGAATCCGGCCATTCCGGTGTATCATCCGGATGTGCGCGCCTTTGACGTGACCGATGAAAACGGCCGCTTCATGGCGGTGCTCTACATCGACTACTTCCCGCGTGAGAGCAAGCGGGGCGGCGCCTGGATGACGGCCTTCCGTGAGCAGGGTATCGTGAACGGCGAGGAGCAGCGCCCCTTCGTCTCCCTGGTCACGAACTTCACCAAACCGACCGCGACCGAACCTTCCCTGCTGACCTTCGACGAGGTGACCACCATCCTGCACGAGTTCGGCCATGGCCTTCACGGCATGCTGGCCGAGGGCACCTATCCCTCGCTGACCGGCACCAACGTGGCGCGCGACTTCGTGGAGCTTCCTTCGCAGATTATGGAGAACTGGGCGTATGAACCCGAATACCTCAAGACCTTCGCCAAGCATTACAAGACGGGTGAGTTGATCCCGCAGGAGCTGATCGACAAGATTGTGGCTTCCAAGAACTACCTCTCCGGTTATGCCTGCATCCGCCAGCTGAACTTTGGCCTGGTGGATATGGATTATCACTTGCTGAAGGATGTGGCGGGAATTGACCCGATTGCGTTCGAGCAGGCGGAAGTGAACCGCAATCCGGTCATGCCCAGCGTGAAAGATGTGATTTTCAGCCCGGCTTTCACCCATATTTTTGCGGGTGGCTATGCGGCCGGCTACTATTCTTACAAGTGGGCCGAAGTGCTGGAGGCAGACGCCTTCTCCCTCTTCAAGGAGAAGGGCATCTTCAACCGCGAAGTGGCGACGGCCTTCCGCGAGAAACTGCTCAGCAAGGGCGGTACCGTGGATGCAGATATCCTCTTCCGGGACTTCCGGGGCCGCGATCCGCGTCCGGAAGCCCTGCTGGAAAAGATGGGGATGAAATAAGCCGGAAGGGCTTGTACAAAGGGGCGGTCGTGGGTTAACCTACGACCGCTCCGTTTGTTACGGCCTCCTGCGGAGAAACCAGCCGCATCTTGCCGTCGCCCTGCTTGGCCATCAGGATCATGCCACGGCTCTCGATGCCCCGGATGACGCGCGGTTTGAGGTTGGCCAGGATGCAGATCTGCTTGCCTACCATCTCTTCGGGCGTGTAGTATTCGGCGATGCCCGAAACGATGGTCCGCTTGTCGATGCCTGTGTCGATGCTGAGTTTCAGGAGTTTGTCTGTCTTGGGAACGCGTTCTGCAGCCAGCACGGTGGCGGTACGGATGTCCATCTTCTCGAACTCCTCGAAGGTGCATTCTTCTTTCTGCGGGGCGACCTGCTTAGCCGCTTCTGCCTTGGCTGCGGCCTCCTTCTCGGCGCGGATGGCCTCGAGGCGGTCGAGCTGCGCCTGGATGGCGTCGTCTTCAATCTTGGCGAAGAGCAGCTGCGCTTCCCCGATCTGGTGGCCTGCAGGCAGGATTTCGGTGGCGCCGAGCTGGTCCCAGGCGAGGTTCAGCCCTGCCGACGTCGAGCCGGTGTGGATGGCGGCGCCTTCCCCTTCCTTATAGGTGTTGACGGTGGTCTGTTCGCCCTTGCGGTGGTCCGTTCCGGCCTGGATGCCTACGCCCAGCATGGTCCGCAGCCGCTCGGCGGCAAACGGGGTGAAGGGCTCGAAGGCAATGGCGAGGTCTGCGCAGATCTGCAGCGAAACATTCAGGATGGTAGCCGTGCGGGCCATATCGGTTTTGGCCACCTTCCAGGGCTCCGTATCGGAGATATACTTGTTGCCCACGCGGGCGATGCCCATTGCGTCGCGCAGCGCTTCACGGAAGCGGTAGGCCGACAGGTTCTCCTCCAGCGACTTGCGCAGGGCGGGAATCTCGGCGAGGGCCTCGCGGTCCACCTCCTGCAGTTCACCACAGGCGGGAACGACGCCGTCGAAGTATTTGTGCGTCAGCACAACGGCACGGTTGACGAAGTTGCCGAAGATACCCACGAGCTCACTGTTGTTGCGGGTCTGGAAATCCTTCCAGCTGAAGTCGTTGTCCTTGGTTTCCGGAGCGTTGGCGGTGAGCACGTAGCGGATCACATCCTCCTTGCCCGGGAAGTCGCGCAGATATTCGTGCGCCCAGACGGCCCAGTTGCGCGAGGTGGAAATCTTGTCCCCCTCGAGGTTGAGGAACTCGTTGGCCGGCACGTTGTCGGGCAGGATGTAGCCGTCGCCGTAGGCCTTGAGCATCGACGGGAAGACGATGCAGTGGAAGACGATGTTGTCCTTGCCGATAAAGTGAACCAGGCGGGTTTCATCGGACTTCCACCACTTTTCCCAGCTCTGCGGGAGGAGCTCCTGCGTGTTGGAAATATAGCCGATAGGGGCGTCGAACCAGACGTAGAGCACCTTGCCCTCGGCGCCCTCTACCGGAACGGGAACGCCCCAGTCGAGGTCGCGGCTCACGGCGCGGGGCTGCAGTCCGCCGTCGATCCAGCTCTTGACCTGGCCGTACACGTTCGGACGCCACTCCTTGTGCCCCTCGAGAATCCACTCGGTGAGCCATTTCTCGTATTGGTCGAGCGGCAGGTACCAGTGGGTGGTCTTCTTCTTGACGGGCTCTGCGCCGCTCAGCTTGCTCTTCGGGTTGATCAGTTCTTCCGGGCTGAGGGTGCTGCCGCACTTTTCGCACTGGTCGCCGTAAGCGCCTTCCGCACCGCACTTGGGACAGGTACCCACGATATAGCGGTCCGCCAGGAACTGCCCAGCCTCCGGATCATAATATTGCTCGGATTCCCGGGTGATGAACTTCCCCTCGTCGTAGAGCTTGCGGAAAAACGCCGCGGCATTCTTGTGATGGACGGCGCTGCTGGTGCGGGAGTAGATGTCGAAATTGATTCCCAGCCCGCTGAAGGAGTCCTTGATGATTGTATGATACTTGTCTACGATATCCTGCGGGGTACAGTTGTTCTGGCGGGCCTTGATGGTGATGGGCACGCCGTGCTCGTCGGATCCGCAGATGAAGAGGACATCCTCTCCGCGGAGCCGGAGGTAACGTACATAGATGTCGGCCGGAACGTACACGCCGGCCAGGTGGCCGATATGGACCGGTCCGTTCGCGTAGGGAAGCGCGCAGGTAACGAGGGTTCTTTTGAAGTTCTTTTCCATAATTTGCAAAAATAGCAAATATAAACGTAAGTATCCGTAAATATCCGTTTAGAGTATGGTTAGGGACGGGCGGAGGGTGTTTCTTTGCGGTCAAGTTCAACTTTAAAACAAATGCTTTATGGAAAACCAAACGCTTAACCGAATTGAAGTCCGCGGACGTATCGGACAGGATCCGAAAATTACGCCCGTGGGGGAGAAGGCAGTCGCGCGCTTCTGCGTGGCCACCAGTGAAATCTACAAAGAACGCGGAGGAGGCATCAAAGAGGAAACCACCTGGCACAACATTTCCATCTGGAGCGACCGCACGCAGGTGGATCTCAGCCAACTGAAAAAGGGTGACCTGGTCTCGATTACCGGACGTATCCGCAACAACAAATATACCTCCGAAGAGGGAACGGACCGCTATTATTCTGAGATTGTGGCCAATCGCTTGATGCTGGCCGACGTGCCGCAGAGCTAGATTTCCTTGCGGAGGCGGGCTACCGGAATGCCGAGCTGTTCGCGGTATTTGGCCACGGTGCGGCGGGCCACGTTGTAGCCCTTTTCCTTGAGGACCTCCACGAGGTGCTCGTCCGTCAGCGGCTTGCGCTTGTCCTCCTCGCCGACGCTCTGGGTGAGGATGTTCTTGACCTCACGGGTCGAGACCTCTTCGCCCTCGGTGTTGGTGAGTCCTTCGGAGAAGAAGTACTTGAGGGAGAAGACGCCGAAGTGGGTCTGGACGTACTTGCTGTTCACGACGCGGGAGATGGTGGAAATATCGTAGCCGGTCTTCTCGGCAATATTCTTGAGCACCATCGGCTTGAGCTTGGTCTCGTCGCCGTCGATAAAGTAGTCGTGCTGAAATTCGATGATGGCGTTCATCGTGTTGCGCAGGGTATTCTGGCGCTGCTTGAGGGCTTCGATGAACCATTTGGCCGAATCGAGTTTCTGCTTGACGAAGGCTTCCGCCTCCTTTCCCTCGCGGGAAGCGCTCTTGGCGGCGTTCATCAGGGTGTCGGCATAGCGGCGGTTGATGCGAAGTTCGGGTACGCTGTAGCGCGGCATCGTCATCTCAATCTGGTCTCCGTCCAGGTCGATGACGAAATCGGGCACCACCTGCTGGGCCTGGTCTGAATAGGAATCGTCAATCTGCCCGCCCGGGCTGGGGTTGAGGTGGCGGATCTCCGCGATGGCCTCCTTGAGCTGATCCTCCGTGATGTTCAGGCGGGTGACAATCCGGTCGTAGTGCTTCTTGGCGAACGCCTCGAAATGGTCCTGCAGAATGGTTTCGGCCAGTTGCTGGGCGGGGGTGTGGGCGGAGGCCTGAAGCTGGAGCAACAGGCATTCCCGAAGGTCGCGGGCGCCGATTCCGGCCGGCTCGAAGGTCTGAATCAACTCGACGATCTCCTCGACCTCCTCCTCGGTGGTCTCGATGCCGGCCTTGACGCTCACGTCATAGGAGAGCATGTCGGAACCCCGGCGCAGGTAGCCGTCGTCGTCGATCATGCCGATGACGAAGAGGGCGATCCGGCGGGAACGGTCGTCAAGCCGGCAGAAACCCAGCTGCCGCTCAAGGCTCTGGCGGAAACCCTCCTTCACCTGGAAGGTGTTGTACTGCGGCTTGAGGTCCTTGCCCTGGTTGTTGACGTAGAGGCGGTAGGAAGGGGTGTCGTCGTTGTATTCACTGATGGAGACGTTTTTCTGTGCCTCCTCGCCCTCGGCGGACTCGTCCTCCTCCAGGATGGGATTCTCCTCGAGCTCCTTCTGCACGCGCGGAAGCAGCTCCACCGTAGGCAGCTGGATCAGCTTCACCGTCTGCATCTGGACCGGTGAAAGGCGCTGCGTCTGCAGCAGCTTCTGCTGAAGTCCCAGACTCTGCTTTACCATAGCGAGGGGTAGTTGATCGGTTCGCGGACCAGGAAGGCGGAAGGATAGCGTCCGGAAATGGATTCAGCGAAGAGAAGCGCCTCGTCGCGGGTGCGGAAGTCGCCTACGGTCACCTTGAAGAAGGGGTTGGAGTAGCTCTTGTAAACGGGGATGTCCGGATGGCTGGCGGCAAATCCGCCGGCAATTTCATCGCAGCGGCGGCGGGCATCCTGGCTGTTGCCGGAGTAGATGCGGATACGGTAGCCGTTGATGCGGCGCTTGCCGTTCTTGTAAACCTGGTTGCGGAAGGCTTCCATCAGTCCCTGCGGCTGCCGGAGGGTTACGCTGCCCTGGCCCCGCTCCCGCTCGTGGAGCAGGACGAAGATGTCCCGCCCGTCATAATCGGGGTGGACGTTGGGGCGGAACTCACGCAGCCCGGTGGAGTCGGTTCCCGGTTCGACGACCGGGTCGACGTTCTGGGCCCGGAGGGCCGGGCTGAGAAGGACCAAGGAGAGAACAAGCAGCAGGCGTTTCATCATAGCTTCTCTTTTGCGGGACCGTTTTCCAATAATTTGGCAATCGGAACCCCGGTTCGGACGATATTGCGTTTGATGGAGCCCCAGGCAACCTGGGCGTCGATGTCCGCCTTCATGGTGCGGATATCCATGCCGCCGTCCAGCATTAGGGCCATCGGATTCTTGAGGAGCACGTCCAGCGCGATGGGAATGGTATCGTTGAAATGCCGGGGCGCGGTAATCTCCTCAAGGGTGGCGAGATCGGCAAACGAGTCGCCGTTCTCTTTGAAGACGTTTGCCTGCAGGCTCTTGACAGTCAGTTTGTTGCCGGTAGGGTTATTAACACCGACCTTCAGGTGGAGTGTGGTGTGGACGCCGCCCTCCTCGAACTGGAGTGCGTCAACCTTCACAAGCTCGTAACCGGTGAGGGAGATGTCACGCGGATTGCCGCATCCAGTCAGCAACAGGGTGAAGCAGAGGGAGACCAGCAGGAAAAAGCGTCTTTTCATCTTGTGTCTTTATGAGTACAAAGATAATAAAAAGTTATCTTTGCAGTCCAATCGAACTGTGACAGACATGAATCGTGCCGTTTATATTGAGACCTACGGATGCCAGATGAACGTGGGGGACAGCGAGGTGGTGCTCTCCATCCTGCAGAAGGCCGGCTATCACCGGACGGAAAAGATGGAGGAGGCTGATGTGATCCTGGTCAATACCTGCTCGATCCGCGATAATGCGGAGCAGCGGGTTCTGGGCCGCCTGGAGGTCTTCCGCCACGGAAAGAAGGGACGCGGCACGGTCGTGGGCGTGCTGGGCTGCATGGCCGAGCGGCTCAAGGAAAAACTCCTGGAAAACAAGGCTGTGGACCTGGTCGCAGGCCCCGATGCCTACCGTGATCTGCCCCGCCTGATTGACGCTGTCAGCGTGGACGGCAAGCAGATCAACACCCTCCTCTCGCATGAGGAAACCTACGCGGACATTCTGCCCGTGCGGATGGACAGCGACGGCGTCACCGCCTTCATCTCCATCATGCGCGGCTGCAACAACGTCTGTTCCTACTGCATCGTGCCCTATGTGCGCGGCGCGGAGCGGAGCCGCGATCCTCGGAGTATCCTGAACGAGGCCCGCTGCCTGATCGAAGCCGGCTACCGGGAGATCAGCCTTCTGGGACAGAATGTGGATTCCTACCGCTGGGTGAACCCGGAGGATGCCACGGACACCGTTTCCTTTGCGCAGCTGCTCGAGCGCGTGGCCCTGCTCGATGAATCTGTCCGCATCCGCTTTGCCACTTCGCACCCGAAGGATATGAAGGATGAAGTGCTCTTCACGATGGCGCGCCACGCCAACATCTGCAAGCACATCCACCTGCCCGTACAGTCGGGAAGCGACGCGCAGCTGGCGCTGATGAACCGCAAATATACGCGCGAGGGCTATCTGGAGCGGGTGGCGAAGATCCGCGAGATCCTGCCCGGCTGCGCCATCACCACCGACGTGATCGTGGGCTTCTGCGACGAGTCGGAAGAGGATTTCCGGCAGACGGTTTCCCTGATGGAGGAGGTGAGCTACGACGGCGCCTTCATGTTCCAGTACTCCGAGCGTCCCGGCACGAAGGCTTCCCGCACGATGAAAGACAATGTTCCGCCGGAGGTCAAGACCGCCCGCCTGAACGAGATTATCGCCCTGCAGAACCGCCATTCGCTCAAGAACAACGAGGCTTATGTGGGCCGCACCGTGGAGGTTCTGATTGAAGGCACTTCGAAACGCTCGAAAGACCAGCTCTTCGGCCGGACCGATACCAACAAGACCTGCGTCTTTCCTGCTGCCGGCCACCGTCCGGGCGAAACCGTGCGGGTCAAGGTGCTCTCCTGCACCTCGGCCACGCTGATTTCTGAAATTACGGAATAATCCCGCCTAGTCGGCGAGGGTCCATTCACATCCGTCCTTGGTGTCCTTGAGCTGGATGCCCGCCTCCTTGAGTTCGTCGCGGATTTTGTCGCTCAACGCCCAGTTTTTCTGGGCTTTGGCCTCTTTGCGGATGTCGATGATCATCTCCATCAGCCCTTCGATCACGTGCGAAGCGCCGCCTTCGGACTGTTCGTCCTTCAGGCCGAGGATTTCGGTGACCACCTCGCGGAAGAGCTTCTGCAGGCGGGCCAGGTCCTCCGCATTGACGGCGAGGGTCTTGTCTTTGATGCCGTTGACCAGTTTCACCGCCTCGAAGAGGGTGGAGAGGGCATTCGGTGTGTTAAGGTCATCGCAAAGCGCCTCGTACACCGCCTCTTCAATCCGGGCAATCTCCGGAAGTGCCGGAGCGCCTGCCGCAGCGGAGAGTTTCTCCACGTCGGCGCGCGCCTGCATCAGCCGGCGGAGCCCCTTTTCTGCTGCCTTGAGCGCCTCGTTGGAGAAGTCGAGCGTGCTGCGGTAGTGGGCCTGCAGGATGAAGAAACGCACCGTCATCGGACTGTAGGCCTGCTCCAGCAGCGGGTGGGTGCCGCTGAAAAGTTCGTCGAGGGTGATGAAGTTGCCCAGGCTCTTGCCCATCTTCTGTCCGTTGATGGTGATCATGTTGTTGTGCACCCAGTAGTGCACGCCACCCGTGCCGCGCGAGGCTACGTTCTGGGCCAGTTCGCATTCGTGGTGGGGGAACATCAGGTCCATGCCGCCGCCGTGGATGTCGAACTCCTCGCCGAGGTACTTCTCGCTCATGGCCGAGCACTCGAGGTGCCAGCCCGGGAATCCTTCACTCCAGGGGGAAGGCCAGTGCATGATGTGTTCGGGAGCCGCCTTTTTCCAGAGGGCGAAATCGTAGGAGTTGCGCTTTTCGTCCTGTCCGTCGAGCGTGCGGGTATTGGTCTTGATGTCGTCCAGATTCCGGCCCGAGAGCGTGCCGTAGTGATGCGTCTCGTTGTACTTGCCCGTATCAAAATAGACGCTGCCGTTGCTGATATAGGCGTAGCCGGCATCCAGGATGCGCTGCACCAGGGCAATCTGTTCGATGATGTGGCCCGAAGCGCGCGGTTCGATCGAGGGGGGCAGCACGCCCAGGGCGCGCATCGCGTCGTGGTATTTCAGGGTGTAGGTCTGGACTACCTCCATCGGCTCGAGCTCTTCCAGCCGGGCCTTTTTGGCAATCTTGTCTTCTCCCTCGTCGGCGTCATTCTCCAGGTGTCCCACGTCCGTGATGTTGCGGACATAGCGGACCTTGTAGCCCAGGTGCTGCAGCAGACGGAACAGGACATCGTAGGTGATGCCGGGGCGGGCGTGGCCCAGGTGGGCGTTGCCGTAAACCGTCGGCCCGCAGACATACATTCCCACCCGTCCTTCATGGATGGGCTTGAAGAGTTCTTTGTTGCGGGTAAGGGTATTGTAGATATAGAAGTTGCGGGGCATGTTGTCAGATTTTTTTGCCGTAGGCCAGGTCGCCGGCGTCGCCGAGACCCGGAATGATGTAGGATTTGTTGGTCAGCTCTTCGTCGATGGCGCCTACCCAGAGGGTTACCCGCTTGTGCGGCAGGTTCTTGGAGAGGTAGTCGATGCCGGCGGCGGAAGCAATCGCGCAGACGATGTGCGTGTGCAGGGGTTCGCCGTTTTCGATGAGCTTGCGATAGGCCAGCACGAGTGAGGCGCCGGTGGCGAGCATCGTGTCGGCGATGATGAGCACCTTGTCTTCCGTATTGGCGGAGGTGGCGTATTCCAGTTGAATCTTGAACTTGTTCTCCTTGGAATACTTGCGGTAAGCGGCGATGAAGGCGTTTTCCGCACCGTCGAAATAGTTGAGGAGCCCCTGGTGCAGCGGCAGGCCGGCACGCAGGATGGTGCTCAGGACAATAGGCTATTCACAGAGTTGACACTCGGCAATCCCGAGGGGCGTCTCTACCTCCTTGGGCTTGTATTCCAGCGTTTTGCTGATTTCATAAGCGAAAACTTCGCCGACCCGCTCGAGGTTGCGGCGGAAACGCATGCTGTCTTTCTGGATGGTTCGGTCACGAAGTTCGGCAATGAACTTGTTCAAGACCGAGTTGCTGGTTCCGAGGTTGATTACTTTCATGATGTGAACAGTTAGGGAATTCCAAAGTTAGCGATTTTTATCGTAAAAACTGAAATAATTGTTTCCCGCCACGACGAGGTGGTCAATCAGGTCGATATCGAAATAATGCAGCGCCTTGCGGACCTGCTCCGTCACCCGGACATCCGCCTCTCCCGGCTTGGGATTGCCCGAAGGATGATTGTGAATCAGGATGACGCCGCCGGCCTGTTTTTCCAGCGCGCGCTTGGCCAGCCGTTTGGTATCGATATGGGTGGAGGCGTCGTCGCCCTGGCTGAGGCGCTCCTTGCCCAGCAGCCGGTGGTTGGAAGAGAGGAACAGGACCCAGCACTCTTCGTGCGGCAGCCCTTTCAGCAGGGGTATCGCGATTGCGGCGGCCTGTTCGGCGCTGGTGATGGCGGGCAGCACGGTGCCCGATTCGGCGGCGATGCGCCGCCCCAGTTCGGCTGCAGCGATGACGGCGAGCGCCTTGGCCTGACCCACGCCCGGAACGGCCTGCAGCTGCTCGCAGGACAATCGGGAAAGGGTAGTCAGATTGTAGTCAGCCAGGGCGAGGAGATCCCTGGCGGTGTCCACTGCCGTCCGGGAGGCGCTTCCGCTCCGGATCAGGACGGCGATCAGTTCAGCGGCAGTGAGAGATCCGCAACCTTGTGCGAGCAGCTTTTCCCTCGGTCTCTCCTCCGCTTGCCATTGTTTGATGGTGTAGCTCATAGGTTCGGACAGTAAATAAAAAAACTTCCCGATAAAGGTCGGGAAGTTTTTTCAATTTCAAAAATGAAATCGGGCTCTTTACTGAAGTTTGTTGACGTAAACGGCGATACCGCTCTTCAGGTTGGAAGCTTTGTTCTTGTGGATCACGTTGATTTTGGCGAGCTTGTCAATCATGGCGAATACCTTCGGCATGGATGCCTCTGCTGCTGCCTTGTCCGTGGTGTTGCGGAGTGCCTTGATGGCGTTCCGTGTAGTTCTAGCATAATATCTGTTATGCTCTCTGCGCTTTTCGCTCTGGCGGTAGCGCTTGTCTGCTGATGCGTGTTGTGCCATTGTTTTGATTCTTATTATTTCTGGTAGTGGGTAGGAGAATCGAACTCCTATTGCGAGAATGAAAATCTCGAGTACTAACCGTTATACGAACCCACCAAAAACCCTGCTCCTCGCGAATTAGGGAGTGCAAAGGTATAAAATCTTCTCTACAATACAAATTTTTTGTAAAATGTGGCTGTTTATTCCTTCCAGGTAAAGGAAGAAACGATGCCGTCCATCTGACGCAAGTAGTTGCGTTTCTTGTGTTTGGCGGCATAAACAAATCCTTCGGTCACAATCACGCGGCTGCCGTCGCGGCTCAGGAATGCGTGCGAGATGAACGGACCGCCCATGAAATCGCCCTGGGTGTCCCAGAGACTGCGGATCTCCCGCCGGCTGATGCCGCCGTAGGTGACCATCCGGTAGCCCGGGATGATGTTGGGATTGGCAATCATGTAGCTGCCCTCAGCCTGCGCGGGCACCTGCTTGCGGGTGATCTCGTCACGCTTGGCCAGCAGGGCGGTGGGGGTGAACTGGTAGTTGCCGGTGTACGGATAGCTGTAGATCAGCACGCCCTGGATGGTGGTGGCCGTCTCGTAGGAGATCCAGATGAAATCCTCCGCCTGCTTCTTGATGGTGTAGCCCTGCGGGAAGCTGGGCGAACCGCCGAAGAGGTCCTCGACTACCATCCGGACGCCCTTGTCCTCGTAGAGGCGGGCGCCAGCGATATTGCGGTCGCGCTCGGCCTTTTCAAAGGTCTCGACGACCGATTCGCGGTTGGTGCGGATGAATTCCGCCGCTGCGATCTCATCCGGTGCGCTGACAAGCAGCATGGTCTGCGGAGCAGCCCAGACATCGTGCCGTACGGACATCTGGCAGGCACACGTGTCGGCGATCTTGACATAGAGCATGTTGCGATGCGTGCGCAGGAGTTGGTTGACGCCCGATTCAGGCACGTTCATCAGGGTGAACATCGCCTCTTTCTGAGGCAGATAGGGGTAGGCGTCCGCCAGGACGTCACGGATAGCGCTTCCCGCTTCGCCCTCCCACTGGGCTTTGGGAATGACCACGATCACTTCACCCGCCGCGCCGCTGATGGCCGGCTTGGTGCTTTCTTTCTTGGGCCCGCATGCGGTGGCGATCACCAGCAGGGCCATGAGGGAAACAAGTATATTTTTCATAACGCCAGGTATTTATCGGAACAGGCTGCGGATGTCGTTGCCGAAGGCCAGTACCATCAGGGCCAGCAGCAGCACGATACCCACGGTTTCGGCCACCTCGAGGAATTTGTCGCTCGGCCGGCGGCCGGTGAGCATTTCAACAATCAGGAAGAGGATGTGACCGCCGTCGAGTGCCGGAATCGGCAGGAGGTTCATCACGCCCAACATGATGGAGATCAGAGCCGTGATAGTCCAGAAGCTGAACCAGTTCCACGTGCCCGGGAAGATGCGGCCAATGGCGATGAAACTGCCCACGGACTGGTAAGCCTTGGTCTTGGGCGAGAAGATCAGCCCGAGCTGCTTGACGTAGCCGACAATCTCTTTCCAGAGTTTGGCGGCACCGGCGGGGATGGCCGTAAAGAAGTTGTATTTCTTGACGGTGAGCGTGAAGAAGTGGCTCAGGTCGGCATCGAGCATTACGCCGGCCATGCCGAGTGAATCGAGCTGCAGCGACGCATTCCGGCGTACGCCCTCCTTCTCGAGCGTCACGGCGAGGGTTTCGCCGGGATGGCGGGCAAAGGCGCTGCGAATCTGCTGGACCAGCGTCATTTCGTCTCCCTCCACCGCGACGATGGCGTCCCCTTTTTCAAGCACGTCCCGGTTGGGGGAATCCGCCGTCACTTCCTGGACGACGAACGGAAAGCCGATCTCGAACATCCCCTTGCTCTTGAGCGAAGCGGGCAGGTAGGAGGGATCGATGGAAACCAGCACGGTATCGGCGCCGCGCAGGACGGTGGCCTCGCGGGCCTTGTTGATCACCATGTCGGCCTGCAGGGCCGCCACATTTTCAACGGGCCGCCCGTCAAAGGCCAGGATGCGGTCGCCGTCGCGGAAGCCGATTTCCCGGGCCAGGTCGTTCACCGCCACGCCGTAGGTGGCGTCTTCGCTGCGCAGGTAGCTCTCACCCCAGGTATCCAGGATGGCTGCATATAGACCGAAAGCGAGAATGAAGTTGAAGAGCACGCCGCCGAACATGATGAAAAACCGCTGCCAAGCCTTCTTGGTGCGGAATTCCCAGGGTTGCGGCGTAGCGGGCAGGTCGCCGGCCTTGGTGGTCTCGTCCACCATGCCTGCAATCGCGCAGTAGCCGCCGAAGGGGACCCAGCCGATGCCAAATTCCGTACTTTCGGGATGCTCCTTCCATTCTTCCGGCGTATCGTTTCCGGAGAAGAAGCGCCAGTGGAACTTGCCGCCGAAGCGCTTGACCTTCACCAGGGAGAATTTCGGGTTGAAAAAGAGATAGAACTTTTCGACGCGCGTCTTGAAGATCCGGGCAAAGGTGAAGTGCCCGAACTCGTGCACTACCACCAGCAGCGAGAGCGCGAGAATGACCTGAATGATCTTGAGAAATACTTCCATTATTCTATGTGCCTCAGCGCAATCCGCTCGGAGGCAATCCGTCTGGATTCAAAATTCGTGCTATAAATGTCGTCGAGCTCGGGATTCGCCACGAAACTTGCGCGCGCGAGGGTCTCATCGATAATTTCCGGAATCTGCGTGAAGGGCAGATTGCCTGCCAGAAAGGCCGCCACAGCCTCTTCATTCGCCGCATTCATGATGCAGGGCGCGTTGCCGCCCTGGCGGATGCACCGGCGCGCAATCTCCAGACAGGGGAAGCGCTGCAGGTCCGGCTCCTCGAAGGTGAGGCAGCCCAGCTTGATCAGATCGAGCCGCTCCATGGCCAGTGGCACCCGGTAGGGGTAGGAGAGGGCGTACTGGATGGGCAGGCGCATGTCCGGGTTGCTCAGCTGAGCCATCACGCAGCCGTCGCTGAATCGCACCATCGAGTGGATGACGGACTGCGGATGGATGACCACCTCGATATCGTCCGGCGCCATGTCGAAGAGCCAGCGGGCCTCGATCAGCTCCAGTCCCTTGTTCATCAGGCTCGCCGAATCGACGGTAACCTTGGCCCCCATCTTCCACCGCGGGTGGTTGAGGGCTGCCTCGCGGGTGATGTGGGCCATCTCGGCGGCGGGCATCGTGCGGAACGGGCCGCCCGAGCCGGTCAGGATGAGTTTCGACGGTTTGACGCGTTCACCCTGCAGGCACTGGAAGATGGCGGAATGTTCGGAATCCACCGGGATGACCGGGGCCTGGTGCTCCACCGAGAGCGGCATCACGATACTGCCTGCCGCCACCAGCGTCTCCTTGTTGGCCAGGGCCACCGCCTTGCCTGCCTTGAGGGCGGCGAGCGTAGGTTTGAGCCCGCTGAATCCCACCATCGCGGCGAGTACCATATCGATCCGGTCGCTGTCCATCAGGTCGCACACCGACTCGATGCCGGCAAAGACCTTGATCATCCTGGGCTGCAGGGCTTCCGCCACCCGGTCATAGAGATCCGGATTGCAGATGACCACCTGGTTCGGGTTGAACTGCAGAGCCTGCCTGATCAGCAGGTCCGCATTGTTGTTTGCCGTGAGCAGTTCCACCTCAAAGAGGTCCGGATGCTGCGCGATGACGTCGAGCGCCTGTGTGCCGATACTGCCGGTCGAGCCGAGAATGGCGATGCGCCTGCGGGATTGCGGTTCGCTCATGACTCAGAATTTGATATAGAGCGTGGGATCGATGGGCGTTCCCTTGTGCCAGAGTTCGAAGTGGAGATGGCTGCCGGTGCTGAGCGTTCCGGTGTTGCCCACCAGCGCGACGGGTGTGCCGGCATTGACCTTGTCGCCCACCTTCTTGAGCAGCTTCTCGTTGTGCTTGTAGATGGAGATGATATCGTTGTCGTGCTGGATTTCAATGACATAGCCCAGCTCGTCGTTCCACAGTGCGGAGATTACCGTGCCGCCCAGCACGGAATAGACCATCGTGCCGGTCTCCGCCGCGATATCTACAAAGGGGTGCCCGGCGGCGCGGTCGTAAGGCTCGGTAATGATGCCCTTGACCGGCGTGAAGAAGTGGAGCCCTTCAATCTGCGAAATGATGGAATTGTCCGAAAGGGAGATGTTGAACTGCTCCTGCCGGCGCACCTCCTCCCGCAGGAGGGAGTCGTTATCGGCGTAAAGGCCGCGGATATTCTCGTCTGTGGCAGTATTCTCCTGCGCCACGGCGAGGGAATCGATCGGAATCGGGCTCTGGCCGCTGACAATGCGCTGGATATTGGTCATCTGGTAGGACCACATCCCGATCACATTCTCCAGGGAGTCAATCTTGATGAGGTTTTCCATGGCCAGGCGACGGGTTTCGTTGGAGGGGTAACCCGGGATGGTCCGGCGCAGCGGCGTGAGGGCTGTCAGCAGGTAGGTGCCGATGATGAGGGCCAGGGCGGCGGCGCTCACGAGCAGCCAGAAATTGGCTTTCGTGGTCTTGAAATGGAAGAGTTCCTCGTGCGTGGCGTCATCGCCCACCGTTACCCTCAGGCGGCGCGGAGCCATGCTTTCTTTTACTCTTTTTGTTCGTTGAGCCATTTAAAATCCTACCTTTGCAAATATATGGACAGAATTGTGGGAATCGACTACGGGCGCAAACGCGTCGGGGTGGCGGTGAGCGACCCGCTGCGGATGTTTGCCTCCGCATTGGAGACGGTTCCAAGCGCAAAGATAATAGAATATCTCCAAAATTATGCCGCTTCCCAGCCGATCGAGCGGTTCGTCGTGGGCTACCCGATGAACCTGAACGGCAAACCCTCCGAGGCGGCCAAAGATGTGGATGCTTTCCTGAATCTGCTGCGCAAGAAGTTTCCCGCAATTCCCGTGACGCTCGAGGATGAACGCTTCACTTCCGTGCTGGCCCACAGGGCGATGATCGACGGCGGACTCCGCAAGATGGACCGCCGTGACAAGGCGGCCGTGGACAAGGTCAGCGCCGCCCTCATCCTGCAGACCTGGCTCGACCGTCCCGTCCCCACTGAAACACAAGAAAACAAATGATACACCCGATTTACCTCTACGGTTCGCACGTCCTGCGGGAAAAGGCCGCTCCGGCCGACCTCTCACGGAAGGAGGAACTCAAGAAACTGCTCGACGACATGGTCGAGACGATGCACAACGCCGACGGCTGCGGCCTGGCCGCACCCCAGATCGGCATTTCCGAACGCCTGCTGGTGGTGGACGGCAACGACCTTTCCGACCGCTATCCCGCCCTCAAGGGCTTTCACCGCGAGATGGTCAATCCCGAGGTGACCTTCGAGAGCGAGGAGACCTCCGAATACAACGAGGGCTGCCTCAGCCTTCCAGGTCTGGATGCCGACATCGTCCGCCCCAAACGGATCAAGGTCCGCTATTATGACGCCGATCTCGTGGAGAAGGAGGAGGAGTTCGATGAATTCGCCGCCCGGATGCTCCAGCACGAACTGGACCACCTGGACGGCATCGTCTTCACCGACCGCGCACGGCCCATCCGCAAGAAAATGCTGGCCGGCAAGCTGAGCAACATCGCCAAGGGCATCGCCCGGACCTCCTATCGGGTCAAACTGGATAAATAACGCATTATGGGAGCATTTCACGCATACGACATCCGGGGTATCTACCCCAACGAAATCAACCGGGAGTTCGCCTACAAGGCGGGCTATTTCCTTCCTGAACTGCTGGGCGCTGACAAGGTCCTGGTGGGCCGCGACATGCGGACCTCTTCGCCCGATATTTACGCGGGTCTGGTGGCGGGCATCACCGATGCCGGCGCCGATGTGTACGACCTCGGCCTGAGCACTACCCCGCTCGTCTATTACGCGACGGCGCGCCACGGTTTCAAGGCCTCCGTGCAGATTACCGCATCGCACAATCCCAAGGAGTACAACGGCCTGAAGGTCTCGCGTGAGAACGCGCTGCCGGTGGGCCTGGATGCCGGCCTGGGCGTCATCAAGCGCTGGATGGAGGAGGGAAAACCCACCCCGAAGGCCGCCAAGCCCGGCGTCGTCCATGCTTTCGATATCGCTGAAGAGTACCTCGCCTTCCAGCGCGGCTACCTGAAGGACATCTCCAACCTGAAGGTCGCCATCGACTGCTCCAACGGCGTGGCCTCCCTGTTTGTCCACCAGCTCTTCGGCGAGTCGCCGCTCTACCTCTTCGACACCCCGGACGGCACCTTCCCCGGCCATGAGCCCAACCCGCTGCTGGCGGAGAACCGCGTGGCCCTCAGCGAGGCTGTGCGCGCACAGCATTGCGACCTGGGCGTCATCTACGACGGGGACGCCGACCGTGTGATGTTCGTGGACGAGAAGGGCGACTTTATCTCGCCCGATCTGATGATTGCCCTGCTGGGCAACTACTTCCTGGTGGAGAAGGGGCTCCGTGGCAAGGTGCTGCAGGACATCCGCTCCTCCAAGTCGGTGGCCGAATACCTCACCCCGCTCGGCGGCGAGGTCTGCACCTGGAAGGTGGGCCGCGCCTTCGCCGCCCCGCGCCTGCGGGAGATCGACGGCATCTTTGGCGGCGAGCTGGCCGGACACTATTATTTCAAGGATTTCTTCTACAGCGACAGCGGTATCCTGGCCTCCATCCTTGTACTGAATATCGTCGCGGACCTCAAGCGGCAGGGCCGCCGGCTCTCCGAGGTGATCGGCGGCATTTCGCACTACGAGAACTCGGGTGAAATCAACTTCAAGCTGGAGCGCAAGGCCGAGGCGATGGATGCGGTACGCGACTACTTCTGTGCCCAGGAGCAGCCCACGGCCCGGATGGACTTCGACGGCTACCGCGTGGAATTCCCCCAGTGGTGGTTCAACATCCGTCCCTCCAATACCGAGCCCTATCTCCGCTTCCTCTGCGAGGCCACATCCAAGTCGCTCCTCGAAGAGAAAATCGCCAAAACCCGGGAAATCATCGCCCGGTTCGAATAGGGGATTGACCTAGAGCAGTCCTTCCGGAATGGTGAGCCAGATGCCCTCTGCGCTCACCTTTTTTATCAGGTCTTCGTGGAGGGGGAGCATCGCCTTGCGGCCCTCGTGCTCCACCTCGATGCAGAGGTTGCCGGAGAAATCGAACCACTGCACAATCTTGCCGACCGGCTTTCCGGTGGCGGCGTCGCGGACCGTGCGCCCGATGAGATCGGTCTCGTCCTCCTCTTCCTCGTCGGCCGGGGCGAAGGTAATCTCGCGGCCCACGAGCGATTCGGCGGATTCCAACGTGTCGATGTCCTCGAATTTGACGATGGTTCGGCCGCCCTTGGGCTGGATGGATTCAATGAAAAAAGGAACCGGTAATTCATCAAAAGCGATGAATACCGGTTCGTTTGCGTCGAAATCCCAGTCGTCACCGGAGCAGAGGTTCGTCACCACCGCGCCCTGCGTGCCGTAGGATTTCAGAACCTTGGGCACGTTATGCCTCGGGTTGTGCCTCTTCTGCAGGTGCAGCTTCAGCCTCAGCAGCGGCAGCGGCCTCTTCGGCAGCCTTCGCAGCAGCCTCTTCAGCGGCAGCGCGGGCAGCAGCCTCAGCCTCTGCCTTCTTCTGCGCAATAGCCTCTGCGCGAGCCTCGTTGACCTTGGCCTCTGCGCTTACGGCAGCCTTGTGAGCTTCTGCACTTGCATTGGAAACGGTTTGTTTCTTGGAAGACACTTTCGCGTCTTTCTCAGCCTTCCAGGCATTCCACTTCTTGTCAGCTTCTTCCTGGGTGAGGGCACCCTTGGCGACACCGCCCTGGAGGTGCTTCTTCAGCAGCACGCCCTCGTAGGAGAGGATCCGGCGGGCAGTCGTGGTAGGCTGTGCACCGTTGGTGAGCCAATAAAGCGCGCGGTCGCCGTCGAGGACGATCGTTGCAGGGTTGGTGTTGGGATTGTAAATGCCGATCTGTTCGATCAGGCGGCCGTCGCGCGGCGAACGCACGTCGGTGACCACAATGTGGAAGAATGCGAAGTTCTTCTTGCCGTGGCGGGAGAGGCGGATTTTAACAGCCATTTCAAATGTAAATTAAAGTTACTAAATACGTTAACTTCCTTATCTTCTCGAGAAAAGGTCCGCAAAGATACATATTTTCCGGTAAATGCAAAAAAGAAACGGCGCCCATTGCTGCGCGCCATCTCTTTTTTTAACCTAAACTTTAACCTATGAAAAAACTTTCGTCTTTGTCTCAAGTTAAAGCAAAGGGCGTGCCAAAGTTTATTCCTGGACCGGAGTCACCGAAATAATTTGAATCGGCTGGTCGGGGCGATCGTGGCTGTCGGTGCGCTTGGAGGCGATTTTGTCAATCACGTTCAGGCCGCTGACCACCTCGCCGAAGATGGTGTATTCACCGTCCAGATGCTTGCATCCGTTCTCATCCTGCACGATATAGAACTGCGAGCCGGAAGATTCCTTGGCCGGGTTGACGAAATCGCCGCGGCGGGCTGCCGCCAGGGCGCCCTTCTTGTGCGTAAGGCCCTTGACAATCTCGGCGGGAATGGTGTAACCCGGTCCGCCGGTGCCCCAGGCGTTGACCTTGGTGCTGTCTTTGGTGAGGGGGTCGCCCGTCTGGATCATGAAGCCGTTGATGATGCGGTGGAAGAGGATGCCATCGTAGAAGTGCTTCTGGGCAAGCTTGATGAAGTTGTCCTTGTGGAGCGGAGTCTCTTCGTAGAGTTTGACGATGAGGTCGCCCTCGGTGGTTTGAATCTTGAATTTGGGTTCGTATTGCATCGTGATGTCGAATTTGGGTTCGGGTTCCTTGACCGGTTCAGGCTGGGAGATTTCCGTCTTTTCCGGTTCCTCGGCCGGAACGGGTTCCTGGGTGTTGCCGGCTTTCTTGCCGCCGCCGCAGGCGGTCAGCAGCAGCGTGGAGGCGCAGAGTACAAACAAGAGTGACTTTTTCATATCGGTTTGTGTTTCAGTTATTCAACGGTTTCAGGCAGCTTTTTGCCGCGGAAAATGGAGGCAAGCGTCAGGCCGGAAATGATATGCCAGATGCCCCACCATGCGGTTACAAAAAGCATACCGCCATAGAGGATTCCGGTCTCTGGATTGTTCCACAACTCCGGCTTGAAAATGGCCGGATTGAGCAGCAGCGTCAGCCCCAGACCGGAGTTCTGGATTCCCACCTCGATGGTGATCGAGCGGCGGTCTCGGCGCGGAAGCTTCATGGCCCGGGCTCCAAGCCAGCCGATGCCGAAGGCGCAGGCATTGTGCAGCAGCACGAGCAGGAAGATGAAGAGGATATACTGGATGAAAAGCTGCCAGTTGGGGATGAACATAATCAGCACCATGGCGATGAAGACCACGATCGAGAAGATCGAGAAGGGCTTCTTGATGGCTTTCGCCACCTTGGGCAGGTAACGCGCGGTGAGCATACCCAGTACGATGGGGATGCCGAGGATGGAAAAGACCTGCCAGAACATGCTCCAGAAGGGAATTACGAGGTGCGGAATGGTCAGTGTGCCGGCCAGGTTCGAGACCTTCAGGTAGAGGTTGCCCCACATCCAGAAGTTGAGCGGCGTGATGAGCGGCGCGAAGAGGGTGGCTACCGCGGTCATACTCACCGAGAGTTCGACATTTCCCCTGGCCCAGGAGCTCATGAAGTTGGAGATGTTACCGCCCGGGCAGCTGGCCACCAGAATCATGCCCAGGGCCACCATCGGCGTGATCCAGCGTCCGAGCAGGAGGGTCAGCAGGAAGGTGATGAAAGGGAGCCCGATCCACTGCAGGCAGATGCCCGTCAGAATGGACTTGGGATGCAGAAATACGTCTTTGAGGGTCTTCCCCGTGATGCCCAGCGCGATGCCGAACATGATCAGTCCCAATACGATACTCAGGGCGAGTCCGGTACCTCCGCCGAGGTTGAGATTGACGCTGTCCAGGGAAGCGAGTTGTTCTTTGATCATAGGCCCAAAATAATCCGACAAAACTAACAAAAAAATGCCGGTTTTCGCGCGATTCCTTTGTATATTTGCAACTATGAAAGCTCGTATCGTCAACCGTTCTCCCTATCCCTGTCCGGCTTATGCTACGCCTCTCTCTGCAGGGATGGACCTCAAGGCAAACCTCACCGAACCCCTTACCCTGGGCCCGCTGGAGCGGACCATGGTGCCCACCGGCCTGTTTATCGCCCTGCCCGAAGGGTATGAGGCGCAGATCCGGCCGCGCAGCGGGCTGGCCGCCAAGCACGGCATTACGGTGACCAACGCTCCAGGCACCGTCGACGCGGACTACCGCGGCGAAATCTGCGTGCTGCTGGTGAACCTTTCCAACGAGCCCTTCACCATCAATCCCGGCGAACGGATCGCCCAGATGGTGATTGCCCGCTACGAGAAGGTGGAGTGGGAGCAGGTTGAAGTTCTCGACGAGACCGAGCGCGGAACCGGCGGATTCGGTTCAACCGGTAGGAAATAAGCCCTATGGAAGCCCTTTATAAACTCTTCAAAAAGTGCAGCGGCGTTACGACCGACAGCCGCGCCATTACGGAAGGTTCGATGTTTTTCGCCCTCAAGGGGGAGACCTTCGACGGCAACGATTTTGCCGTGCAGGCCCTGGAAAAGGGCGCCCGCGTGGCGGTGGTGGACCGCGCCTCGCTGCAAGGAGTCAAAGCCGGGAAAGGCGAGTGCTATCTGGTAGAGAATGTGCTGGAAACGCTCCAGGCCCTGGCGGCTTACCATCGCCGGCAGTTCCAGATTCCGGTGATCGGCATCACCGGTACCAACGGCAAAACCACTACCAAGGAACTGGTGAGCGCCGTAATGGCCCGCAAATTTGAAACGGTCTATACGAAGGGAAACCTGAACAACCATATCGGCGTTCCGCTCACCCTCTTCGGGATCAATTCGCACACCCAGGCGGCCGTGATCGAAATGGGCGCCAGCGCACCCGGCGAGATCGCGACGCTTGTCCGGATTGCCCAGCCCACCTGCGGCCTGATCACCAACGTGGGCAAGGCGCACATCCTCGGGTTCGGCTCTTTCGAAGGGGTCAAACAGACCAAGGGCGAGCTCTACGACTACCTGCGCCAGAGCGGCGGTCTGGCCTTCTACAATGCCGACAATCCCCATCTGTGCGAGATGATTGCCGCGCGCGGCGGGCTGATCCATGAAGCCTATGGCGTGCAGAAGCAGGGGGTTACGGTGCTGGAGGTCACGGCGGAGCATCCTTTCCTGCGCTTCCGCCTTCCGGACGGCGTAACGGTGGAAACGCTCCTGGTAGGGGCTTACAATGCGGACAACGCCCTGGCTGCGCTCTGCGTAGGCGCGCATTTCGGGGTGCCGGAAGCGGATGCCGTCGCCGCCATCGCGGCCTACCGCCCGGCCAACGACCGTTCGCAGATGGTTCGCACGGCGCACAATACGCTGATTGTGGATACCTACAACGCCAATCCCACCAGCATGGGGGTGGCACTTGACAATTTTGCCCGCACCGCTTTTGAAGGGAAAACCCTGATTCTGGGGGATATGCTCGAACTGGGCGGAGAGTCGGCCACCGAGCATTCGGCGGCGCTGGCCAAGGCCATGGCCCTTTCGAATTCGATTTTCCTGGTGGGCGGCGAGTTTACCGCGGCGGCAGCCAAGGTGCGCTGCGCCAAGGCCAAAGGGATTCAGTGTTTCGCCTCTTCAGCTGAGCTGCGCTCCTTCCTGGAAGCTCAGCCGCTCAGCGGACGCACGATCCTGATCAAAGGGTCGCACGGCATCCATCTCGAGAAGCTTCCCGAGGTTCTTTAAAAATCCAAGTCGGAGAATTTCAGCCGCTTGCGGGAGCGGAAGAAGTCGAGGACGATACTGCGCGGGTAGTATCCTTCGAATTCGCGCCCTTCCTCGAACGGGCTTACTTCGAGTTCATCCCGCATCTTCCGGAAATCCCGGTGGGCGCGGCGGACCGCTGCAAGGCTCTTCCAACGGCCGGTCAGCAGGTAGATGGCGGCCGATGCGCGATCCAGCCACATCCGCGTGCGGATGCGTCCGCGGTTGTCTGAAGGCAGGTTTTTCCAGAGCATCAGCAGGTTGTTGCGGTAGTTGAAGTAGAGTTTCCGCGGGGAATCGTTGGGAAGGGTGCCGCCGCCCACGTGATAGACGGTTGAAGCGGGAATGCACCAGACCTGATAACCGAGCAGGTGCGCCCGCCAGCAGAGGTCAATCTCCTCCATGTGGGCAAAGAACGACTCGTCCAGGCCACCCAGGTGGTGGTAGAGGCCGGAGCGGATCATCATGCAGGCGCCGCTGGCCCAGAAGACCTCCATCGGTTCGTCGTACTGGCCGGTGTCGTGCTCGATCATCGAGAGAATGCGGCCCCGGCAGAAGGGATAGCCGTAGCGGTCGATAAAGCCGCCCGCCGCACCGGCGTACTCGAAACGTCCGTGGTCGGCCTCCGCGCAGAGTTTGGGCTGGCAGATGCCGGCTTCCGGATGCTCCTCCATAAAATCAAAGAGGGGATCGAGCCATCCCTTGGGGGTATCGACATCGGAATTGAGCAGCACGTAATAGTCAGCCTCAATCTCCTGCAGCGCCCGGTTGTAGCCGCCGGTAAAGCCGTAGTTCTGGTCGAATTCCAGCAGGCGGACCTGGGGATAGTGCGCCTCCATCCAGGCCTGGGAGCCGTCGGTGGAACCGTTGTCGGCCACGACAACGAACGCGGCATGTCCGCTGTCGCCGCCTCCGAAGGCGGCGGCGCTCTCCACGACGCCGGGCAGGTAGCGCTCCAGCATCGCCTTGCCGTTCCAGTTCAATATGACGACTGCGACATCCATCTCTGCAAAGATAGAAAGAATAACGACACAAAAAAACAGGCCGCCCCGTGGGACGGCCTGTCAGGATTACGCGCGGGAGAGAATTATTCCTCTTCAGCGGCGACAACCTCTACGGCAACCGTAGCCTTGATGTCGCGGTAGCACTTCACCTCTGCGCTGTAGGAACCGACCTCCTTGATGGTGTCGGCACCCACGAGGGTGACGTTCTTGCGGTCCACCTCGATGCCCTGGGCAGCGAGAGCCTCAGCAACCTGAATGTTGCTGACGGAACCGAAGACCTTGCCGTTGGAGCTCACCTTGGCAGCGACCTTGACGGTAGCGCCTTCGAGCTTTGCAGCCAGTGCCTTTGCGTCGTCGACGATTTTCTGCTCCTTCTGAGCGCGCTGACGCATGTTCTCTGCGTGGATCTTTTTCGCGGTGGGGGTAGCCATGATGGCGAAGCCCTGCGGAATCAGGTAGTTTGCACCGTAACCGTTCTTGACCGTTACGATATCGTCTTTGTAACCGAGGTTACGGACATCCTGTTTGAGAATAACTTCCATAATGCTTCCTCCTTATTTCAAAAGATCGGTAACGTACGGGAGAAGGGCGAGGTGACGAGCACGCTTTACAGCCTGCGCCACTTTGCGCTGGAACTTCAGGGAAGTACCGGTAATGCGGCGGGGAAGAATCTTACCCTGCTCGTTGAGGAACTTCTTGAGGAACTCAGCGTCCTTGTAATCCACATATTTGATGCCTGCCTTCTTGAAACGGCAGTATTTCTTTCTCTTCACATCCACGGTCGGCGGATTGAGGAAACGGATATCATCCTGTGCCATGATTGGATCTCCTTATTCGTTAACGGGAGCTGCCTCTGCAGCGGCCTTGGGTTCATTCATCTTAGCACGGCGACGCTCAGCGTATGCAATGGCGTGCTTGTCCATCGCTACGGTCTGGAAACGGATGATGCGCTCATCGCGTTTGAACTGGATTTCAAGCGTGTTGATGAAATCCGGATTAGCCTTGAATTCAATCAGGTGATAGAATCCGGTGGTTTTCTTCTGGATCGGGTAAGCCAGCTTTTTCAAGCCCCAATCCTCCTGGTGTACGATCTCGCCACCTTCAGCGGTGATCATCGATGCGTACTTGGCAACCGCTTCCTTCATCTGGGCATCAGACAAAACGGGAGTTGCAATGAAAACGGTTTCGTACTGTTTTAACATAATGGTTTGAATAGTTGATTAATAAAGCCCTTCCGGTTTTCCGAAAGGGCTGCAAAGATAGTGATTATTCGTCAATCTGCAAATTATTTGCGCGGCGCATCGGCCAAAACAGCCTTGAGGAAGTTCCACCACTTCTCGACGGACGGGATGTAGCAACGCTCGTCCGGGGAGTGAGGCGACTTGAGGGTCGGGCCGCAGGAGATCATATCCCAGTTGGGATAGATGCCGCCCATGATGCCGCACTCGAGGCCGGCATGGATGGCCATGACAGCCGGTTCCACTCCGTAGAGCTCTTTGTACTTGGCGACCATCGTCTTGAGAATCGGGGACTGCATGTTCGGGCTCCAGCCGGAGTAACCGCCAGCGAAGGAGACCTTGGCTCCGGCCAGTTCGAAGACGGCACGGAAGGTCTCGGCCAGGTCATACTTGATGCTGTCGGTGGAGCTGCGCATCAGGCAGCGGATGCGGATCTTGCCGTCCTCGGACTTGACGATGGCCAGGTTGTTGGAACTCTCCACGAGGTCCTTGACGGCGAGGCTCATGCGGTCCACTGCGTTCGGGCAGGCGTAGATGGCCTTGACGAGTTTGAGTGCGGTGCGGCCGGCCATGACGGTCTTCGCCTTGGCCGGTTCGCAGAAAATCTTGACGTCCGGATCGATCAGGCCGATCTCCTTGCGGACCACGGCGTCGGTCTCCTCGACCACCTTCTTGAAGTCGTCCACCGTGTCGGCGGGAACGGCTACGATGGCGATTGCCTCACGCGGGATGGCGTTGCGCAGGTTGCCGCCCTCGATCGAGGAAAGCTTGCAGTCCATGTCGCGCAGGAGCGGGAGCAGCACGCGGGCCATCACCTTGTTGGCGTTGCCGCGGCCCTCGTTGATTTCCATGCCGGAGTGTCCGCCGCGCAGGCCTTTCACGTTGACAGCGAAGACCTTGTATCCCTTCGGGAGCGGTTCGTCCTTGTAGGTGAAGACAGCGTTGCAGTCCAGACCGCCGGCGCAGCCCACGTAGAGTTCGCCCTCGGTCTCGGAGTCGAGGTTGATGAGGATATCCCCCTTGAGCAGGCCCGGTTTGAGGGCGTTGGCACCCGTCATGCCGGTCTCTTCGTCAATCGTGAAGAGGGCCTCGATGGGGCCGTGTGCGAGGTCCTTGGACTCGAGCACGGCCATGGCTGCAGCGACACCCAGGCCGTCGTCGGCGCCAAGGGTCGTGCCGTTGGCATAGAGCCAGTCGCCGTCTTCCTTGTGGACGACGCGGGTTTCGATCGGATCCTTGGTGAAGTCGTGGACCTTGTCGTTGTTTTTCTGGGGAACCATGTCCATGTGGGCCTGCAGGATGATGCCCTTGCGGTTCTCCATGCCCTTGGTGGCCGGCTTGCGGATGATCACGTTGCCGATTTCATCGCGGAGGGTCTCCAGACCGAGGTCCTTGCCGAACTTGAGCAGAAAGGCGACGGCCTTCTCCTCGTGCTTGGACGGACGGGGTATTTGCGTGAGCGCATAGAAGTTCTTCCACACGCATTTGGGGGTGAGATCATGAATCGTCATAGTATTATAAGGTATTAATGATTATTTCTTTTTCAGGGGGAGGGGATAGGTGCACTCGGTACCCAGCTGGTAAACGGGGATGCGGCTCTGGAGCAGCAGCTGTTCGGCGTCAAGCAGGCGTACGGTCGCCGTGGCGGGCACGCGGTAGTGCAGCAGTTCGGCCGGCTGAGCGCTCTTTTTCTTTCCCGTTTCTTCAGCGGAGGCTGCTGCGGGCTCTTCCAGGCGGTTCTCAACGATAAATTCCAGCACGATGGGCCGGCCGGCAATATCGGTGCTCGGCAGCAGGCCGTCGGTATCGGAGAGGCGAAAAGCTACGTACATCTGGGCTTCGCGCGCCTTCTCGGGGATGACATCGAAGTGCATGGTCTGCTCGGAGGTTTCGCTCAGGCCGTAGAAGAGGCTGAGGTACTCCTGCTCGATGCGGGTAATCTCCGCGATGGCGGCGCCCATCGCCTCGCCGCTGTAGGTGGCGTCGGTGTCGCCGGTGATAATCTGGACCCGGGAGCGACGCAGGTCAAAGATGCGCTGGGCGGCCTCAGCGGCCTTGTTTTCCAGCGATTTCTCCACCACTTCGCTCTGCTGTACCGCTACGCGGCTGAAGGCGCCTCCTTCCACCACACTCTTGTAGAGCGTCGCGGTGGCACTGGTGAGGTTCTCGCCGAGGTCTTTCTCATTGAAAGCACCCTGAGTGGCCGGAGCCGGAAAACGCCAGGCAATGCCCGTAGCTCTCTGACCGCCGCCCAGCGAGACGAGCCCCTGGGCGCTGAAGGCGAGGAGCGCGGATCCGCCGTCCGCAAGGCGGCCCGTTTCCAGCGTGTAGCTCTCCGACGGGTTGACCTCCGTCAAGGGCGTGAGTTCCACGGAGCGCAGGCGGTAGGTGGTGGCATCGGCCGTGCGTGCGGCTGCACCCAGGTACTTCTGGGCAAAGCGGGCGTACGGGCCGGCTATGAAGGATTCCTTCTCGGCGGTGACCTTCAGGTG
The DNA here is from genome assembly GCA_017544005.1 of Bacteroidales bacterium. Classification (GTDB taxonomy): domain Bacteria; phylum Bacteroidota; class Bacteroidia; order Bacteroidales; family UBA932; genus Cacconaster. The sequence goes on from JAFYEZ010000043.1 coordinate 39,413, forward strand.
GACCGTCGTCTGCGGAAGCGAATAGGTGACGCTCTCCTGGGCGCGGGCGCCGGTCAGGGCGAAGGCCGAAAGAAGGACAAAAGCAAAAAATCTTTTCATGTTCTGCGGTTGGTGATTACAAAAAGCGAATATAGCAATTCTTCCCGTTCTTTGCAAAAGAGGTGCCGAATCCGATTTTTTTCCTATCTTTGTCAGTTGTACTGAAATCAATTATTAACCATTCATAGTACTTTTTATGCATTTTTTAAGTCTTAGCAACCTGTGGCAGACCAACCGCACGCTGGTCATCCTGATCGGCATCCTCGTCGTGGTGGTCCCGTTCCTCGTATTCTATCTCCGGAAAGCAAAGAAAGAACACCCGAAGGGCCTGATTGCAGCAGCACTCAGCAACATGGGCGAGCGTTTCGGCTACTACATCATGAATGCGGTGCTCCTGCTGTTCCTCGTCTCCAAATTCGGTCTTTCCGACGGTACGGCCGGCCTGATCTACTCGGTCTTCTATTTCGGTATCTACATCCTCGCCCTGATCGGCGGCCGGATTGCTGACCGCACGCAGAACTACAACCGCACCATCCAGACCGGTCTGATTATCATGGCCCTCGGTTATGTGGCCCTCTCGATTCCGCTTTTCAGCAAATCGGCTGACGGCCTGATCGCCGACGGCAGCGCCGGCTGGTGGGGCATCCTGATCTTCACCTGCGTGGCCCTGCTCTGCATCGCCTTCGGTAACGGCCTCTTCAAGGGCAACCTCCAGGCACTCGTCGGCAAACTCTACGATGATTTCGAGGCAGAAGCTGCCAAGAAGGGCCCCGAGGCCCTCAAGGAAGCCAAGGATAAACGCGACTCCGGTTTCCAGATCTTCTATGTCTTCATCAACATCGGCGGCGTGATCGCTCCGTTCGTGGCCCCGATGCTTCGCAAGTGGTGGCTCAATGTCCACAACTTCGTCTATAACGCTGACATGTCGGCCCTCTGCCACCAGTATCTTAACGGTGACGCGGCGCTCAACGCACAGAAGTTCACCGAAACGGCCGCTCAGTCCGTCCTGGATCCCGCCGTTCTCGACAACACCACCCAGTTCTGCTCGGACTATATCGACGTCTTCAACACCGGTGTCCACTATTCCTTCATCATCTCCGCAGTGGCGATGCTTACCTCGCTGGTAATCTTCTTCTGCACCAAGAAGAAGTTCCCGAAGCCTGGCAAGAAGACCGCTGTCCAGAGCGTGGAATACACCGCAGAAGAGAAGAAGGCCATGGCCAAGGAAATCAAGCAGCGTATGGCAGCGCTCTTCGCAGTGCTCGGCATCGCCGTCTTCTTCTGGCTCTCCTTCCACCAGAACGGCCAGTCCCTCTCGGTCTTCGCACGCGACTTCGTCGAGACCAAGGCACTTCCCGCTGAGATCTGGCAGGCCATGAACCCGCTCTTCGTGATTATCCTCACCCCGATCATCATGCTGGTATTCGGTGCGCTGGCACGCAAGGGCCGTCCGGTCTCCACGCCGCGCAAGATTGCTATCGGTATGGGTATCGCAGGCTGCGCTTACCTCTTCCTGATGGTCTTCTCCATCATCAGCAAGTATCCTTCGGGCACCGAGTTCCGCGCAATGGACGCTGTCGCCATGGCACAGGCCGGCCTCGCCAAGGCTGCGCCGTGGGTGATGATCGTGACCTACTTCTTCCTGACGGTCGCCGAATTGTTCATCTCGCCGCTCGGCCTCTCCTTCGTCTCGAAGGTGGCTCCGAAGAGCATGCTCGGTCTCTGCCAGGGCCTCTGGCTCGCCGCTACCGCTATCGGTAACCTCTTCATCTTCCTGGGTCCGATCTGGTACAACGCCATGCCGATCTGGAAGTGCTGGGGTATCTTCCTCGCCATCTGCCTTGTCTCTATGTCCATCATGCTTGGCATGGTCAAGTGGCTCGAGAAAGTAACCGCTGACAAATAGTCTCGCCGCGCGTTCCCGCGCTTGACTGATACGAACGAGGCCGCCCGCAAAGGTGGCCTCAGTTCTTTTCCGCCGGCTTCACTCCGGCCGCCGGGGTTGCCCCCATCTCGCCAAAACCGTGCAGGCTAATACGCCCTACAGCAGCCCATATCGCGGGTCGTCCTGCACGGGTGGCCGATATTGGGCTGTCGTGCACGCTGACATGCCCTACAACCCCCTAGAACGCAGCTCCTCTTGCACCGTTTTGGCGAAAACCTAGCCGAACGGTCCAAGTGTCCCCAAGCGTGTGTCACCTGGTCCGGTCGGAGTGAAAATCAGGAATCTCAGCGAGCCTACAGGGTGTAGGTCAGGCCGAGGGTGAGGGTCTTGGCGTTGGGCTGCAGGGGGGTGCTGCTGTAGGGGATGGTGCCGCCGAAGCCGTTGCTCATAGCCAGCGTCAGACGGAACTGCTTGTAGGCAGCGTTTGCGGAGAAGCCCCAGAGCGCGCCGAAAGTGCCTGCACCGGCATTCGCCGAAACACCTAGCCAGGCGTAAGGATTCCAGGCGAGTGCGCCGCGAACTTCACTGTAGGGCATGCCGTGAACCCCATAATAGGTACCCGTGAGGCCCACTGCCAGCGGCCGGTAGAAGGGCATTTCATAGCGAACGCCCAGGTTGAGGTTGAGGGGAACCGCCTCGAGGGTGGTACGGCTCTTGACGCTCTTGATCTTGATGGAGCGCACGAATGCGTCCAGCTCATCTTTGAACTGCTCCTTGAGTTTGCCTGACTGAATCTCATCCATCGTCAGGCTGTCCATACCGGTGAAGGTGGTGGTTCCCTGCGATTTGCCGGCATTGCCGTAGTACCAGAGAATACCGCCCAGATCCAGCGCGGAAGCGGCAATTGTCAGTCCTTCCAGCGGCGTAATCACGACGCCCAGGTCCAGGGCCAGGCCGGCGCCGGAAGGCAGTTTCCAGCGCTCCTTGGAGCTGAGTTTCGTCAGGTCGAGATATCCTTCGTCGTTTGCGCGGATCTTGCTCCAGCGGCTGGTCAGATCGAGGTCGGCCTCCACCTGTGCCTGGTAGGCGTCTTCCTGCATGGTCAGATCAAAGCGGGTCACGTTGTAGCGGAGCGCCTCGATGCCCACCAGCAGTTTGGCGCGGACACCGACCGAGATCAGGTCGGAGAGCTTCCGGGAGTAGCCGTAGGCCAGTTCCACGACAGCGTTACCCGCCACGTTGATGCCGCTGAGGTCGTAGCTGACTTCGCCCGTACCCAGTTTGAGGATCGTGAAAATCTCCTTGGGAACGGAAGCGGAATAGGCGGCGCGGATGCCCGCCTCGAGGGTATGATAGGCCTTCTCACCCTTCCATCCGTAGGAGAAGAGGTTGAAGTGGATATTGCCGGTGAGGTAGTTGTCGTCTTTAAGGCTGCCGAGGAATTCATCGGCGGAAACACTCTCGTGAAGCGCGGTCACCACCTCTCCGTTGCGGGGGTAGAGAAAGTTGGCGGCGCCGACATTGTTGCGGGACTGGTTTTCCCACTGTCCCATGCTGAGGAAACCGGTCTCGTTGGCGAGCGCCGGATTGTAACGGTAGCCCAGTTGATAGCCATCCAGGAAGAGCGCCTGCTGGAAAGACTGTGCGCTGACGGAGAGGGCTGCAAAAGCCAAAACTGCGAGAATAAGGACAGATCTTTTCATGGCGGATTAGTTTAAGGGGATGGTGATACCGTCGGTCAGTTTGGCCGACGCGGATTTAATTCGGATGCCCTGCTTGGCGGAGAGGGTGGTTACGCCAAGACCGGGCTGCGCCTTCAGTGCGAAATTCAGCAACAGGCCGTCGATGTCAGGAAGGGTTCCTTCCAACGCTTCGATCGCAAGAGTGAACTTGGCATTTGCCGGGCTCTCCAGCGTGCCGCCGGGAATGGTAATGCCCGTGGTAATCTTGACGTTGTCGTTCACCACGTCGGCATCGCTCTCATTCTCCTTGGGCTTTAAGGCCTTGATGTCACTGACCGTCAGCGCGAGCGGAACGGTGTTCTCCACTTCGAGGGTTACTTCGAATTTCTTGACCTTGAACTTCGCGACAGGAAGCTTGGCGGCGTGTACAGGCACGTCGTTACCCGGGAAAGAGAAAGTCTCGCCCACGGCCAGGTTGCAGGTGTAGCGGTAGTTGATGGCAAAGAAGAGGTTTCCGGTGTCGTCGGAAATCTTGGAAGTGGGATTGGCCGGGAGGCTCAGCGCCAAATCCGTAAAGCTGATGAAGTTGACTGCGTTCGTCACCGTTTCCGGAATGACCAGGGTAACCACTTCCTGCTCTGTGGTCCTTTTCTTGAAGGTGAAGCTGCTCAGTTCCGGGATATTGACCGTCTCGTCGCCGCTGTCGGTATCGTAGTTGTAGCTGGCCGCGCTGGTAGCGGGTACGTCCACCTTGAGCGGATTGTCCACCGTGATGGTCACTTTCTGGTTGGACGGTTTCAGTCCGAACATGGCGAACATGGAGGCGGCACCGGCGGGATAGCCCGCCTCATAACCGGTATTCCAGATCTGTGCTACGTTCGGGTCCGCCATCTGTTTTTCAAGTTCGTAGGCGTTGATTTTGAAGAGCGTCCCTTTGGATTCCACAAACAGGTTGTCGTCGTCCCCGACTTTGAGGATACCGGCCAGCGCGTCGCCGAGCCCGGCAATCTGGTTCAACTGGTCGAGGCCGGAACCGAGGGTGATGGGGGCGATGTTGCCCAGCGGAACGGAAATCTCTTCTTCAAAAAGCGTGAGGTCCTTGTTGAATCCTTCGGAAATGTCATACTCCTTCCTGGAGCATGAAACGATCATCGGAAGGATCAGCAACAGGCAAAACAGAAAACGATGTTTCATGTTGTTATGTAATTATTCAGAGAGTCCAAGTTCAGCCGCCTTCTTCTCCATGAAAGCGTAGGCGGCGTCGAAATCGTTGGGAATGAGGCCGTCCAGAATGGCCTCCTTGACGGCTTCCTTGATGATGCCAATGGTGTTGCACGGCGGAATGTGATACTTCTCCATCACGATTTCGCCGGTAATGGGATTCTTGAAGTTGCGCACGGCGTCTTTTTCCTCGACCTCCACCAGCTTGCGGCGAAGTTCTTCGTACTGCTGGCGGAAACGCTCCACCTTGAGCGCATTTTTGGAGGTGATGTCGGCCTTGCAGAGGATCATCAGGTCATCGATGTCGTCGCCGGCATCGAAGAGCAGGCGTCGGACGGCGGAGTCGGTCACCTCGTCCGTCACCAGGGCCACGGGGCGCAGGTGAAGTGCGACGAGCTTCTGGACATAGTGCATATCTTCCGTCTGCGACATCTTCAGGTCGGCGAAGATGCCCTTGATTATCTTGGAGCCTACATATTCGTGGCCGTGGAAGGTCCAGCCGAGTCCCGGCTCAAAGCGCTTGGTGCGGGCCTTGCCCACGTCGTGGAGCAGGGCGGCCCAGCGAAGCCAGAGTTTGTCGGAGGCGGCAGCCACGTTGTCGAGCACCTGCAGCGAATGGCGGAAATTGTCTTTGTGCCCGCGTCCCTCCACCATCTCGACCCCCTTGAGGGCATTGAGCTCGGGCAGCACGGCGGGCAGCAGGCCGCATTCGTCCATCAACAGCCAACCCACCGACGGGCGGGCGGTTTTCATGATTTTGTTCAGTTCGTCGGCAATCCGTTCGCGGGAGAGAATCGAGAGCCGGCCGGCGTTGCGGCGAATGGAGTCTTTGGATTCCGGGACGATCTTGAAACCCAGCTGGGTAGCGAACCGGATGGCGCGCAGCATGCGCAGGGGATCGTCGCTGTAGGTCGTATCGGGGTCGAGCGGGGTGCGGATGATGCCGTCGTTGAGGTCGCGGATGCCGCCGAAGGGATCCACCAGCGCGCCGTAATCTTCCCGGCAGAGGCTGAAAGCCAGTGCGTTGATGGTGAAGTCGCGCCGCTCCTGATCTTCCTGAAGGGTGCCGTCCTCCACGATGGGCTTGCGGGAATCGGCCCGATAGGATTCGCGGCGGGCGCCGACAAATTCGACCTCCATGCCCTGGTAGCGCAGCATCGCGGTGCCGAAACGGCGGAAGACGGAAACTTTGGTCCGGACCCGGGAGGCCACCGCCTCCGCGAGGGCGATTCCGCTGCCTTCCACCACCACATCGATATCGTTGCAGGGACGCTGGAGGAACCAGTCGCGCACGTAGCCGCCGATCACGAAGGCGCGGACACCCTGCGCCTCAGCTTCGGCAGCGATAATCTGGAAAACCTTATGGTTCAGTGCGTCGGTCATTCTTCAGCGAGCATCTCGGCGTACGTGGGGAGTGTAGTGGCCGTTTCATAGCCGGCCCGCGCCGAATTCCACCTGCAAAGATAGGCAGTTTTTCCGTTGCTGATGAGAATAAACTTCACTTGGAGAACACGATTGTAACGAATGGCCTGTTCGATGACCGCCTCGTCCAGCCGAACGTCGGGGGCCTTGCACTCGACCAGCAGCAGGGGATGCAGCGCCCGGTCGAAGACCAGAATGTCCGCCCGGTAGCGACGGCCGTTGTATTCAAACCCGAACTCGCTGCGCATCAAGGTCTGGGGAACCTTCTTTTCGCTTGTCAGCCAGGCAATCAGGTGCTGCCGGACCTCCTCTTCGGGGGTGCGGGCCACCATCTTGCGCCGGATTGGATCGAAAATCTCCATGGAGATGCGGTTTCTTCTTGCGAAGGTAGTCAATTTTATTCATACCTTTGCACAGATGGCCAAGCAGAGCGTCGATACCACCGCCAAGTTCCGGGCTCTCCGCGAAGAGATTCTCGCGGGCGAGCTCAAGCCGTTTTATCTGCTCTTCGGCAAGGAACACTATTACATTGATGAGCTCTGCCGCCTGATCATGGAGAAGGCCCTCCCGCCGGAGGAACGCGACTTCGGTCAGATCGTCTATTTCGGGTCCGATGTCAAGGCGGCGCAGGTGGTGGCCACCGCCCGCCAGTTTCCGATGATGGTCTCGCGCCAGCTTGTGGTAGTCAAGGAGGCCCAGCTGATGGACGGCCTCGAGGATATCGGCATCTATCTGGATGCCATGATGCCCACTACCATCCTGGTCATCTGCTTCAAGACCAGCAACGATCCCACCCGCAAGGGCAAGTCGGTGGACAAGCGCACCTCCTTCTACAAGAAGGCTTGCAGCGCGGGCGTGGTCTTTGAATCGGAGCAGCTGCCCGATTACAAGATGGCCCGCTGGATCGAGGAGTACTTCCCGACGCGCGGCCTGAAGATTTCCCCCGATGCCGCGGCGCTGTTGGCCGAGTATGCCGGCGTGGATATTGCCAAGATCGTGATGGAGACGGACAAGCTGCTGAAAGTCCTGCCGTCCGACACCCCGCTCGTCACCTCGGCCGATATTGCCGCCAACGTGGGCATGAGCCGGGACTACTCGGCTTTCGAGCTGACCAAGGCCCTCTCGCTGAAGGATATTCCCAAGTGCTACCGGATCGTCCATTTCTTTGCCGAAAGTGAAAAGCGCTACCCGCTGGTCATGATCATGGCCGCGCTTTCGAGCCACTTCCTCCGCATTCTGCGCTACCACGCCCTGCAGCAGGCCGGGGTGCCGCGCAGCGAGATTCTCTCGCAGCTGGGCATCAATCCCTACTTCGGCGCCGAATATGACCAGGCGGTGCGTAACTACCCCCTACGCAAGACGATGAAGGTCATCTCGCTCCTGCGGGAATACGACCGGCGCAGCAAGAGCAACGCCCGGGGCAGCGCTTCGGACGGCGACCTGTTGGGCGAACTGATCAGCAAGATTCTGGCTTGACGCGCTCTGCGTCCCGCCCGGCGAGCAGCATGAAGGCGGCATAGGTCAGGAACCCGAATCCGGGCAGCAGGTAGATCTGCAGTTTGGCGCTGAAGGCCGACATCATGACAAAAAAGACGGCGAAAACAATCAGGAAGAACCGCGTGAGCGGATTGATGGCGTTGCGCCGCTGCCGGTTGCAGAGGGTGCGGATGACGACCCAGGCGGAGACGAAAACGCTTGGCGCGGCGGCATACCAGAGGGTATAGAGGTAATAATAGAAAGGCTGTTTGTGGTGGAAGGCGTTCACCGCACGGCCGAAGGTCTGCCGGCCCAGCAGTTCCTGCAGGTAGGCCGTGCCGCCCTCCCGCCAGGCGAAGAACCACCATGCGCCGCAGAGCAGGGCGAGCAGCATCCAGGTGCGCCACCCCCAGACCTGCCCGAATGCGCGCCAGGAGCGGGTGAGGGCCGCATAGACCAGCAGGCAGACGAAGGGCATCAGGAAGCCCACAGGCCCCTTGGTGAAGACGGCGGCAAAGACATACAAGCCGAACAGCCATCGGTCGGCCGGGCGACCGTCTCCCGCGAGAATCTTCCAGAAGGTGTAGAAAGCCAGCGTGATGAAGAGCGTCATGAGCATGTCCATCCGCACCACCACGGCAGCTCCCAGAAAATAGGCGGTGGCCCACATGGCCCACTCGGCGCGGGGAATCCAGCGGCCGGAGAGGCCGCCGTAGCGCTGACACCAGCGGCCGAAGAGCAGCAGGATGCCCAGGGCCGGGAGCAGCGAGAAGAGTTCCAGCACTGCGGCGCAGTGCCCTCCCAGCAGCACGCGGCACCCCATCACAATCCAGAGATAGAGCGGGGGTTTGTCGGCATAGATGGCCCCGTCCAGATAGTGGCACCAGAGGTGGCCGTCGCGCAGCGCCTCATCGGCGATGGCCAGATACTTGAGTTCGTTGTCGGGGGTGAGCGGCCGGAAGATCAGCAGGGGCAGCAGGCACAGCAGGTAGAGGCCGGCGCGGGCCCAGGGGGAGCGCATCAGCCTTGTGCGTGGCTTTTGTTCCATAGCATGAGGTTCCGGGTGTAGGAAATCAGGCCGAGTCCCTGTCCGAGAATCAGTACCGGATCGCGGCGGATGATGCCGTAGGTCACGACAATCAGCGAGCCTGTGAGGGAGATAATCCAGAAGCCCTTGGGCAGGATGGATTCGCCCCGGCGGGAAGAGTAGATGAACTGGTAGAGGAAACGGAAGGAGAAGATCAGCGTGCCGGTGGTGCCGAAGATCAGCAGCCACAGGGGCAGCCCCTCATTCTTGAAGAGCGAATCGGCCACTGCACTGCCCTGGGTGGCCAGTACGGCGCTGAGGGCGACGATGGGCAGCAGAATGAAAGCCGCGACCGCCAGGCGGCTGCCTGCGCGGCCGAGTTTCTGCCAGACCCCCTTGGCCCAGAGATTCCAGATATACACGTAATACCCGATCACCTGGCCGAGCATGATGGCAAAGTCCTGGCGCAGCCAGCCGTAGGTGACATAGAGCACCGAGGCTATCAGGCTCAAAATCCAGAAGAGACTGGGAGAGACCACTTTGCGCTTTTTTTCGGAAAGCAGCCACTGTACCAGCACGCGGGCGGAGAAAAGCCCCTGTGCCGTGAATCCGAGTGCATATACCCACCAGCTGCTGGTCATGGTTTATTCGAGGTTGTCGCCTTTGCGGCGGATGTCCAGGTAACGTTTTTTCATCCAACGCCAGCCGAAGCAGTCCACAAAGGGGCCCACCAGCCGGTTGGCGAGGTTGTATTTGGCCTTGCCCGCGGTGCGGGGATAATGGCGCACGGGAATCTCCTTGCAGCGGCCGCCCACCATCTGGATGCAGGCCGGGATGAAGCGGTGCATCCCCTTGAAGAAGGGGATCTTCTGCGCGCAGTCGGTGTGCATCACCTTGAGCGGGCAGCCGGTGTCGGTGATACCGTCGTGGGTCATCATCCGCCGCCAGCCGTTGGCGATTTTGGAGGAGGCGCGCTTCACGAATCCGTCATGGCGCTGCGCGCGAATGCCGAGTACCAGTTCGTAGTTGTCGCTCTCGGCCAGCAGCAGGTCGAAGTCGTCGGGATCGGTCTGCAGGTCGGCGTCGATATAGCCCACCAGGGGTGAGGCGCAGGCGTCGATGCCCGCCTTGAGCGCGCCGCTCAGCCCGATATGTTCGAGATCCATCCAGTAAAAATCCTTTTGGCGGGCGCAGGCTTCGCGGATGAGCGCATCACCGCCGTCGGTGGATCCGTCGTTGACGAATAACACGCAGGCCTTCAGCGGACAGCGGGCCAGATAGGCCCCGAGGCGCGACTCCAGTGCAGCCGCGTTCTCCTTCTCGTTGAAGAAGGGGACAAGGATGGTGAATTCGTACCGGGCAGTCTTGTTGGCGGCTTTCATGAGCGTAAAAACAGATAGCAAAGATAATAAAAAGCGGATAATTTGCAGAACACGAAACTTTTCGTACCTTTGCACTCCGCTAAAAAGGCCTGTCCTTTTGGTGTAATGGGAGCCGGACCCATTCCGGCTTGAGTAACACATTTTATTAACATTATGAAACATCTGACTCTCAATGGCAGTCTCCGTACTGTCGGAAAGAAGGCCGACGTCAAAGCCGTCCGCCGCAACGAGCAGGTTCCCTGCGTCCTCTATGGCGCTGGCGTCGAGAACGTTTCGTTCTCCATCAACGCCAAGGACCTCAAGGCGCTCACCCACACTCCGTATTCCCACATCGTTGACCTGAATGTCGATGGCAAGGCGTATCTGGCCAAGCTGCAGGCAATTCAGTATCACCCTGTGACCGACGAAGCCCGCCACGTGGACTTCCTCGTGCTTGATGAGAACAAGCCGGTCACCATCGAGGTGCCCGTCAAGATTTTCGGTAACTCTGTCGGTGTCCGTCAGGGTGGCAAGCTGTATCAGGCTGTCCGCAAGCTCCGCGTTTGCGGTCTGATCCAGAATCTCCCCGATGAACTGCCCGTCGACATCACCCCGCTGGGCGTCGGCAAGCAGATCTCCGCTGGTGACCTCTCGTATGACAACATCCAGATTGTCAGCCCGAAGGCTACGCTGGTCTGCGCCATCAAGGCTACCCGCGCCGCTGCTACCGCAGCTACCGAGGAGACCCCTGCAGAATAATTGAGCAGACCTGCTTATTCCGGGTATGAACTATCTCGTTGCTGGATTGGGAAACATCGGTGAAGAGTATGCAAATACCCGGCATAATGTCGGATTCATGGTATTGGATGCCTGGGCTCAGGCATCCAATACTCTTTTTACGACGGGCCGTTACGGTTCCACGGCTACCGTCTCTTTCAAGGGACAGAAGTTCACGCTCCTCAAGCCTTCCACGTATATGAACCTGAGCGGCAAGGCGGTCAATTACTGGCTGCAGGAGACCGGCATTCCGCGCGAGCGGCTGCTGGTGGTGCTGGACGACCTGGCCCTGCCTTTCGGAACCCTCCGCCTGCGCCCCCGCGGCAGCGACGGCGGACACAACGGCCTCAAGAATATCGATTATTGCCTGGCCAGCGATGATTACGCCCGCCTGCGGGTGGGAATCGGCCATGGTTTCGCCGAGGGCGGCCAGATCGATTATGTGCTGGGCGAGTGGCTGCTGGAAGAAAAAAGAGTCCTGCCTGAGATTTTGAATCAGGCGGTCGAGGCCATCAAGTGCTTCGCGCTGGAGGGAGTCAGCCGGGCAATGACCCGCTACAACCACTCCGTCATCGAGTCCATCAACTCGTCCATCTGACGGCGGTCTTTTTTGGTAGGCCGTCCGGCTCCCCGGTCCCGTTTTACAAAGAAGGTCTCCACCGGCGCGTGGAGTTTGGCCAGTTCGCTCTCCGGCGTGAGATTCTCGGCGAAACGCCCCACATCCTTGGCTCCCAGACGCTTCTCAAGCGGCGCCAGCACCTTGAAGGTGTAGTGGACCGCCCCTTTGCGGACGGAAATTACATCGCCCGCCTTGACCTCTTTCGAGGGCTTGATATCGGCCCCGTTCACCTGAATTTTACTCCCCTTGCAGGCATCGGTGGCCTCCGTGCGGGTCTTGAACACCCGAATGGCCCAGAGAAACTTGTCGATTCGGACGGCATCCATTATGCATCCTCCTTGTCATCGGGCAGCGTAGCGGCTGCATCCGGATTGATATACTCGTCTTCTTCCTCGGGAATGGGCGGAATGGTGGCCTGCAGGAGGGTAACCCCCGAAGCGCCCGGGGTGATGGTGGCCTCGCCGACTCCCCAGGGAACCAGGGCGAACCCGCCCCGCGCGAGGGCGCATTTCTCCGGAGAGCCGTCGCTGGTCAGGATGGCGGAACCCTCCAGACAGATATAGAAGATGCAGCTGTTATAGCGGTCCATATCAAGCGTAGCGGGCTTTGTGAGCGCAATCCGGCGGATGGTGAAGTGCGGATTCTCAGCCAGCAGGTCCGCCTTGCGGGCATCGGCAATATGGAGCCGGGCTTCGTCGTAACGGCGGTAATCGATACAGTCGATGGCCTCGTCCAGGTGCATCCTGCGGGCTGTGGCGGGATTGTTTTCGCGGCCCCAGTCGTAGAGCCGGAAGGTCATGTCGGAGGATTCCTGCACCTCGGCGATGGTCAGTCCGCCGCCGCAGGCGTGCACCGTTCCGGCGGGAATGTGGAAGAATTCGCCCGCCTTGGGCGTATAGACGTTCAGCAACTCCTCCACTGTGCCGTCCTTGCACTTCTGGTAGAACTCCGCGGCGCTCGTATCGCGCTTGAAGCCCATGTAAACGCGGGCGGTGGGCTTGGCATCCATAACGTACCAGCATTCGTCCTTGCCGTACTGGTCGTAGCGTTCGGCGGCGACGGCATCGTCCGGATGCACCTGCACGGAAAGGGTCTGGTTGACGTTCAACACCTTGATCAGCAGCGGAAACTGGAGGTTGAAGGCATCGAATACGTTGTCACCCACCAGGTTCCCCAGGTAGGTTTCCAAAAGGTCGCTCAGTGTGTTGTCGGCCAGGAATCCGTTTTCCACGACGGAATCGGCACCCTCGTCCAGCGAGGCGATCCCCCAGGTTTCACTGCCCCAGACTTTCTCTTGAAGAATAGGGGTAAAGGCGAGCGGATAGAGTTTGCGTTTCATCGTGCGTCAGGTTTCGGGAGATACCGGTTGAAAAGGTAAATCACCCCGGCAAGCAGGGCCACCGCGGCGACATAGAGGGCGATATAGTTCTCCGTGGAGATCAAATCCATCAGGGCGGTGTCGAATCCCATGTCGGGCACCAGCCGCGAGAGCAGCGTGGAGATGCTGTTGTTGAGGCAGTGCAGGAAGATGGTCAGCCAGAGGCACCCTGTGCGGTAATAGACCCAGCCGAAGAGCAGGCCGATCAGAAAAGCAGGAATCGCCTGCCAGGGGTTGAGGTGAATGAGTGCGAAGAGAAAGGCGGACCAGAAAATGGCTTTCCGCGGGCCGCTGAAGTGGGCGATGCCGCGCATCATCATGCCGCGGCAGAGCAATTCCTCGCATAGTGGAGCCAGGATGCAGGTGGCCAGGATGGAATCGTAGAGGTTGGTATAGAGAAAAACCCTTTCAAAGACAGCCTTGATCCATTCGGGCATCGGTATCAGGTTGGTCAGCGGATCCATTACCACGGTCATCGCGAGCATCGCCAGGGCCGCGAGCGAAAACACGCCGATTCCCTTCAGGGAGCCGAATACGGGCCGGTTGACCGGGACGGCCGGGAACCCCTCCTTCCGCCGGATGCCGCCGACATAGAAGATAAAGATGAAAGGCAAAATCATCGACATCAGGTAGGATAGGGAGGTGGCGGTCCAGACGGGGCTCGGAACGATCCGCTGTAAAATGGCCAGCAGAACGCCGAAGGCCAGACTGCCTCCGAGCAGCAGCGCAACCAGAATCCAGCTGCCGCCCAGGGTAGGATAGTAATAATCGAGTCGTTTCATAGTTCAAAAGTACGAATAAAAAGATTATTTTTGCGAAAAGAAATCAGTCAGATGGGACTCAAGGCTAAAATCGGGACCTGGTGGCACACGCTCCGCGAAAAGGTGGCCGCCGCCAAGCAGAATCACCGCTGGGTGCGGATTCTGCTCAACAAGTATGTCCTGGTGACGCTCCTCTTTCTGATCTGGATTTTGTTTGTGGACAAAAACAATGTGGGGGTTTGGCTCCGCACGCAGCACACGCTGAGACGCCAGCGGGTGCATATCGAACGGCTTGAAAATGAGATTAAAAGCACCGAGACCCGAATCGAGCAGCTCTCCTCGCAGCGCGATTCCCTCGAGCAGTTCGCCCGCGAGCAATACCTCTTCCACGAAAAAGACGAAGACGTCTATCTTCTGCGATAGTTTATGAAAAAAAGAACGCTGGCAGCCGCTCTGCTGCCCCTCGCATTGCTGTTCCTGCTCCTCCTGGAAGGATGCGATCCCGAAGCCCGTCTGCGGGCACAGCAGGAACGGTATCGCGATTCCCTGGCACAACTCCGGGATCCCCAGTATACAGCAAAAGTTTATTACCGGGACTATTTTTTCAACCCTTACTATTATTGGCTGGAGAACCGCTGGGCGTATGCCAAGAGCGTACAGCCGACCGCCTATTCCGACATTTATGCCTATTTCGACGACCTTCTCTGGGAGAAGGACCGCTGGAGCTGGATGTGTGACGGCGCCTCCTTTGCTTCGAGCGAGAGCGGCATCCTGCGGGGCAGTTACGGCGTTTCGCTGGGCCAGCCCATGGAGTATTACGGTGACTATTCCATCCGGGTCGCGTATGTCTATCCCGGATCTCCCTTTGCCCGCGAAGGGGTCACCCGCGGCTGGGCGCTGACCCATATCGCAGGGCAGCCGGTAATGGACCTGCTCCGGACCAAGGAATTTGACGCCGCTTACAACAAATCTCCGCAGACCTTCACGCTGGAGGATCTTGCGGGGAACAGCCACACCTTTACTGCTTCCCTGGAAGAGCTCTCCGTGAGTCCCGTGATGAAAACGGCGGTCTTTACAGCGGCGGATTTTCCCGGGCTTTCCGAGCCGGTCGGGTATTTCAACTACCTCTCCTTCAAGGCAAACTTCCTGACCGATATCGACAATGCCATGGCCACCCTCAAGGCGGCGAACGTGCGGTATCTGATTCTGGACCTGCGCTACAACGGCGGTGGCGACAGCCGTGCCAGCCAGCGGCTGGTGGACTGGATTGCGCCCGCATCGGCCGTCGGAGAGGTCTATGTGCGCCGTGCCCACAACAAGCGGCTCTCCCGCTACGATGTGGACAACAAGGTGGAGGGGAAGCCCAACGCGCTGAATCTGAAGCGTCTCTATGTCATTACGGGAGAAGGTACTGCCTCCGCCAGCGAAATGATTACCAACGGTCTGCGGCCGCTGATGGATGTCAAGATGGTGGGCGATACCACCTACGGCAAACCCAACGGAATGTATGTGTTGCTCTACCCGGACACCAAGGAAGATCAGGCCCGGTATGACAAGGGGGATTATTCCAAACTGGAGTGGGTCTTCCTGCCGATTGCCTTCTACAATAAGAACCGGGACGGGGAATCGATTCCGGACGACGGATTTGTTCCGGACAACTACCGTCCTGACGATTATTTCCATGATTTTACGCCGGAAGAGGACAACATCCGTGCCTGCCTCACGCATATCGCCACCGGGGCCTTCCCGGCCCTTCCGACGGTTGAAGAACCGCTTCGCAGCACGTCCCACAGCGGGGTCCGTTTTCTGTCCGCTCCCGAGCGGGATCCCCACTATGGCCTGGACCTGATCCGCACCCTTCCGGGTGAAAGCCGGTAGAAAATATTTTTTATAAAAATTTGTATTTTAAAGATTTATCGTATAAATTTGGCAAAAATATCATTTTAACCTTTAATACTTAAACCTATGAAAAAACTTGTTGACAAGATCAATGCTGAAATCGCAGAATTCCAGAAGAACGCTGAAGCTCAGGTAGTTAAGGGCAACAAGGCTGCTGGCCTCCGCGCACGTAAAGCTGCTCTCGCTCTCAAAGAACTGCTTGTTGAGTTCCGCAAAGAATCTGTGAAGGCAGGCAAATAATCATTAATTGATTGATAAAAAGAAGGGTGACCGTTTCCGGTCACCCTCTTTTTTTATTTTCCCTTGCAGTAGTCGAAGGGTGGTTCGCGGTCGCCCATCAGCGGAACGAACTTGAAATCGTGCCCGCGGGCGGCGTAATACTCGGCCCAGGCGGCCTCCAGTGTCTTGGGACTGTTCATGAGCTGGACGGCCGTCAGGTAGAAGATCTTGCCGACATTGATCAGCGCCTTGGTGCCGATGGTGGTTCCGCCGATCGTGCACTGCTGCCAGGAGTGGAGGCCGGCGTGCTTGACGCAGGTGCAGACCCGCATCGAGGAGAGCGGGGCCATCTGGGAGACGTTGCCTACGTCGGACGAGCCGCCCGAAAAGCCGTTTTCCACCACCTTGTCATACTCTTCGAAGTTGCTCAGGTCCACCTCCCAGCCGGAGTTGCGCATGATCTCCGCGCAGTAGGCCTTCTCGCGCTCGTCCAGCATCACGCCGCCCACCATCTGGAGGCTATTGTTCATTACCTCGGCGATCACGCTGTTGGTGAGCTTTTCGTAGTTGCCGTTGACGATCTCGTAGGTCATCGTGGTGCCGGTGCCCATCGCGGCCCCTTCAGCTGCCTTCAGCGCGCGGGCGAAGATGTCCATCACCACCTCGGCCTTGGGATGCCGGATATAATAGACCACCTGTGCCGTGGCGGGGACCACGTTGGGGGCCTGACCGCCGTTGGAGATGATATAGTGGATACGGGCCTCCATGGGGACATGCTCGCGCATCATGTTCATCATGTAGTTGAACGACTCTACCGCATCCAGCGCAGAGCGGCCCTCCCAGGGAGAGACGCCGGCGTGCGACGGGATGCCGTGGAAGGTGAAGTTGACGCGGACGTTGGCCAGGCCGGTGGTGAGGCTCACGCCGTTGCCGTCGCCAGGATGCCAGTCGAGGATGGCGTCACAGCCGTTGAAACAGCCGGCGCGGGTCATATAGGCCTTGCCGCCGCCGCCCTCTTCCGCCGGGCAGCCAAAGTATTTGACGGTGCCCGGATGGCCTTCAGCGAGCCACTGGGCGGTGGCTACGGCCCCGGCACACGGGCCGGTGCCGAGCAGGTTGTGCCCGCATGCGTGTCCACAGGCCCCTTCCACGAGCGGATGGTCCACCGTGGAGGTATCCTGCGACATGCCCGGCAGGGCGTCGTATTCACCCAGCATGCCGATCACCGGCTTGCCGCTGCCATAAGTGGCAATAAAGGCCGTCGGAATGCCCGCCACGCCCCATTCGATGGTGAAGCCGTTGGCAGCCAGATGGTCTGCAATCGCCTTGGAACTTTTGTACTCCAGATAGCCGGGTTCGGCGTAATCGTGGATGGTTTTCTGCAGGCGGTCGTAGGTGGTGAAGGTCTCCGGTGCGCTGAGGTACCGGATACCGACGCTCTGCAGGAGGTTTACTTTCTTGCGTCCGGCGGCGGGCAGTGCCAGCAGCACGGCCAGCGCCAGCGCGATCATTCGTTTCATATTATAAGGTCTTATATTTCTTGCCGTATTCGAGTTGCTGTGCGAGGAAGTCGTCACCATAAACCACTTCGTAGTCGGTCACAGCCCCGTCTTTGCCGATAACCGGCACGATATCCGGGTTGATGAAGCCGCGGTACGGTTTCAGACCGAGGGTGGCGTAGCGCTCCAGCACCTCCTTGTGAAGATCCGGATCGATGTTGACGGCATACTTCAGCACAAGGGCCCTGCCGGCCTCGTAGTCGCCTTCCGACTTGATGCGCTGGATCTCGCCCAGCAACTCGCCGAAGAGGTCGCGGAGGGCCTTGAAATCGTTGATGACGAAGTAGGTCTTGCCGTCACGTACCTTCTTTTCAATCACGTTCTTTGCCAGACCGTGTTCGTAGCACCAGTCGGCAATCAGCTTGCGGTTCTGCATGTGGGCTTCGGTATTCTGCTTGCCCAGCTCGATGCGGGTGAACTGGGTGAAGAGGCCGTTGCGGATATAGCTGCAGTATTCAGCCTTGTAGGCCTCTTTGTTGGGCAGGATCCCCAATTCCACGAGTTTCTCGTCTGCCAGGTAGTAAAGGGCGAAGAGGTCGGCGCGGGCCTCTTCCAGCGTGGAGGAAAACTCCTTGAGGGCGCCGGAGGGGGTGCCGGGCAGCAACTGGCCGGAGCCGTGGCCGAGGCACTCGTGGAGGTCGGTGTGCAGGTCGCTGGTCAGCGAACCGTATTCGCGGCAGAGCGCAATCTCGTCCTCATCCCAGGCGAACTCGGTGAGGATGCTCTTGGGCGCCTGTGCCGTGGCCTGTGCGTAGGCGTCGGTGATGTTGGCGATGGTCACGGACTTGGAACCGTACTCCTTGCGGATCCAGTCGGCATTCGGCAGGTTGATGCCGATGGCCGTTGCGGGATAGTTGTCGCCGGCGATGACCGCCACGTTGATCACCTTGGCGCTCACCCCCTTGACCTCGGCTTTCTTGAAGCGCGGGTCGATGGGGGAG
Organism: Bacteroidales bacterium; assembly: GCA_017544005.1. Lineage (GTDB taxonomy): Bacteria > Bacteroidota > Bacteroidia > Bacteroidales > UBA932 > Cacconaster. Next base: position 57,679 of record JAFYEZ010000043.1, read on the forward strand.
TGGTCCTCGAACCACTGGGCATTCTCGCTGATGACCTGGGTGCGGTGCGAGGCCTCCTTGTCGCGGAAGTTCACGATTCCCTCATAGGCCGCCTTGCGGCCCAGCGGATCGCCGTAATCCTCCACGAATCCGTTGACGAAGTCCACATCGGACTGCGTGTCGCCCACCCACGAAATATTATAGGTGTCCCACAGGCGCAGGTCGCCGGTACGGTAGTACTCGATGAGTTCACCGATATATTTCTTCTGCAGGCCGTTCTCCGCCACCTTCTGAGCCGCCTCCAGGTGCGAGATGATCACCTGGATGGCCGGTCCGTAGAGGCCGTCAGCCTTGTAGACCTTTTCGTAGATGCGACCGTTTTCCTTAACCAGCTGGCTGTTGAGGCCGTAGGAGATGGGGTGCGGGTCCTTCTTGTCCGCCATCCTGTCGTAGAAGCGGTTCACCTCGCGGGCGGTCAGCGGGCCGTCGTAGTAGCCGTTGGCCGACGCCGCAATGATATCCTTCTCCGTGCCCTGGTATTTGTTGGTAGGGTAGAGGTTCGGGTCGCAGATGACCGGCAGCAGGACGGCTGCCTCCTCCGGCGCAACGCCCGAGGCCTCCATCAGAGAGGCCAGGTAGTCCTTGCTGCAGAGCGGCAGGATCTTGTGCTTGCCATAGTGGTGATGGATGCCGTTGCTGAAAAACACGCGCTTGGCGTAAACCAGGAAGGCGTCCCACTGCTCGCCGCTGCGCTCCCCGGCATAGTTCTCCAGAATGGCTTCCAGCGCATGGCGGATGCGGAGGTTGTACTTGAAGTTCTGCTCCCAGATGATGTCGCGGCCGGCCTTGGCTGCCTCGCAGAGGTGGTAGATATACTCCTTCTGCTGGAGCGAGAGCGCCTCCCAACCGGGAATCTGATAGCGCAGCACCTCGATGTCCGCGAACTGGTCAATCGAATATTGGAAATCGGTTTCGGCGCCCTTCTTTGCGCCGTCATTGCAACCTGTCAGGCCCGACAGGCCCAAACCTGCAATCAGTGTCATTACGAATAACTTTTTCATAGTGCTACAAAGATACAAAAGAGTTTTTGGTATCTTTGTCACCGATGAAAAGATTTTTGACCCTTGCGCTGGGAGTGCTGGTGCTCTCCTTCGCGGCGTGCCAGGCGGCGGACCAGCCGCGCTATGGCCGATATTTCACGGATGACCGGCTGCGGATCGATCTGATCTTTGCCGGCAACGCTTCCGAACAGTTCGCCTACCTGGATGGAATTGTCTGGGAGAAGGGTTGGAGCGGAACCCGGAAGAACCTCATTCCGCCGTTCGACTACGGTGAGTATGCCACCGATGTCTATACGGCCGATGGTAAGCTCATCTTCAGCCGCGGCTTCAGTTCGCTCTTCCAGGAGTGGCGCACCACGGCCGAGGCGGCCCGCGTCAGCAAGGCCTTCACCAACTCCCTCTGGATTCCCTGTCCCAAGGCCCCGGTGCAGGTGGTGGTGACGGCGCGCGTGCCGGAGACCGGCGGACACCGCGAACTCCTGCGCTTTGCAGTGGACCCTGCTGATCCGGCCATTTCCCGCGAGGCGGAAAACGATTTCAAGGTGGTTCCCTGGATGGTGAACGGCCCCTCGGAGAAGAAGGTGGACCTCTGCATCGTGGCCGAGGGCTACCGTGCGGAGGACATGGAGAAGTACCATGCCGACGTGGAACGGATGATGGGCTATCTCTTCGGCATCGAGCCGTTCAAGTCTCGTAAAGGAGATTTCAACGTCTGGGTGGTGGAATCCGTTTCACAGGATGCAGGCACCGACATTCCGCACCAGGGCATCTGGCGCAACACGGCCGCCTGCTCCAACTTCTACACCTTCGGGATTGACCGCTACCTGACGGCGCCCGACCACAAAAAGGTGGCGCAGCTGGCCTCCGGAGCGCCCAACGACGCGCTCTATGTGCTGGTCAACGAGTCCAAATACGGCGGAGGCGGCATCTATAATTATTACGCCCTGAGCACCGCGGACAACGCGCGTACCGAATATGTCTTCGTACACGAGTTCGGCCACAGCTTTGCCGGCCTGGGCGACGAGTATTACGAGTCGGACGTGGCCTATGAGAATATGTACCCCGCGGGCGTGGAGCCCTGGGAGCCGAACATCACCACGCAGGCGCACTTCGACCGCAAATGGCCGGACCTGATCCAGAAAGGTACGCCGATTCCGACGCCGAACGATTCAGCCTATATCGGCGTCGTGGGCCTCTTCGAGGGTGGCGGTTACAGCGCCAAGGGGGTCTGGCGGCCCTATTTCGAGTGCCGGATGAAGAACAACACCGCGCCCGGCTTCTGCCCGGTCTGCCAGAAGGCCATCAACAAAATGATTGATTACTACGTGAAGTAGTCCCGGTCAGTGGACCCGCAGCATGGTTGCGCCGCCCTGCACGGCAAGGCGGTGCAATTCGTCCTGAGGCACCACTTTGGTGATGCGTTTGTCGGCCACGCCCACCAGGATGGGGCGGTGGAATTCGTCGCGGAAGCGGGAGAGGTTCTGCAGAAGTGTCAGACTCTCTTCAGAACTTCTTGAAAAGCCGATGCCCGGGTCCAGGATCCAGTCGATATCCAGTGCGTCGGCCTGGGCGGCAAAGGTGCGGAAATACGCCAACACTTCTTCTACGACATCGTCATAATGCCAGTCATTGTGCATCGTGGTGAAATCGCCGCGGCGGTGCATCGCCACATAGGGGAGGTCCAGGAAGGAGACCGTGCCGAGCATGTTCGGGTCTTCGGCTCCGGCGGAGATGTCGTTCACCAGGAAGCGCCCCACGCGGTCATAGACGCGTTTGACGATGCCGCTGCGGAAGGTATCCACGGAGAGCTCCAGGTCGCTGAATTCCCGCTTCCAGACCTCCAAGGCTGGCTCCAGCCGCCGCCACTCCTCCTCTTCGCCCACATAGGCGGCGCCCGGGCGCGAAGAGACAGCGCCCAGGTCGATCAGCCGGATGCCCCGCTCCTTGAGCTGCCCGACGCGGCGGATGAAATCCGCTTCCCCGACGGCCCGGCTTTCCGCAAAGAAAGAGTCGTCATTTACATTGACAACTCCCATCAATTTGACTTGCCCTGTTTCCATAATTGAAATAAAGTGTATCTTTGTCGAACCGCTTGCAAAGATACACATTTTACCCTATGCTGATCGTTCTCGAAGGGCTCGACGGAGCCGGCAAATCCACCCAGCTGAAAATGCTTTCAGACTACATCGCCGCCACGGGCAGACAGGTTGATTACCTGCACTTCCCGCGCTACGAGGCGCCGGTGATCGGGGGAATGATCGCCGGTTTTCTACGGGGCGATTTCGGGGCGATCGACCAGGTGCATCCGCAGGTGGTGGCCTATCTCTTTGCGGAAGACCGCCGGGAGGCGGCGCCGCTGATTCGGGAAAAGCTCGCGGCGGGCCACTGCGTGATTCTGGACCGCTATGTCTATTCGAATATCGCCTTCCAGTGTTCCAAGATGCCCGATGCCGCAGCGGCCGGGCACCTGCGCGACTGGATCTTTGATACGGAATACCGTGAATTCGCCATTCCCAGGCCGGATCTGAACCTCTTCCTGGACGTGCCCATCTCCTTCGTGGATGAGAAACTGCACAACTCCCGTGCAGGGGACGACCACCGGGACTACCTGGAGGGAAAATCGGATATCCATGAGAAGGATATCGAGTTCCAGAAAGGCGTTCGCCGGATCTATCTGGCCGAATGCGGAAGGGATCCGCAGTTCAAGCGGATCGACTGCGCGGATGCTGAGGGCAGGATGCTGCCTGCGGAGGCTATTTTTGCCAAAATTGCGGCGGAGGCCGACAAACTGCTTGCGTGATGAAATTCCTGGACCGCCTGTGCTGCACATTTCCGGGGCTGACCGCTTCGGCAGCAGGACTGCTGATGCTGCTCGATCCGGTTACGACCGGCGAGCGCCTGCACCTGGGTACGGTGGCGGGAATTCTCGTCTCCCTGATGGTCCTGCTCACCGGCATGGCCACCCTCTGCGGTTTGCGGCGCAAAGTGGTTTCGCCCCTGCTTCTGGCGCTCGTTGCAGCCGGACTGATTGTCTGCCTGCTCACGCACCATTTCCGCCTGGCCGGGTGGGCCCTCATCCTTCTGCCGATGGCCATTTATCACCTGGTCTATTGTCTGCGTGAGCCGCAGGACGCCGTGCCTGCCTGGTTCGAGCGGGTGGCGCTCGGCGTGTTCGCCCTCGTGGCCCTGGCCATTCCCCTCGACGCCCTGGTGAACCTGCCGCGCATGGAGTTCGGTCCCTATCGGGTGGGCATGGACGTCCGCAAGACGCCCCTGGGGGAGAGCGCTGCACCGCTGGTCGTCATCGGACATCGTGTCATGGTCGTTGAGAACCATCATATCATTGCCCAGGCACCTCTCCGCCGCATCGATTCGCCCCGGTTCCAGGCCCGCCTGGAGGCGGATCCGGACCGGGTGATGGCAGACGGGATTGTCGCGGGAAGATTGTATGTCGCCGCCCTGGCCGCCCTATTCGCCCTCCTCGCCTGCGTCTGCGCCATCCTGAAAAGACACTTTCTGAAAGAACAACCATTATAAACCTTTAAATTCGTATTACTATGAGCAAAAAATGGATTTGCACCGTTTGCGGTTATGTCCACGAAGGACCTGAGGCACCTGAGCAGTGCCCGCTCTGCAAAGCCCCGAAGTCTAAATTCAAAGAGGTCGTTGAAAATTCCGGCGCCCTGGAGTTCGTCACCGAGCATAAGCTGGGTGAGGCGAAAGGTTGCGATCCCGAAGTTTGGGAAGGTCTCCAGAAACACTTCCACGGTGAGTGCACCGAGGTGGGTATGTATCTCGCTATGGCCCGCCAGGCTGACCGTGAGGGTTATCCCGAGGTCTCCGAGGCATTCCGCCGCTATGCCTACGAAGAGGCTGACCACGCTGCCCGCATCGCCGAACTGATCGGCGAGGTGGTCTGGGACACCAAGACCAACCTCCAGAAGCGCATGGAAGCCGAGGCTGGCGCCTGCGAAGGTAAGATGGCCATCGCTGCCAAGGCAAAACAGCTGGGTTATGACGCCATCCACGACACCGTCCACGAGATGGCCAAAGATGAAGCACGCCACGGCCAGGGATTCCAGGGCCTCTTCAACCGCTACTTCAAGAAATAAGGAGTGCTATTCGACATACTCCGTGGCCCGGTTCCATGCCAGATCACGGTAGAATGCATTCAGATTGACGTATTCGGGCTTCGGCAGATATGAGCTGAGGCCCGAATATTTATTGATGACGATCCCCATGAATTCCGGGGTGGCCGCCTTGTAAATGACCAGCTTGTCCATCGCCATCTGGAAGGCGTCGAACTCGCTGGGCGTAGCTACCTGCTCGACAATGTCTCCCAGGTCGAAGAACCAGTGGTAATTGTAGCGGAAGTAGCGTTGTACGGAGTTGAAATCCAGTCCGTAGATCTCATCGCGGTGGTTGGTGAAAATGCCGCGGCAGACCGAGGCGAGCGCCGGCAGTTCCGCCGATTTGAGCAGGGTGACGGTGCCGCCGTTGTTGGTCGCCAGGCCCGCCTTGTAGCGCTGGTAGGTGCTGTCGTAGTAGTGGTAGTACTCCTGACAGACCGCCTTCATCGCCTCTTCCGTGGAGTTGCCGTTCCAGAGGAACTCGAACATCACGTAGTAAGGGAAACCCTTGGCCATGATCTCGGTGGGGGAAAAGGCGATATAGTCGCATTTCTCCCGGAGTTCATAGGCTACTTCGATGCCGCCCATGAAGCAGCAGTCGAACAGAATGAAGTCGTAGTGGAAGGGGAGCGCCTCGGCCATGTCGGTTATCTCCATCTCCTCGGTCTTGTTGTACTCCGACCCGAAGGTGCGCGCATAGTGCGGCTGGGTCGGCTGGGCCATGTCCGTCGGATGGTTGAAGTATCCGGAGGGGAGGTATCCCGTGGCGTGCGACCACATTACCAGGCCGTGGTGCGCGGCGGGCGCCACCGCTTCCGCATCGAGGATGACCTGTCGCAGCATTGCGGGAGAGGCGGAGTTGACATCCTTGTCGTATAACTTGATGAGGAGCGTGTCGAGCCCGGTCCGGTCGCTGCGGCGCGTGAGTTTCATGAGCCTCGGGCTGCTGGCCGGCATGTGGCAATAGACCAGCACTTCCCGCTCTCCCGTGTTCTTGGCCGGAAGCGTACCCCGGGTAATCTGATCCATGAAGTCGTAGGCGTAGCTCGAGAGTGAGTTGTTGGCGTCCATATAGAACAATACGGACGAAGAGTCCGGATCCGGCCATTCCGGGCGTCCGCAGCCGGTCGCCAGAAGTGCCAGTTGCGCACAGAAGAGCAGGATTCCGAACCGTTTTTTCATCGCCTTTAGAGTTTGCGCTTGACCTCGACGATCTCGAATGCCTCGATCACATCGCCGACCTGAACGTCGTTGTAACTTTCAATATTCAGGCCACAGTCGAATCCGGCAGCCACCTCCTTGACGTCGTCCTTGAATCGCTTGAGCGAACCCAGGGTGCCGGTGTGGATGACGATACCGTCGCGGATGACGCGCACCATGGCGCTGCGGGTCAGCTTGCCCTCCTTGACCATACAGCCGGCAATCGTACCGACCTTGGAGATCTTGAAGGTCTCGCGCACCTCGGCGGTCGCGGTGATTTCCTCTTTCTGCTCGGGAGCAAGCATGCCCTCGATACCGCTCTTGACCTCCTCGATGGCGTCGTAGATGACGGAGTAGAGGCGGATTTCGATGGATTCCTTCTCGGCCAGCTTGCGGGCACCCGGCATCGGACGGACCTGGAAACCGATGATGATGGCATTGGAGGCCACGGCGAGCAGGACGTCGGATTCCGAGATGGCACCCACAGCCTTGTGAATCACGTTCACGCGGATTTCCTCGGTGGAAAGCTTGATGAGGGAGTCGGAGAGCGCCTCGATGGAACCGTCCACGTCGGCCTTGACAATGATATTGAGCTCCTGGAAGTTGCCCAAAGCAATACGGCGTCCGATCTCCTCCAGGGTGATGTGGGTCTGCGTCTTGATGCCCTGGATGCGGAGCAGTTGCTCGCGCTTGGCGGCAATATCGCGGGCCTCTTTTTCGTCTTCGAGTACGTTGAGGGTGTCACCGGCGGTCGGTGCACCGTTCAGGCCGAGGATGGAGACCGGCGTCGAAGGGCCCGCCTCCTTGATCTTCTGGCCACGTTCGTTGAACATCGCCTTCACGCGGCCGGTGTAGCAGCCGGCGAGCATCACGTCGCCCACATGGATGGTACCGCCCTGGATGAGGACGGTGGCCAGGTAACCGCGGCCCTTGTCGAGGGAAGACTCGATCACGCTGCCTACGGCGCGCTTGTTGGGGTTGGCCTTCAATTCGAGCATATCCGCCTCGAGCAGAACCTTCTCCAGCAGTTCTTCCACGCCGATCCCCTTCTTGGCGGAGATTTCCTGGCACTGGTATTTGCCGCCCCAGTCCTCCACGAGAATATTCATCTGCGAGAGTTGCTGCTTGATGCGGTCGGGGTCAGCACCCGGTTTGTCGATCTTGTTGATGGCGAAGACCATCGGCACGCCGGCAG
>JAFYEZ010000044.1 GCA_017544005.1 Bacteroidales bacterium
AGGAGGAGCAGCTGGAGATCTTCATTCCCAACGGCCCCCGCCTGGGCAACAAGGTGATCGAGTGCAAGGGCGTAAGCAAGGCATTCGGCGACAAGGTCCTCTTTGAGAATCTGACCTTCTCGCTGCCGCCCGCCGGAATCGTGGGCGTGATTGGCCCCAACGGCGCCGGCAAGACCACCCTCTTCCGCCTGATCATGGGCTACGAGAAGCCCGATGCGGGCACCTTCGAGGTGGGCTAAACGGTCAAGATCGCCTACGTGGACCAGCAGCACCGGCAGATCGATCCGGACCGCACGGTCTTCGAGACCATTGCGGAGAATTCCGAATACGTCAAGCTGGGCAACAAGGAGATGAACGCCCGCGCCTACATCTCCCGCTTCAACTTCTCCGGCGCCGACCAGGAGAAGAAGTGCGGGGTGCTCAGCGGCGGCGAACGCAACCGCCTCCACCTGGCCCTGACGCTCAAGGAAAATGCCAACGTGCTGCTGCTCGACGAGCCGACCAACGACGTGGACGTCAATACAATCCGCGCGCTGGAGGAGGGCCTCGAGAACTTCGCCGGCTGCGCCGTGGTGGTCAGCCACGACCGTTGGTTCCTGGATAGGATTGCCACCCACATCCTCGCCTTTGAAGGGGAGGGACAGGTCTATTTCTTCGAGGGAACCTACTCGGAGTATGAGGAGAACAAGAAGATGCGCCTCGGTAACGCGGAGCCCAAACGTTTCAAATACAAGAAACTGATGGAGTAGAGAAACTTTTTGCAGGATTGAAAATAATATCTATCTTTGCCGTCCCTAAGAAAAAGGAGGTGTTTGTAAATGATCATCGTACAGGTTAAAGAAGGCGAAAACATTGAGCGCGCGCTCAAGAAGTTCAAACGCAAATTCGAGAAGACCGGCATCGTCCGTGAGCTCCGTTCCCGCAAGACGTTCGAAAAACCGTCCGTGAAGCGTCGTGAGCAGAAGAACAAGGCGATCTATGTACAGCATTTGCAACTCGAAGAGGAATAATTCCCCTGACGCCTCAAACAAGAACGGGCAGCCGCAAGGCCGCCCGTTCTGTTTTTTATTCCCACTCGATGGTTGCCGGGGGTTTGGAGGAGATGTCGTAGCAGACGCGGTTGACGCCGCGGACGTGGTTGATGATGTCGGTGGAGACGCGGGCCATGAAATCGTAGGGCAAGTGCGCCCAGTCGGCCGTCATCGCGTCGGTGCTGGTCACCGCCCGCAGGGCCACGGGATGCTCGTAGGTGCGCTCGTCGCCCATCACGCCCACGCTGCGGACCGTGGAGAGCAGGATGGCGCCCGCCTGCCAGATCTTATTATAGAGGATTTCACCGTCTTCGCAGACATACTCACGCATCGCGCGGATGTAGATGTCATCGGCATCCTGGAGAATGCGGACCTTCTCCGGGGTGATGTCGCCGAGAATCCGGACAGCCAGGCCCGGACCGGGGAAGGGATGTCGGGTGATCAGGCGCTCGGGCATGCCCAGCTGGCGGCCCACACGGCGCACTTCATCCTTGAAGAGCCACTTGAGCGGCTCGCAGAGCTGCAGGTGCATCTCCTTGGGCAGGCCCCCCACGTTGTGGTGGCTCTTGATGACCTTGCCCGTGATGTTGAGGGATTCGATGCGGTCGGGATAGATGGTGCCCTGAGCGAGCCATTTTGCATCCGTAATCTTGTGGGCTTCGGCATTGAAGACTTCCACGAAGTCCCGGCCGATAATCTTGCGCTTCTGCTCGGGATCGGAGACGCCCGCGAGGTCCGCGAAGAACTTCCCGCTGGCATCCACCCCGATTACATGGAGTCCCAGCCCCTGGTAATCCTCCATCACCTGCTTGAACTCGTTCTTGCGGAGCATGCCGTGGTCCACGAAGATGCAGGTGAGACGGTCGCCGATGGCGCGGTTGAGGAGGACGGCGGCCACGCTGCTGTCCACGCCGCCCGAAAGGCCCAGGATGACGCGGTCATTTCCCAGCTGTTCCTTCAACTCCGCCACCGTGGTGTCCACGAACGAGGCGGCGCTCCAACTCTGGCGGCTGCCGCAGACATCCACCACGAAGTTCTTGAGCAGCAGGGAGCCCTGCACGCTGTGGAACACTTCCGGGTGGAACTGTACGCCCCAGAGTTTATCGCCCTCGGCCTGGAAGGCGGCGTTGCTGACGCTCTCCGTCGAGGCGATCGTCCGGAAACCGGCGGGGAGGGCGGTGATGGTGTCGCCGTGGCTCATCCACACCTGCGAACCTTTGTCGAAGCCCTTGAACAGCGGATTCTCCGCCTCGAAAGAGACCAGGTGCTGCCGGCCGTATTCACGCGAGGGAGCGGGCTCCACGCGGCCTCCGAGGGTATGGCTCATGAACTGGGCGCCATAGCAGATGCCGAGGATGGGATAGCGCCCCCGGATCTGTGCGAGATCGATCTTGAAGGCCTCCGGGTCATAGACCGAGAAGGGCGATCCGCTGAGGATGACACCGATTACGTCGGGGTCGTCCTGCGGGAACTTGTTGTAGGGAAGAATTTCGCAGAAGGTGTCCAGTTCGCGGACACGGCGGCCGATCAGCTGGGTGGTCTGGGAGCCGAAATCGAGGATGATGATTTTTTGCATACACAAAAATACAAAAGCCTTTTGTATCTTTGTAAAGAAATGGAACTTTTTGACGATTTCATCGGGTATCTGCAGTTGCAGCGGCGCTATTCGCCCCGTACGCTGGCCCTCTACCGGGAGGCAGCCGAGGATTTCTACGCTTGCGTCGAGCCGGGCGTACCGTTCGATGAACTCTCGGAAAAAGTGGCCGTTGCGAGGTTGACCCCCAGGGAAATACGCAGTTATATCGCCAGCTCGATGGAGCAGGGCGGCCTCGGCGCCCGCACCGTGAACCAGCGCCTGTCGGCCCTGAGCACCTGGTGCCGCTACCTGATGCAACGGGGCAAGCTCGCCGCCAATCCGGTCCGCAAGGTGCCCCGCCCCAAGGAGGAGAAGCGGCTGCCGCAGTTCTACACGGAGCCTTCCCTCGAGAACTATTTCGGAGAATCGCTCGCCCGCTGCGAGGCGACCGGGGAATTCGGGCCGCTGATGAATCGGACCGTGCTGTTGATTCTCTACAGCACCGGGATGCGTCGCGCCGAGCTCTGTAATCTCAGAATCAGGGACTTCGACCCGGCCCGGCGGACTTTCAGGATTGTCGGAAAAGGGGACAAGCCACGTGAAATTCCTCTTCCCGCTTTGATTTGTCGGGAAATTGACGTATATTTGAAGAGAAATGAACAGGAGCATCCCGACAACCCGGGCGGGTACTTCTTCCTGACGCCGCACGGCAAGCCGCTTTACCCGGCTTTCGTGAACAATCTGGTCCGGAAGGAGCTCTCGGGGGTGAAGGGGTTCACGGGGCGCAAGTCTCCGCACGTGCTGCGGCATTCGCTGGCCACCCACCTGCTCAACCGCGGAGCGGACCTCAACAGCATCAAGGAGATACTCGGACACTCCTCGCTGGCCGCCACGCAGGTTTACACGCACAACTCGTTCGAACAGTTGAAAGAGACATATTTAACCGCTCATCCCAGAGCAAAAAACAGGAGGTAATTATGGAAATCCAGATCCAATCCATCAAGTTCGATGCCGACCAGAAGCTCATCGATTTCACCAACAAGAAGCTCTCCAAGCTGGAGAAGTTCTACGACGAGGCAGCCCTGATGGAGGTGAACCTCTCCCTGCTGAATGACCCGCAGAACAAGAACGTGAAGGTCCGTGTCATCATCCCCGGTGCAGAAGACATCGTGGTGGAGCGCAAGTCAGAAACCTTCGAATCCGCCGTCGTGGATTGCGCCAAGACCCTGAAAGACCGGATGGTCCAGGCCAAGGAGAAACGATTCCAGTAATCAGAAGAGCAGCGACAGCAGCTCCTGGCCGCTGACGCCGCAGAAGAAGTCATCGACGGTCATCGTCCCCAAGAGGGCGGTGACCGCCTCTTTTGTATAGGGACAGCCGCAGAGGGCCGTGCAGAATTCCTCCGTCGGCCGGCGGAAGAAGTAGTCGCCCCGGAGGTCGGCTGCGCGGATGATTCCCTCCCGGATGTCGAGGGAGACCTCCAGCAGCCCGCCCGGGAACTTGCGGCAGGCGTTGAAGGAGAAGGCGGGCGAGCGGCCGAAGTTCCACGCGTCAGTGCGGTATTTTTCGGCTGCCAGGCGGTCGATGACGGCGCGGTCCGCCTCGCTGTACGCCCAGGTTGCGGCCTCCCGGCCGACACGCTCCGCCAGGTAATCGATAAACTCGGCGACTGGCATCGGCCGGGGCAGGTGCGAGGAGATGTTGGTCACGCGGCTGCGCATCGAGGCCACGCTGCGCCCGGCATACTTTTCTGGGCGGGGAAGCAGCGACTGCGAGATGTCCTCCACGGAGGCGCTGTAGAGCAGCGTGCCGTGCTGCAGCACGCGGTCCCCGTCAATGCACATGGCGTTGCCGGAGAACTTGGCCCCGTCGAGGGTCAGGTCGTTGCGTCCCTCCAGGCGGGCCTCCACGCCGAGCCCCCGCAGCGCCTCGAGAATCGGCGCCGTGAAGCGGCGGAACATCGACCGGCTGTCGCGGTCGGCTCCGACCCGGTCTATAAAGGTGAAGTTGACGTTGCCCAGATCATGGAAGACGGCGCCGCCGCCGGTCAGCCTGCGCACCACGGCAATCCCGCGCGCCTCCACGAAGGGGCGGTTGATCTCCGCATGGGCATTCTGGTTGCGTCCCACGATCACGGCGGGCTCATTGCGCCAGAGGCGGAAGAGGGGAACCTCTGCGTTTCTGAGCAGATACTCTTCCGCCGCGAGGTTCCAATAGGGGTCGGTGCAGGAATCCTTCAGGCAGTACATCGCTTGTCAATTCCTTTGAAAATCAGATGCATCAGCAGAATGGCCGCCCCGCCGACCAGCAGGCCGAACGCTGCGCCGCCCAGGACATCGCCCAGAAAGTGCTTGCCTACGTAGATGCGGCTGTAGGAGACCATCGCCGCCCAGCAGAAGAGGGGGATGCTCCACCAGCGCCGCTTGAGCAGCCAGGCGCTCGCCAGCGAAAAACCGAACGTGTTGGCGGCATGGCCCGAAGGGAAACCGTAGAGGCTGCCGTGCTTTTCCAGTAGATGAATCATGCCGCTCAGCGCCGGGTCCTCGCAGGGGCGCAGACGCAGGAAGGCGTGTTCCTTCAGCCAGTGGGTGAAGATGTCGGTAAAGGCAAAGGCGGCCACAAGCACCAGCGTGCCGATCAGTGCCTTGCGCCAGGGAAGCTTGCAGAAGAGCAGGACGATGGCCGCCAGGTAGAGCGGCACCCAGACATAGACCCTGGAGAAGAAAACCATCACCGGGTCCAGCCAGGCGGCGTGCGCCCCGTTCAGGGCTACCGTCAGGATCCGGTCGAGGTCAATCAGCGGATTCATCGGGGTTGAGGGTGCGCCAGAGCAGGTCTTTCAACTGGGGAATCCCTTCGCCCGTGAGCGAACAGATAAAGAGGTAGGGTACCTTGCGGGGCATGTGGCGGCGAATCTCGGTCTTGAGTTCGTCGTCGAGCATGTCCGACTTGGTGACGGCGATCACCCGCTGCTTGTCCAGCAGTTCCGGGTTGTACTGCTTGAGTTCGTTGAGCAGGATTTTGTACTCCTTGCCGATATCCTTGCTGTCGGCGGGAATCATGAAGAGCAGCATCGCGTTGCGCTCAATGTGGCGCAGGAAGCGGAGCCCCAGCCCCTTGCCTTCGTGCGCGCCTTCGATGATGCCCGGGATGTCGGCCATCACGAATGATTTGTCGTCGTAATAATTGACGATGCCCAGGTTGGGTTCCATCGTGGTGAAGGCGTAGTTGGCAATCTTGGGCTTGGCGGCGGAGACCACGGAAAGCAGGGTGGACTTGCCCGCGTTCGGAAATCCCACGAGTCCCACGTCCGCCAGAATTTTCAGCTCCAGGATGAAGAGTCCCTCCACGCCCGGCTCGCCCGGCTGGGCGTAGCGCGGCGTCTGGTTGGTGGCACTCTTGAAGTTGTTGTTGCCCAGGCCGCCCCGGCCACCCTTGGCCAGGATGCGCTGCTCGCCGTCCTCCATGATCTCGAAGAGGATCTCGTTGGTCTCGCCGTCGCGGGCCACCGTTCCGAGGGGTACCTCGAGGATGACGTCGTCGCCCTCCTTGCGGTCTTGAGCTGGCCGCTGCCGTCCCCGCCGTCCTCGGCGCGGATGTTCTTGCGGTAGCGCAGGTGGATCAGCGTCCACATCTGCTTGTTGCCCCGCAGGATAATATGGCCGCCCCGGCCGCCGTCGCCGCCGTCCGGCCCGCCCTTGGGGACATACTTGGCCCGGTGCAGGTGCATCGAGCCCTTGCCGCCGCTGCCGGCCTTGCAATAGATGCGTACGTGATCAATGAAGTTGCTGTCGGCCATGGCGCGTAAAGATTCCTATCCGATGACCTTTTCGATGCGGGCGAAGATCTCCTCGATGGCGCCTTCGCCGCCTATTTCGTTGTACTTGCCCTCGGCCTTGTAGAAGCCGATGACCGGTTCGGTCTTGGCGTGGTAGTTCCGGATGCGGTTGAGGATAATGGACTCGTCGGCGTCGTCCTTGCGGTTTTCGAGCAGGGCGCGGTGTTTGATGCGCTCGAGCACCATGCGGTCGTCAATCATGATGGAGATGACCGCCGTTACGGCCTCGCCGCGGGCGGAGAGCATCTTGTCCAGCACCTCGGCCTGCGCTACGGTGCGGGGAAAGCCGTCGTAGATGAAACCCTTGACGTGGGGATGCGCCTCCAGTTCGGAGAGAATCATCCCCTCGACCACCTCGTCGGGAACCAGGTTGCCCTTCTCGATCAGCGCGGCAGCCTGCCGGCCGAGTTCCGTACCGGCTTTGATTTCCCGGCGCAGGAGGTCGCCCGTGGAGATGTGCCGCAGGTTGTATTTCTCAACCATCAGCGCGGCCTGGGTGCCCTTGCCGGCGCCCGGAGGGCCGAACAGAATATAGTGTTTCATGATTTATTCGTCCAGAATGTAGATGTCCTTGAGGTTGCGGCCCAACTCGTTGAAGTCCAGGCCGAAACCGACGATGAACTTGGGCTCGATCTCCATCGCTACGTAGTCGAGCTTGATGGTGCTCTTGAAGATGGCGGGCTTGAAGAGCATCGTGCAGACCTTGACGTCGGAAGCGCCCTCGTCGGCGAGGATGCGCGTCAGGTCGGTGATGGTATGGCCCGTATCGACGATATCTTCCACGACAATCACGCGGCGGCCCTTGAGGCTGACGGTCAGGCCCAGCACCTTGCGGGTGACGCCCGTGGTCTCCGTGCCCTGGTAGGAGGAGAGGCGGATGGTGGCCAGTTCGCAGTTGAAGGTGAGCCGCTTGAGCAGTTCGGCGGTAAAGATGATGGAGCCGTTGAGGACGCAGAGGATGATGGGAACGTCGGTGCAGCCGGCATAGTCTGCGTTTACCTTGGCGGCAACGCGGTCGATTGCCTTTTCAATTTCTTCGTTGCTGATGTAGGGAACGAAGGTCCTGTTTTGGAGTTTGATTTTAGCCATACCAGAAATAGTTGTTTGGGAGTACAAATATAATCATTACCTTTGGAACGAAATTGATTTTTCAAGACATATTTGCCATGAGGAGTAAGATTGTAGGGAAGAATACCCTGAAGATTGTCAGCCTCGCGACAATCTTTTTTTTCGCTGTTTTTGTCGGGCGAACTGGCGCCCAAACACTTCCACCGGAGATTACGGCCCTGGCCGAGCAACTCTCCGAAGATCCTTCGGCGCAGGAGGTCTTTCTCGCACGCTACGAATCGCTGGCCCTTCGGCGACCCGACCTGAACCGGCTCACCCGGGAGGAGCTGGAAGAGACGGGCTTGCTGACGCTCTTCCAGATTGAGAGCATCCTGGACCACCGAAAAACCTATGGCGACATCCTCTCTGCCGCTGAACTGGCCACGGTGGATGGGTTTACGCGTGAGCGGGCCGCGCTCTGCGCGCAGTTTTTCAGTTTCGGGAGCGACGCTCTTCCCGGCGCGCTGCCCCGGGAACGGTTGTGGCGCCACACGGCCCTGCTCCGTACGCGCTGGAAATATGGTGAAGCCGCGCCTTCCCTGACGGGAAAGTATGCGGCCGAATCGCCCCGCTGGCGGTTGGGCGCAACCCTCGACCAGGATGCCGGAGAGCCCCTGCAGGCGGGCTTCCTGCCGGATTTCGTCTCCGCTTCAGCAACCTGGACGGGGCCGCGGGGCACCGTGCTCCGGCGCGTGGTTGTGGGAGACTTCACGGCCCGTTTCGGCCAGGGATTGGTGCTCTGGAAAGCCTTTAACGGCGGCGCGATGCTCGGGGAACCCGGGACGGTGCTGCGCCATGGAAGCGGGCTGAATCCCTATTCCTCCACCGACGAGGGCCATTTCTTCCGCGGAATCGGGGTGACGGTGGCACCGGGCTCCTGGCAGCTGAGCGGATTCCTGTCGCGGAACGCCGTGGATGCCCGCCTCGTGGCCGACACGGCCTTTACCTCCATCGCCACGGATGGCCTGCACCGGACCGTCACCGAGCGGGCGAAGCGCCACACGATGCACGAAGAGGTGGTCGGCCTGGCTGCGCAGCGCGATTTCCTGCGCGGCCGGATCGGGCTGACTGCCGCCGCTTACCGCTACGACCGGCACAACGCGCGGACCCTCCGGGAGGACAATCGCTACCAGCAGTACGACGGCCTCTGGGGCAATCTGGGGCTGGACGCCTACTGGCACAGTCCGCAGTGGCGCCTCTTCGGGGAGGCGGCCGTGGATGCGCATTGGGCCCCGGCCTTCCTCGGCGGCCTGATCTGGAGCCCTTCCTATGCGTGGGAAGTCAGCCTGCTCCTGCGCTATTACGACAAATCCTATATTGCCACCCACGCCGGCGCCTATTCCACGCTCTCGTCGTGCGCCAACCAGACCGGCGCTACCCTCTCGCTGCGCTGCTACCTGAACAAGCGCTGGACGATGCGCCTGCACGGAGAGTATTCATACTACCCCTGGGTCCGCTATGGCGGCGCCCCTCCCTCGGCCTGGCGCCTCCGGGCAGAGTTGGCAGGGGCTTTTGCCGACGGATCATCCGTGCAACTGCTCTTCCGTGACCATTCCGGCAGCTGGCAGGCGCGGCTTGGCGGCAGCTGGCTGCTGTCGGAGCACTGGTCGCTGGGTGCCCGGGCGCAAGGCGGACCGGGCGGGGGCGCGGCCTATGCGGAGGCGGCCTTTTCGCTCTGGCGGCGCCGTCTCACCGTGGCGGGCCGCCTCACGGGGTACAACACGGCGGACTGGGCATCCCGCATCAGTTTCTACGAGCGGGGCCTGCCGCAGAGCTACAGCGTCCGGCAGTTCTACGGAAAAGGAGCAGGGGCCTACCTGCTGGTGAAGGTGGCCCCCGTCAAAAGTCTGGAAGGATGGCTTCGGGTATCGGACGACTATTTCGCCTTCCTGATCCGGAGCTTCATTCCGGGATAGATCTTGCTGCTCTTGGAGAGTCCGTTGAGGTTCATCAGCGTGCCCAGCGAGACGTGGTTGCGCGAAGCGATGGCCGAGAGGGTATCGCCCTTGCGCACCGTGTAGGTCTCATATTCGCCGGAGGTCGTTGTGGACTTGCTGCCGCCGCTCACTTTGCCGCTGCTCGAAGCACTGCTCTTCTTGGGGGCCGCGTTCTTGCCATAGATGACCAATCGCTGGCCCACCTGGATGGTATTGCCCCGCAGACCGTTCCAACGCTTGATGTTGGCCACGCTGGTGCGGTAGCGGGAGGCGATGCCGCCGAGGGTCTCTCCCTTCTTCACGCGGTGGACAATCCGTCCGCCGGTCTCGCTGCCGCCGCTCTCCTTGACCTTGGCAATGGCGGTTTCACTGAAGAAGACGGTATCCTTATAGGTGTAGATCTCGTTCTCTTTCTCCACGAAGGGTCCGGTGTAGTTGTAGGGGAGCCGCAGCACATATTGGCGCTCCGTACCGGGGATGATGTCGTGCAGATACTGCGGGTTGAGCTCGCGGAGCACCTCCATCGGGATGCCGATCTTGTCGGAAATCTGCTGGAAGTGGAGCATTTTGTTCACATGGATTGTGTCGATGTGGGCGGGCAGGTCCACCTGGGCCGGGACGATCCCGTGCTCGGGATAGTACTGCAGTACGTAGAGTGCCGCGATGAAGGCGGGAATGTAACCGCGCGTTTCGCGGGGCAGGTAGGGATAAATCTCCCAGAAGTTGGTCTTGCCGCCGCTGCGGCGGATGGCCTTGTTTACGTTGCCCGTTCCGCAGTTGTAGGATGCGATGGCCAGCTGCCAGTCGCCGAAGATCATGTAGGAATCCTTCAGGTACTGTGCGGCGGCGCGGCAGGCGGTGATCGGGTCGAAACGCTCATCCACGAACGAGGTGATATTCAGTCCATAACGGCGGCCGGTGGTGTAGATGAACTGCCACATGCCCTTGGCGCGTGCCCGCGAGACGGCCTTGGCGTTGAGGGCCGATTCGATCACGGCCATCGCCTTGAGTTCCTTGGGCATGTCGAACTCGTCGAAGATCTCCTCGAACTGCGGCAGGTAGTAGGGTGCGAGGCCCAGGATGCGGGCGGTCACCTTCGGAATCTTCTCGGTATAGTGGATGATGTCGTTCTTCACATAGCGGTTGAACTGCAGCGGGATAAACGAATTGATGCTGTTCAGGCGGGCGATATAGACCGAGTCCGGAATGTTGGAGGTCAGGGTATCGCGGTCCATCTGCTCGAAGTCCAGGTGGGTGAGCTGCTGGTCCATCTGGACGTAGAAGGCGTGCAGCAGTGAGTCGATGTTTTCCGGGGTGTAGTCCACGTTGAAGGGGGTCTCGGTGGAGTCGGGATCCGGAATGAGGTCGTCATCGTCGTTGACGTTGACCGGCTGGAGGGAGGACTGGTATTCCACGTAGAGCGAATCGTAGGCCTTCTGCAGGGAATCGAGCTGCCGGTAGAGGCTCTCGATCAGCTGGTTTTTGTGGATGCGCCCCGTGGGAATCAGGGTGGTCCGGGCGGTGGCGGTGTCAGGGGTTTGGGCGAAGGCGGATGCGCCGCAAAGCAGCGCGAGGGTGAGGAGAACGATTCTGCGGAATTTCATCGTCAGGTTAGAAATTAAGATTCAGTTTCAGTCCCAGCGACGGCGAAAGCGGGCTTCCGGAGGCCGCCAGGAGGGAGTATTCGGGATTCAGGATGGTGGGTTCGATGCGCACCGAGGCAAGGTTGTCGCTCACGTCGAAGTCCGCCATATAGGCGAAGACGTTTGCGTCGATAATCTGCAGGATATAGACCACGGCAAAGGCCAGCACCGAATAGTCCCGGTATTTGCGGTAGAGGTCCTTGTACCACTCCGCCTGGCTGCCGGAGACGGCGCCGTAGTATCCGGAAGTGGGATCGGAGGCCACCGTGTAGAGGTAGCGGAAGCGCTGGTACTCCATGTTGTTGAGGTGGTAGGCGTAGCCGCAGGCCACAAATCCGCCCACCCAGATGGGAATCTTCCACCAGTCTCCGTTGTTGGCCTGGCCCAGGCCGGGCAGCAGGGCGGAGTAGAGGGTGGATTTGACGGGAACGGGGCTGCGCATGCCGGTCTCGTAGCAGACCACGCCGTCGAGCAGGGAGGCCCAGTAGAAAAGGCCCGCTCCGGCGTAGCTTAGGTTCCGCCAGGTCTTGAACTGGGCGTCACCGGTCGCCTTCCAGCGGCTGTTGAAGTAGATGCCGCCTCCGATGCCGGCACCGATGCCCGTGTAGAGGATGGGGAGCTTCCACCAGTCGCGGTTGTACATCTGGGCCGCACCGGGCACCACGACGGCGCCGGCGAACATATAGGCAGGGGGAAGCGTATCCTTGCGGGCGTATCCCCGGATCAGCTTTTTGAGGGAAAAGCCGGCGGTGGAATCGACCGCGACGGAGGTGGAGTCGGTCACCTGCGGATTGTTGGGATCCGCGGCCCCCGGCACATTGGTGAAGGTTCCGGTATTGGTGGAGAGCTCGCGGCGGAACTGTCCCTGTGCCCCGAAGCAGATGCACAGCAGCAACAGGCCGAGGATCAGAGGTTTCGCCCGCATGGCTCCCATCGGCTATTTGTTCAGTTTTTCCAGGTTTTCGAGGAAACTGTCCACCCCCGCATCATCCTTGAAGCGGACGGTCAGCACACCGCCGCCCTTTTCTGCGCGCTTGAGGGAGACCCCGCTGCCCAGCGTACCGAAGATTTCCTTCAGACGGTTGTAGCTCTCGGGCAGGCCGGCTGCCTTGGGTGCAGGTTCTTCCTCCTTTTCTTCCAGTAGCTTACGGACTTTCTCCTCGAGGGTGCGGACGGACCATCCGCCCTTGATGGCCTGGTTGCAGAGCCGGATTTGGAGCCTGGGATTCTCCAGGGAGAGCAGCGCTTTGGCATGGCCGGCGCTGATGGCGTTTTCCTTGATGGCTTTCTGAATCTCCGGCGGCAGGTTGAGCAGACGGAGGTAATTGGTGATGGTGGCGCGTTTCTTACCTACGCGCAGCGCCATGGCTTCCTGCGTGAGAGAGCACTCGTCGATCAGCCGCTGGAAACCGAGCGCCGTCTCGATAGCGTCCAGGTTCTCCCGCTGGATGTTCTCCACAATGGCCATTTCGAGCATGGCGGCATCGTCGGCCGTGCGGATGTAGGCGGGCACCGTTTTCAGACCGGCCAGCTTCGAGGCGCGGTAGCGCCGCTCGCCGCTGATGATCTGGTAGCGGCCGTCCGGCATCTCGCGGAGGGTCAGCGGCTGGATGATGCCCAGCGTACGGATCGATTCGCAGAGTTCGCCCAGGGCCTCCTCGTCGAAATACTGACGGGGCTGGTAGGGGTTGGGAACGATCTTCTCAAGCTCGATTTCGTTCACGGCGGCGGGATTCTCCTGCGGCAGGGGAACCGTTACCTGACGGGGTTCCTGCGGGGTCTGCTCCGCATCGATGTCGCCCAGCAGGGCGCCGAGGCCTTTACCTAAAGCGGGTCTTTGTGCCATGGTCAGTTCTTTTTGATGATTTCCTGGGCAAGCGCCAGATAGTTGCCGGCCCCGGAGGAGGAGGCGTCGTAAAGGATGGCGGGTTTGCCGTATGAAGGCGCCTCGCTGAGGCGGACGTTGCGGGTGATGACGGTCTCGAAGGCCATGCCCGGGAAGTGCTTCTTCACGTCGTCCACCACCTGGTTGTGCAGGCGGAGACGGCCGTCGTACATCGTGAAGAGGAACCCTTCGATATTGAGGGCGGTGTTGAGGCGGGTCTGCACAATCTTGATGGTCTTGAGCAGTTTACCCAGTCCCTCGAGCGAGAAGTATTCCGGCTGGACCGGAATGATGACCGAATCGGCCGCGGTGAGGGCGTTGACCGTAATCAGGCCCAGCGACGGCGCACAGTCGATAATGATGTAGTCGTAGTTGTCACGGATGCCGGCTACGGCCTGCTTGAGCAGGGTTTCGCGGCCGCTCTCCAGGGCAAGCATCTCCACTTCCGCACCGACCAGGTCGATGTGGGAGGGGATGATGTGCAGGCAGGCGAGGTCGGTCTCCAGGATGGTCTCCTCGATCTTGCGCTCGCCGATGAGCACCTGGTAGAGGGTGCGCTTGTCCTGCGAATCCGGGTTGAAGTTCAGTCCGGAGGTGGTGTTGGCCTGCGGATCGGCATCGATCACGAGGGTTCTTTTCTCGAGGACCGCCAGCGAAGATGCGAGGTTGATGGCCGTGGTGGTTTTGCCCACGCCGCCTTTTTGGTTTGCTATCGCTATGATTTTACCCATTGCTGTATCCGTTGAAAGTACAAAAATACAAATTCTTTTGTTAGAAATTAAGCGGGAACGGGAATTTTGGGTAAATTTGCGCAGTAGAACAGAACCATGAAAGACTGGAAAGTAATCATCAGCAAGCTCTCCGGCGGCGGTAAGGCCGGCCAGGCTTGGGCTCGCGTCTCCCAACTGCTCAAGGAGCGGGGAGTCGCCTTTTCGGAAGCTTTTACAGAATACCAATCCCACGCCATTGAACTGACCAAGGAAGCGTTGCGTGCGGGCTACCGCAAGATCCTCACCCTGGGCGGCGACGGCGCCATCCACGAGATTCTCAACGGCGTGATGACGCAGACGGAAGTCCCCAGCCAGGAGGTGACCATCGCCATGATTCCCGTCGGCTCCGGCAACGACTGGCCGCGATACCACCAGATTCCTTTGAACGACATTGACAAAGCCGTGGACGTGATTGTCGCGGACAAGGAGATGGTGCAGGATGTGGTGAAGGTGGAAACCATCAACAACGGCAATCCCTACACCCGCTACATGGTGAATATCGGCGGTCTGGGCTTCGACGCGCAGGTCTGCCACCTCTTTGAGGCTTCCAAGAAAAAGGGCAAGAGCGGCGACGCTCAATACTACAAGTGCCTGATGCAGGGCTTCCTGTGGTACAAATGCCCCCACTTTACCGTCAAGGTGGACGGCGAACCCTTCTACGAGGGTCCCGCCTTCTCCGTGGCCCTGGGCAACGGACGCTACTGCGGCGGCGGCATGATGGAGACCCCGAAGGCGGTAATCGACGACGGCCTGCTCGATCTGACGGTCGTCAAGAAACTCTGGAAGGGCAAGTTCCTCTTTGCCACCAGGCGCCTCTTCGACGGAACGGTGCTCGAGATGAAGGAGGTCCTGCATACCCGCGCCAGGAATACCATCGAAATTGAAGCGACGCCGGCCTCTTTCATGGAGGTGGACGGTGAACCGGTGGGCTGCTCGCCGGCCAAGTGCACGCTGATTCCCGCCGCGGTCAAGGTGGTTACCAATCTTTAACGAAAACCGACTATGGATTACAATACCCAGCGAGAGAAACTGATCCTGCCCGAGTATGGCAGGTATGTGCAGAAGATGGTCGAGATGGTCAAGGCCATTCCGGACCGGGAGAAACGCAACGAGCAGATCCGCGCCGTGGTGCAGGTGATGGCCCAGCTCAACCCGCAGGTGCGGGAGATGGTGGATTACAAACACAAACTCTGGGACCACATGCAGATCATGGCCGGGTATGACATCGATGTCGATACGCCCTATCCCGTGCCCGACCGGAAGGAACTGGAGAGCAAACCCCAGCCGATTCCCCTCGAGAAGCGCCCGGTCAAGGCAGCCTGCTACGGCCGAAACATCGAGAACATGATCAGCCTGATCGCCGACCGCGAGGAGGACGAGACCAAGCGCGAGATGATCCGCGCCCTGGCCCTCTACATGCGGCAGCAATACCTCATCTGGAACAAGGACAGCGTCTCGGACGCCACGATTTTTGCGGATATCGAGCGGCTCTCGGAGGGCCGGCTGAAGGTGCCCGAGGGCATCGAACTCGGTGCGATTTCCGCCGATGCAACCTTCGCCCGCCCCGGAATGCTGCCGGGTGCCGGCCAGACGGGCAAGAACCACAAGAAGAACCGTAACCGCAAGAGAAAGAAATAACGAACCCTATGGCGGCCAAGAAAAAGAAAAAGGGCAAAACCCCGAAGGCACCCTCCCAACTGGGACGGAATCTCCGGCTGCTGACCGGTATCCTGCTGGCCGTGATCGCCCTCTACACGCTGGCGACCCTGATCTCCTATATCTTTACCTGGAACAAGGACCAGAGTCTGCTTTCCAACCCGGAACTGTTCGCCCCCGGCCAGAAGGCCTTCAATATCGGCGGTAAGCTCGGCTTCCTCTGGGCCGACCTGCTGGTGGCACGCCTCTTCGGATTCGGCGCCTTTACGCTGCCGCTCTTTGTCGGCGCGCTTTCCGTCTTTTTCCTGCGCATCAAGAAGGTGAACCTGGTCCGCGTTTTCGCCGTCTGTTTCCTGGGCGCCATCATCTTCTCGGTGCTGTTCGCCTTCATTTTCAGCTTCTTTGACAGCAACCTGCTCGGCGGTGCGCCGGGCGGATCGTACGGTTTCTACGCCAACCTCTGGCTCTGCAATCTGCTGGGCAAGCTGGGCGCCGGCAGCGTGCTCTTCGTCTTGCTTGTGGGCTGGGCGATGCTGCTGACCAACAAGGTGGCCATCTGGTTCGACAAGTTCATCTACTTCACCACCCACCGCCCGGAGAAACCGGTGGAACCGGTTGTGGAAGAGCCCCTTGACGACGAGGACGTCGAAGAGGAAGGGGTTGGGACCGAGGAAGGTTTCCCGCAGTTTGACGACGAGCCGAATCCGGAGGTGGAGGCGGTACATGATACCCAGGACGACATCCCGGAAGACTTTTATGAGGTGCCCGAGGCCGAGCAGACCCCCGAACCGGTCCTGGAGCCTGTTTTCGAGCCGGTATCCGATCCTGCTCCCGCGCCGGAGCCCGTCAGCCAGCCGGCATCGGCGGAGGAGGTTCCGCTCGATGTGGAGGAGTCCGAAAACGACTTCCTGGCAAACCTGACCGAGGAGGAGAAGGACCGCCTCTTTGATCCGCGTCTCGATCTGCCCCGGTTCGAGATGCCGTCGCTCGCCCTGTTGCATGACTACCGGGACAAGTGGTACGACGTGCCGCTCTCCGAGTTGGAAAAGAACAAGCAGCGCATCGTCAACGCGCTGGCCAATTATAAGATTGGTGTCCGCGGCATTACCGCTGCCAAGAGCCCGACCGTGACCCTCTACAAGATTACGCTCGCCGAGGGAATCAAGGTGGCGCAGGTGCGGTCGCTGGAGGAAGATATTGCGATTTCGCTGGGTACCAAAGGCGTACGTGTCGTTACGCTGACTGATGCCGTGGGCATCGAGGTGCCGAACGAGCGGGCCAGCGTGGTGCCGCTCAAGAGCGTGCTCAACTCGCCCCAGTTCAAGGAGGCCAAGATGGAACTGCCGATGGCGCTCGGTATTACCGTCACCAACGAGCCCTTCTTCCTGGACCTGGCCAAGATGCCCCACCTGCTGGTGGCCGGTGCGACGGGTCAGGGTAAGTCGGTTGGACTGAACTGCATTATCGCCTCGCTGCTCTTCTGCAAGCACCCCGCCGAAATCAAGTTCGTGATGGTGGACCCCAAGCGGGTGGAGTTCTCGCTCTACTCCAAGCTTGAAAAGCACTATCTGGCCAAGCTGGAAGGGGAGGATGAGGCCATTATCACCGACACCAAGAAGGTCATCACCACCCTCAAGTCGCTCTGCGAGGAGATGGAGCTCCGCTACGAACTGATGCGGCAGGCTGACGTCCGCCAGATCAAGGACTATAACGCCAAGTTCCTGAACCGCAGGCTCAATCCGAACAACGGACACAAGTTCATGCCCTATATTGTGGTCGTCATCGACGAGTTCGCCGACCTGATCACCACCGCCGGTCGCGAGATTGAAGAGCCGATCGCCCGCCTGGCCCAGAAGGCCCGTGCGGTGGGTATCCACCTGGTGCTCGCCACCCAGCGCCCGACCACCGATATCATTACCGGTAACATCAAGGCCAACTTCAACTCCCGCATTGCCTTCCGCGTCAACTCGAGCATCGACTCCAAGACGATTATCGATACGCCGGGCGCCAACCGCCTGATCGGACGCGGCGACATGCTGGTCATTGCGCCGAACATGGATCTGACACGCGTCCAGTGCGCCCTGATCGAGACGGACGAGGTCAAGGACCTGGCTGCCTTTATCCAGAACCAGCAGGGCTATCTGCAGCCGTTCCAGCTTCCGGAACCGGAAGAAGAAGCGGGCGACGGCGGTGGCGGAGACGTGGATCTGCGCCGTCGGGACAAGCTCTTCGAGGAGGCCGCCAAGATTGTCGTGCAGACCCAGCAGGGCTCGGTTTCGCTGCTGCAGCGCAAATTGGACATTGGATATCCGCGCGCTGGCAAGATTATTGAACAATTGGAAGCAGCGGGCATCGTGGGACCTTTCGAAGGCAGCAAGGCGCGCGCCGTACTGATTTCGGATTTCGACACGCTGGACCGCAAACTGGATTCGTTGGACCATCAAACGATCGTGTAATATGAAACGCTTTGCCCTCGTCGCACTGCTCCTGGCACTCCTGCCGCTGGCTTCCCGCGCTCAGGCCCTGCAGCCCGTCCAGATCAAGGATCTGGCCGCCGGCCTGCCAGCCTCGCGGATTCTCTTTACGGAAACTGTAACCAGTCCGGCCGGAGTCACGCTGCGCGAAGAGACGGGGACGCTGGATCTGCAGTATCCCTGCTTCCGGGTCACCAAGGGCGCGTTGCAGATTCTCAGCGACGGAGCCTCCCTCTGGAACTACGATACCTCCGCTGAGGAGGTGACCATCCTGCCGGGGGATCTGAACACGCTTTTCGGAGAAGGCGCCGTGACGAGCGATCCGGCCCATAAGGTCTTTACGCTCTCCTTCCGCGACGGTTCCAAGGTCGTCTATCGGCTCCTTTCGGTGGAAACGATGGCGGAATCCTGGCCGGAGGAGTTCTTCCGGCTGGATGTGAGCGCATTGGGCGACGATACGATCGTTACCGACCTGCGCGGGAAATAACCTCTTTTACGGAATTGTAGCAGAGCGGAGCGTGGGCGAGAACCTCGCTCCAGGGCATCCATTCGGCCTTGTGGATCTCCTCTTCGATTTGCGGGCGAAGCGGTTCGCCGTTCCGGTTCTTCATCTGGAACCAATAGGTGTGTTTCAGGCAGAAGACGCCGTCGAGGTGGTAGGTGTGGTGGGTGACGCAGATCCGGGAACCCAGTTCCACGGTGGAGAGGCCGGTCTCCTCCAGCACTTCGCGCACGGCGCACTCCTCGATGCGCTCGCCCGCTTCGCACTTGCCCTTGGGAAGATCCCAGAGGCCCCGGCGGAAGATCATCAGGTATTCGCCCCGGTCGTTCGACACCAGGCCGCCGCCCGCCTGAATCTCGGTGAACAGCGCGCAGAAGGCTGCGTAGCAGGCCGCCTCGTCTGCCGCAACGAGGTAAAGGTCGGGAAGAGAGGTATCGGCGGCGAACCGTTCGGGCAGGTCCCGGATGGAGTCCGGGCCGCTGCACGAAAGAATCTGTTGCTCCGAGACGCCGGAGGGGATGTCGGCCCTCTGGCAGATGGTAATACAGCGGTTCTCGAAATAGATGGTATGCATCCGTTCGCCTGATTGACGGACAAAGATAACAATTATTCCTCAAAAATGTCCATGCGGATGCGGCGGGAGAGGGGATGCAGGCTGTTGCAGCGAGCCCCGAGGTTTTTCACGAACCCCAGTGGCAATCCCTTGTAGCAAAGCGTGAGATATCCCTTCGGCTCGGCGGAGAGGACCAGCGGCTCGTGCGCCAGAAAGCGAAGCGCCGCTTCCCGATCGAGGTTGACCTCCGGAAAGGCTTCCCGGTTGAAAGCGGTCGAATAGGCCAGGTCGGCTTCGGGTATCAAATCTTTGCCCTTGATGGTGGCGACGGCCGTTCCGGAGGCGCGCACGCTGAGCCATTTTTCGAGTGCCTCCATTTCTGCGCAGAGCCCTGCCGGAAATGCTTTGAGCAGATGTGCGCCCTCGCGGGTGGTCTTTTCGCGCAGCACCATGCCCGGTTGGAGCAGTTTCTGGGCCGCTGCAGCCGGAGAGCCGGTCGGGGCGTTGCTGCGGGCACTCTTCAGGGGCTTGCGCGGGGCTTCGCCTCCCTTGCGGATCAGCGCGCAGTAGAATCCTTCGCCGTGGTCGAATCCCGGGAGGAAATGTCGCTGCGAGAGGCATTCGCCGCCCAGCTCACGGCAGATCCATTCGGTATTCTCCTCATCTTCATAGTGGTTGAATGTGCAGGTGGAGTAGATCAGCGCTCCGCCGGGCCGGAGCGAGCGCCAGCTGTCTGCCAGAATCCGACGTTGCCGGGCGGCACAGAGCCGGACGGCATCGGGCGACCATTCGCCGATGGCGCTCTCGTCCTTGCGGAACATGCCTTCGCCCGAGCAGGGGGCATCGACCAGCATCAGGTCAAAATAACTCTCCAGTCTGCCGAAGTCCGCCGGGTCGTTGTTTGTCACGACGACATTGGGTGCCCCCCAGAGGGCCAGGTTCTCAGCCAGGATGCCGGCCCGCTGCCGCATCACTTCATTGGCTACCAGCAGCGATTCCGGGTTGAGGCGGGAAAGCAGCAGGGTGCTTTTGCCGCCGGGCGCCGCGCAGAGATCCAGCACGCGAAGGCTGGTGCTTCCCGCTTCCGGGAAAGCTGTCTCCAGTAAACCGCCGACCGCCATCGAAGCGGCCTCCTGTACGTAATAGGCCCCGCTGTGGAAGAGCGGATCCCGGGTGAAGGAGGGGCGCCGCTTCAGATAAAGACCGTCCGACGCAGACCAGGGAACCGCCCCGAAAGCGTCAGTCCCAAAATGCGCCAGGAACGCTTCTTCGCTGATCTTGGCCGGATTGCGGCGCACGGAAACCGGCGCCTCTTCCGCCAGGGCGGCGCAAAGGCGCTGCACGGTCTCCTCCGGATAGGATTCCCGCAGAATCGATATGAATGCTTCGGGAAGCATTATTTGACCATCTCCTGCCATCCGTGCGGCAGGTTGTCCGGCATCTTGCCGGCTGCGGCAGCGGCGATGGCATCGGTAATCTTGTCCACACCCTCCTGCAACCGTTTGCCGAGCATCATCCGCATCATCATGTTGAGTTCCGCCGTGAGTTCGATATGAAACAGGGTGGAGGAGTCGCTCGTGGGCTCCATGAAAATGGAAACGAGGAACGGGAAGGGGGCGTTGCCGTACTGCTCAAACTCCACCTTGGAGAAGGGAGTGCGGCTGTGAACCTTGACGCCCAGTTCGAATCCCTGAACCTGGACCAGCACCGTGTCGTCGCCGAAGGTAACCTTGTCCTTGTACTGCTCCGGCAGCACGCCGGCGATGCGGCTCGGGTCGGAAAACAGGGTATAGAGTGCATAGGAAGGCTGGTTGATGACCACCGTCTTGCCTTGAACGAATTCTGACATAGGATTGGATTAGAAGGGTTTACGGATATTGTCGGCTATGCCTTCCACCAGACGCACGAGGGCTTCGGCACTCGTCCATCCGATATGCGGGGTGAAGCGAAGCCGTTCCGGGTGTGCGGTATGCAGCAGCGGATGGTCTTCGGGCAGCGGCTCGGCGGTATAGACGTCCAGGCCGGCACCGGCGATTACTCCCTTGCTGATGGCATCGGCCAGGTCGGCCTCATCCACGATTCCGCCGCGTCCGAGGTTGATAATAAGGGCCGTCGGCTTCATCTGGCGCAGCTCTGCCGCCCGGATCATCCCGTTGGTGCGCGCATTCAGCGGGGCGTGGATGCTGATGATGTCCGATTCCCGGAGCAGCGTTTCAAGCGATACGCTGGGATAGGTCTTGCAATGCGATGTGCCGGATGTGGAATAGTAGATGACCTTCATGCCGAAGGCGGTGGCCACGGCCGCCACGCGGCTGCCAATGGTGCCCATGCCCACGATGCCGATCGTCTTGCCGTCCAGCTCGGAGAAGGGGGTGCGGACATCGGTAAAGAGTCCGCTGCGGCTGTACGTCAGATCCTTAACTTCAGCGTCGTAGCGCTCGGGTTTCCCAACCAGGCTGAGCAGCAGGGTGAAGGTGACCTGTACCACGGATTCGGTGGAGTAGCCGGCTACGTTGCGGACCGGGATGCCCCGGCGCTCGGCGGCTGCCACGTCGATGTTGTTGACACCGGTGGCCGCTTCGCAGATCAGCCGCAACTTCGGGGCGGCGTTCAGCAGCGCTTCAGTAACCTTAACTTTGTTGACAATCAGGATTTCAGCATCACGGACCCGTTCCAGCGCCTCCTCCGGCGTGGAGGTGGGCCAGGTGACGAGTTCGCCCAGGCGGGCGATCGGCTCCAGGGAGGTCGCTCCGAGGGTAGCCGCATCAAGGAATACGATTTTCATAGGTGCAAATATACGCAATTCATTCCGGACGTGGCTAGCGCACGATCCGCAATTTGGCGAACTTCAGCAGCAGCGTCTTCTCGCCGCTCTCATCGAACTTGACGATGGCTTTCATTTGCGGTCCCTGGTCTTCAAAGCGCAGAATCTCCCCGAATCCGAACCGGTCGTGCTCCACCCGCTGTCCGGGGCGCAGGTCGGCAATGGCATCCGCGCGGAAATCGAGGGAAGGGGTACGTGCCGGGCGGGAGAACGTGGGACGCGCTACGGGTTGTGGCTGCGGGGTCGGGCGAGGGGCCGGTTGCTGCACGCGCTGAACGGGGTTGCGGCCTCCTGCGCCATAGCGCGGTTGCCAGCCCCCGTACGCAGGTCTTTCTCCCCAACCGGATGAACCGGTTCCCCAACTTCTGGCAGGGGATTCCTCCTCATCCACGGGCGTGGCCAGGAAATCGCGGTTGATCTCCCGGACGAACCGGCTGACAGGATGGGTGTCGGTGCGTCCCCATTGCATCCGGCTCTTGGCAAAGGAGATGGTAGCCACCTTCTCGGCACGCGTCAGGGCCACATAGAAGAGACGGCGTTCCTCCTCGATCTCCGCGGGGGTGATGTTGAGGGTGTCGGAAGGAAAGAGCCCCTCTTCCATCCCGGTGATATAGACAAAGGGGAATTCCAGACCTTTGGCGGCGTGGATCGTCATCAGGGTAATCTTGTTGTCGTTGTCATCGCCTTCGGCCAGGTCGTCTTTTTCGGCCTCCGAAAGGAGCGTGATATTCTCCAGGAAGTCACTGAGCGTCACCACTTCCATGCCTTCCCCCTGGACGTCGTCCGCCAGCTCGCGCCGCATCTCCGCCTCTTCCTCCGCATATTCTTTCACGCTGTTGAAAAGCTCCTCGACGTTTTCGGCGCGGGCCTGTCCTTCGGGGGATTTGTCCAGGCGGACGGCCATCACATATCCGCTGGCATCTCCGATGCGGGCGGCCAGCGTGAAGGCTTCTTCCGTCCGGCTCTGTGCGATGAAGGGCGTGAGCATTCCCGTGAATGCGCGAAACTTGGCAGCTGCCGTCTCGCGAAGTCCCACCGAGGCGAGTTCCGACAGTTCTGCCGAGGCCGCCTCGAAGAGCGAACACTGCTTGTTCCCTGCCAGCAGGGCAAGCCGTTCCATCGAAGTGTCGCCGATTCCGCGCGGGGGATTGTTGATCACCCGCCGGAAGGCTTCATCGTCGTGCGGATTGACCGCCAGCCGGAAGTAGGCCAGCATATCCTTGACCTCTGCCCGCTCGTAGAAAGAATGCCCGCCATAGATCCGGTAGGGCAGATTCTTGCGGCGCAGATTCTCCTCGAAGGCGCGCGACTGCGCATTGGTCCGGTAGAGAATCACGAAACTGCTGTAGGGCGCTTTGTCGGTATAGATGCGTTCCACGATGGAAGAAGCGGTCAGATAGGCCTCTTCCTGCTCGGTAAACGCCTTGATGATCTGAATCTTTTCTCCGACTTCCGCCCTGGAGAAACACTCCTTGGGAATCCGGTTGGAATTGTGGGCAATCACGCTGTTGGCCGCATTCACAATCATCTGCGTGGAGCGGTAGTTCTGCTCCAGCCGGAACAGCTTCGCCTCCGGGTAATCTTGCCGGAAACGGAGAATGTTCTCGATCCGGGCGCCGCGGAAACTGTAGATGCTCTGCGAATCGTCGCCCACCACGCATATATTGTTGTGGCGCTTTGCCAGATACTTGACAATCAGGTACTGGACATAGTTTGTGTCCTGGTACTCATCCACCAAAATATACCGGAACCGGGCGGCAATGGCCTCCATGGCATCCGGATGGTACTTGAAGAGGATGAGCATGTTGAGCAGGATGTCGTCAAAATCCATCGCGCCGGCCTGCTTGCATTTTTCGGCGTAGCGGACATAAACGTCCACCAGCCGGAACTGCTTCCGGGCGCGGTCTTCCTCCTGCAACTGCGCGTCTTTGCGATAGGCCGCTACGGTGCAGAGATTGTTTTTGGCCAGCGAAATGCGGCTCTGGATATACCCGGGTTTATAGATTTTGTCGTCCAGTTCGAGTTCCTTGATGCATTGCTTGATGGCGCTCTTCGAATCCGACTGATCCCAGATGGTGAACTGCTGCGGATAGCCGAGCCGGTCTGCAAACTCCCGCAGGAAGCGGACAAAGACCGAATGGAACGTGCCCATGCAGATCCAGCGCGCCTTGCGCTCCCCCACCAGGGCGGCGATACGCTCCTTCATCTCCCCGGCCGCTTTCTTGGTGAAGGTCAGTGCCATCACCTCGCCCGGCTTTACACCGTGGGCCAGCAACCAGGCGATACGGCAGGTCAAAACGCGGGTTTTGCCACTGCCGGCACCGGCAATGATCAGGGTCGGGCCCTCCGTCTGCCGGACCGCTTCTGCCTGGGCTGGGTTCAGTCCCTCAAGGATGCTCTTCTCTTCGTTCTGCATGACAGTGCAAAAATAGTGTTTTTGTGCGCTGAAAAAAATATTGGATAATTCCGGTTTAATGTCTACCTTTGCCCTCCCAAAAGATTCGTTAGCTCAGTCGGTAGAGCACAGCACTTTTAATGCTGGGGTCTTGGGTTCGAGCCCCAAACGGATCACTTGCATTGTTGTGTAGGAGTGTTGCTCCTGCTGGGGTTTGACCGAGTGCTGCATTGTTCGTCAAGCCGCGTTGCTTCAGTAGTTTCAGCAGACTGCTTAGCCGAAGTGGGCCGGTTATACACAACTTTGTTTTTTGCACCGTAGGAAGACTTAAAGATTCCTGCGGTGTTTATGTTCCAATAGGTGTAGTCCTGTGATAATTCTACGATGAGCGTGTTGTGGTGCTTGTCGGTGAGTTGAAGCAGGTACGTTTGCCGTCCGCGGCGTTTTTTCCCCTCTCGAATCGATTCATAGTTTTTTGCGACTTTCTCAACAAAGTCAACGACCGAGGTATAACCAGCCTTTCTGATTTGTTCACCATGTCTTGCTTCTATGTGAACAAGGCCATAACCATCATTTGTTGACGTATTGGTTATCAGCCCGGCGCTCAACATAATCGGGGCTGGAATGAGTCCTGATTCAGGTGATATTTCCCCAAAAGAAAGCCGACCATCAGATGCCAAAACAAACGGACAATGATTGCTGTCTGTGATATCTGAGAGAATAGTCGATTCTGCTATCATCACTTATAGGGCGTAGTCGGAGACCGATTTGAGGCCGGGGAGGGAGAAGTAGGTGGAGAGGAGGCCGC
Source organism: Bacteroidales bacterium (assembly GCA_017544005.1). GTDB lineage: Bacteria > Bacteroidota > Bacteroidia > Bacteroidales > UBA932 > Cacconaster. Next base: position 25,000 of record JAFYEZ010000044.1, read on the forward strand.
GGAGATAAATCTTGCGGCCGAGGTTTTCCGGATGGTCCACGAGGTTCAGCGGGGTCCGGATGGCGGCCCTGCTGAGCTCTACCGAAAAGCACTTGGACCGTTCCTTTTCCAACGCTGAGGCAGCGATGGCCAGGTTGGAACTCTTTTCAAAAGGGGCTTCGAACTTGATTCCGGAGGTGGTCAGATCTCCTCCGACGATATAGCCCCAGACCCAGGCCGTGTCGCCCAGATGCTGCGCGGCGGTTGCCACGTCGTAGGCCGATTCCTTCGTCAATCCGTTGCAGGCCGGATAGGAGGGCCCTACGACGATACTCTCGGCAATCGTCACGGAAGTCGTATCCACCTCGATGGAGAAGCCGGCGGCAGCCTGGTCGGACGATGCGTTGAGGGTCAGGCGGTGGCGTTCGCCGGCGGAGAGTACCCGGTTGAAGAGAGGCGTGTCCGCCTCTCTGTCGTGGTAGAGCACCATGACGTTTCCCGGAAGGAACCAGCTCTCCCGCTTCTCCTGCAAGCCATAGATCAGTTCTCCGGAGGCGCTCTGCAACAGCAGGTAGCCGTTTCCGTACTTTTTGGTAAACGATTCGGCAAAGGTGAACTGGATGGAGGCGTTGATCAGTTTGCAGCAGAGGGAGACCTGGGTATCCTGGCCCCCTTGGATGACAATCATCTGCCGGTCACCGTATTGCGGTGCATCGAACTCCGGTGCGGTGAATCGGCGTGAGAGGGCTGTGATTTCATAAGTCCCGTTCGATACTTCAAACGCATCGGGCCGGGCGCCATACGCTCCGTTGTAGAGGGTATCTCCGCCGGATTGGGCCACCGTCAGGATAAAGGAATTGGTATCGTACGCGGCCGCGCGCGTGGCTGCGAGGGGCGTCTGTCCGACAGGCTCCGCAAAAGCGATGCGAAGTATGGCGCGGGAGGAGGATGGGGTGGGAGCCGGCGTGCAGAAGGTGGTAGCCAGGGCGAGGAGCACAAAGGCTGAAGCGGGGAGCAGGGTACGTGTTTTCATAGCAGTGTATTTTTAATCCGGCCGCAAGTTGGCGATTCCCCTGCCGGCTAACCATCCTCTAAACGTAACTATACGTAAGTAAACGTAACCAAACGCTTTTTTTGTATTTTTGTATCTATGATTCAAGCACGCGTCCAATCGGCATTCAAGGAACATTTCGGCGGCGGAAGCCGGCTCTATTCGGCCGCCGGCCGCATCAACCTCATCGGTGAACACACGGATTACAACGGCGGGTTCGTTCTCCCCGGTGCCATTGACAAGGTGATTCTGGCTGCCATCCGTCCCAACGGAACAGACAGGGTGCGGCTCTATTCCCTCGATTACGACGAGTGCGTGGAATTCGGTCTGGCCGAGGAGGACGTGTCCTCGCAGCAATGGGCCCGGTACGTGTTCGGCGTCTGCCGGGAAACGTGCAAGCGCGGAGGTAAGGTGGCGGGATTCGACGCGGCCTTTGCCGGAGATGTTCCCCTCGGAGCGGGACTCTCCTCCTCCGCCGCCCTCGAAAGCGTATTTGCTTATGCCATCAATGAGCTGAACGGCAACGGCTTCGACCGGTTTGAGCTGGCCCGGATCGGCCAGGCTACCGAGCACAACTATTGCGGCGTGATGTGCGGCATCATGGATCAGTTCGCCTCCTGCTTCGGCCGGGCAGGCCACCTGATTCGGTTGAATTGCAAGTCCCTGGAGTATCAATATTTCCCCTTCCATCCGGCAGGCTATCGCCTCGTGCTGATCGATACCTGTGTCAAGCACGAACTGGCCTCTTCTGCCTACAACCGCCGCCGGGAATCGTGCGAACGGGCCGCCGCCGCTATCCGCCACCGCCATCCGGAGGTAACCTTCCTGAGCGACGCCCGCCCCGCCTGGCTGGAAGAGGTGTGTCCGGAACTCTCCGCCGAGGATGCCATGCGCGCGGAATATGTAATCGGGGAGTTTCAGCGGGTGCTGGATGTATGCGCCGCTCTGGAGAAAGGCGACTATGCTACCGTCGGCGAGCGGATGTACCAGACCCACTGGGGATTGAGCCGGCTCTATGAGGTCAGTTGCCCGGAGCTGGATTTCCTGGTGACGCTGGCCTCCCGGCAGGGAGTCACCGGCGCCCGCGTGATGGGAGGCGGGTTTGGCGGATGCACCATCAATCTGGTGGCCGAAGAACGGTATGAAGCCTTCGTGCAGGCTGCGCGGAACTGTTTCATCGCCGCGTTCGGCCATGCTCCCAACATCTATCCTGTCGTCATTTCCGACGGCGCAAGACGAATCGAATAATCCATGAACAATTGTCATATGAAAAGTATTAAAACGTTTGTTTTCTGCGCATTTATCGCGCTGCTTACCCTGACTTCCTGCTGCCGGAAGGCTGCTACCGTCAATTACACGAATTACCTCGCCTGGTTCGACACCAATATCGGCCCCGACACTCCCAAGGAGGCTGAGATGCGCGCCGCCGGCCTGGTGGATATCCACGATGTCGATTCGACGATTGCCGTGCAGTTGATTTACACCGGCCCTTACAACTTCATGGGACGTCAGCTCTACCACGGTTTTACCAAGGCCTTCATGCGTCCTGAACTGGCAGAGAAGCTGGCCGCTGCCGCCAAGGAGTTGAAAGAGCTCAACTCGACGGCCAACCTGATTATCTATGACGCCGCCCGCCCCATCAGCATCCAGAAGGAGATGTGGGATGCGGTGGTCGGCACGCCCTGGGAGGCGTTTGTGGCCAATCCTTACAAGGGCAACGGCCTTCACAATTTCGGCGCCGCCGTTGACGTGAGCCTGATTGATTGCGCCGGAGTTCCCTTCCCGATGGGTTCGAACTATGATTTCTTCGGTGACGAGGCGCGCCCCGACCACGAAGAGGAACTGCTCGCCACGGGCCGTATCACGCAGCGCGAACTGGAGAACCGGCTGCTCCTGCGCAAGGTGATGACCGACCAGGGCCTTCTGCCTATCAAGTCCGAATGGTGGCACTTCAACCTGATGCCCGCCTCCGAAGCCCGCGAAAAACTCAAGATTATCGATTAATTCAGCCTACCATGGTCAAGCACATTATCGTCTGGACGTTGAATCCGGAACTCTCTGACAGTGAGAAAGAAACCATAAAGAAGGGTATCAAGGAAGGCCTCGAGGGCCTCGTCGGCCAGGTGCCTGGCCTGCTGGATGTCAAGGTTCATATCAGCGGCCGTCTGGCCTCGTCGAACGCCGACCTGATGCTCGACTCCACGCTCGAGGATGAGGCGGCCCTGAAGGGCTACGCCGTCCATCCTGCGCACGTCGCCGTCGCCAACGAAAAGGTCCGCCCTTACACCGCCCAGCGCGCCTGCCTGGATTTTGAAGTGTAATCAAGACGGTGACGGATTTCGCAGCCATAGACTTCGAGACTGCCAACGAGTGCCCCTCCAGCGTCTGCAGTGTGGGGGTAGTCATCGTGCGGGGCGGGGAGATCGTGGATTCTTTCTACAGCCTGATCCACCCGGAGCCGGAGTATTATCAGTGGTTTTGCCAGCGGGTTCACGGCCTGGGACCGGAGGATACCGACGATGCCCCGGTGTTTCCGTACGTGTGGGAGAAGATAGCCCCGAGAATCGAGGGCCTGCCGCTTGTGGCGCACAACAGCCGGTTTGACGAAGGGTGCCTGAAGGCGGCCTTCCGGGTGTATCAGATGGATTATCCGGATTACACCTTTTTTGATACGCTGGCGGCCTCCCGCCGGCACTTCGGCTGCAGGCTTCCGAATCACCAGCTGCACACCGTGGCGGCCGCCTGCGGCTACGACCTCGTGAATCATCACCACGCCCTGGCCGATGCCGAGGCCTGCGCCCGCATCGCCATTCAAATCATGTAGCAATTATTATTTCAGAATACTATGGAACAGCAAGTTGTAATCGGTGTCGATGTGGGCGGACAGACCGCCAAGTGCGGCATTGTGGATGCGCGGGGCGATATCCTCGCGCAGCGCGTGATCAGTACCGAATCCGCCGGGACGGTAGATGAATTCATCACCTCGCTCGCAGGAGCCTTGCGCGCCATCATCTCCGCCGCCGGGGCGGAGGGCGCAGTCCGGGGCATCGGAGTCGGCATTCCCAATGGAAACTACTATACCGGAACGGTTGAGAGCGCCGTCAATATTCCCTGGATGCGTTCCGGCAATATCCCTTTTGCCCGGATGCTCTCGGAGAAGATGGATGGGATTCCGGTTGCGCTGACCAACGATGCCAATGCCGCCGCCATGGGGGAGATGACCTATGGCGCGGCGCGAGGGATGAAGCATTTCATCATGATTACCCTTGGTACGGGCGTGGGATCGGGCATTGTGATCGACGGGAAAGTGGTGTATGGCCACGACGGATTCGCCGGGGAACTCGGCCATACCTGTATCATTCGGCACAACGGCCGGCACTGCAACTGCGGCAAGGACGGATGTCTGGAGGCTTACGCCTCCGCGCCTGGCGTCGCCCGCACGGCGCGGGAGTGGCTGGACGGGTCGGACGAGCCTTCCCTGCTGCGTTCCCTGGACAGCATTACCTCCAAGGATGTGTACGAGGCTGCCCGGGAAGGGGATCGCCTCGCCCGCCGGGTCTTTGATTTTACGGGCAGCCTCCTGGGCGAGAAGTTCGCGGACTTCATCGAGTTCTCCGCCCCCGAGGCCATCGTGCTTTTCGGCGGCCTTGCACGGGCCCGGGAGTTCCTGGAAGCACCGATCCGCAAGGCGATGGACGAGCATGTGATTCCGCTCTGGCGCGGGAAGGTGAAGCTCGTTTTCTCCCAGCTGAAAGAATCCGACGCCGCCATCCTCGGCGCCTCCGCCCTCGCCTGGGAATTATAGGGGTGCGTATCACGTACAAAAGAAAAAGCAGCAGGAAACGTCCTGCTGCTTTTTCTTGAGCCACTCATCAGGCTCGAACTGACGACCTGCGCATTACGAATGCGCTGCTCTACCGACTGAGCTAAAGTGGCTTGCTACCCAATTGGGACTGCAAAGATAGTAAAAAGTTTGGAAATGGAAATGCGTCAAAGAAAAAAAGGTGGGACGATAAGCCGAGTTCTGTATCCGCGGACCGCATTCATAAACTGCATCCTTGTCGCGCGGCGCCCGTCATTTATCTGACGCAGCCTACCCCCCGGCATCGGGCGAGCAGCCCTCATCTGCCGGTATATTTGGCCTTGCAGCCCTCCGAAGCGTACCCCGGTAATGTCACCGTCACCGGCCGTGAGCTCTTACCTCACGTTTTCACCCTTACCGGCGGCTTTCCCGCCGGCGGTTGTTTTCTGTTACGCCCCTCACAAACTTACGCCTGTCTGTGCTTTCCACAGGGAGGTGCTCTGCGCTGCCCGGACTTTCCTCCACGACCCCGAAGGCCGCGGCGACGGACTGCCCCACCTTTCGGCGGCAAAGATACAAACTATTTGGTTTTCCGGATGCGGAAGAGTTTGGGCCAGTACTTGCCCGTGACATAGAGCCCGCCGTCCGCAGGGTCAAAGGCGATGCCGTTGAAGACATCGGTCGTGGGCTTCGTGAGCTTGGCGGGCAGAATGCCCCGGCAGTCGATATCCTCCACTACGTTGCCCGTCTCGGGGTCGATTGAAACCAGTAGCTCCAGCCCGTAGACATTGGCCCAGATGCGGCCGCCGAAGTACTCCAGTTCGTTCAGCCAGGCCAGTTCCTGGCCGTTGTAGCGCACCGTGAGTTCGCGTTCCACGGCGAAAGTCTGCGGGTTGCGGTAACGGATGACGGCCGATCCGTCGCTCATGATCAGGCTCCGGCCGTCAGTGGTCAGGCCCCAGCCTTCGCCCTGATAGCGCAGCGTGCCCTGCTGCTCGAGCGTGGCCGGGTCGCAGACAAAGCAGACATTCTCCTTCCAGGTCAGTACGTAGAGCCGGCCCTCCAGCACGCAGGCTCCCTCCAGGAAGTATTTCCGGGGGAAGTTCTTGCGTTTGAGAACTTTGCCCGTCTCGAGATCCACGATCCGGAGCGACGATTCGCCATACTGACCGGCGCTCTCGTACAGCTTGCCCTCATAAAAGAAAAGGCCCTGCGTGTAGGCGCCGCTGTCGTGGCTGTATTCCTGAACGGTTTGATACTGATAGCGATCGACTTTCACGGTAACCGGGGCTTTGCGGGTCTCCGCCGGAGCGGACTTCTGCACCCGGTTGCGGGAACTTCCGGCACAGGCAGGAAGCAATCCCGTCAAGGTCAGGAGGATGAGGGGCAGCAGGAGACGTTTCATCGGCAGATGCATTTTTACGGGTGACAAAGATACAATAAAAATGGTGATTGGAAATGCGGATAAAAGCGCTACCTTTGTTCCCGAAATACGGGGTGCTGCCTCCGGGTGGCTGAGATTATACCCTTAGAACCTGATTTGTTTAATTACAGCGTAGGGAATTATGACTACAACATCTGATTCTTTCATCAGAGATTGCGCGTCGATACGCGAAAAATCTCCACTTGTTCACTGCATTACCAACTATGTTGCCATGGGCATCAACGCCAATGCGTTGCTGGCCATCGGCGCCTCGCCCCTGATGTCCTTCTGTCCGGAAGAGATGGAAGAGATTGTGGGTATCGCTTCGGCCCTGGTCGTGAATATCGGGTGCCTGGACCGGCACGAGATCGAGGGAATGAAGATTGCGGCCGCTACGGCCCACCGGCTGGGCAAGCCCTGGGTGCTTGACCCGGTGGGAGCAGGTGCCAGCCGCATCCGCACCGAAACGTCGCTCTCCCTCATCCGCGACAGCCATCCTACGGTCATCCGCGGCAACGCCTCCGAGATTATGTGCCTCGCAGGAGAGCAGATTCAATCCCGCGGCGTCGACACCTCGGCGTTGAGCTCCGATGCCGTGGAGAGCGCAAAGGCACTGGCCCTCGCGAGCGGTGCCATCGTCTCCGTCAGCGGTCCGGTCGATTACATCACGGATGGCAACCGCGTTGAAAAGATTGGAAACGGGCATCCGCTGATGGCCCGCATTACGGCCATGGGATGCACGGCCTCCGTCGTCACGGGCGCATTCATCGCCGTCGGCGAGAATCCGCTGCTGGCTGCGCGGAACGCGATGGCCGTGATGGGCATTGCCGGAGAGCGAGCTGCTGCGCGCGCCGCCGGCACCGGTTCGATGGAGATGCATTTCATCGACGAGCTCAGTACCTTTGATCCGGCAGATTACGCCAAGGCCATCAAGATATGAAAAGAGAGACCTTGGCTTTGTATCTGGTCACCGACCGGGGGCTCTCCCTGGGGCGTGACCTGGAAGAGGTGGTCCTGCAGGCGGTCCGGGGCGGCGTAACCCTGGTGCAGCTGCGGGAAAAAGAGCTGGATACGCGGGAGTTCATTGCCTTGGGGAAGCGGCTGAAAGCGGCGCTCTCGGGCACCGGAGTCCCTCTTTTGATCAATGACCGCGTGGATGTTGCCCTGGCCGTCGATGCAGACGGCGTCCATATCGGCCAGTCCGATATGCCCTATGAAATTGCGCGGCGCCTGCTGGGGCCGGACAAAATCATCGGACTCTCCGTCGAAACGATGGACGAAGTGGTGGCGGCCAACAGCCTGGACGTGGATTACGTGGCTGTCTCTCCCGTTTTTTCCACAAACACGAAGACCGACACCCTGGCCCCGTTCGGATACGAAGGGCTGCGGCGTGCCTGCGCCCTGACCCGGCATCCTGTCTGCGGGATCGGCGGGATGAATGGGGAAACCGTCGGAGAGGCCATCGCCTGCGGCGCAGACGGCGTGGCCGTGGTCAGTGCGATTGTCAGCGCGCCGGATCCGATGCTTGCGAGTAAAAACCTTAAAACGATTATAGACCATGAATTGGACAAAAAGCGTCTGGGCTGAATCAGCCAAGATTTTCGAGGGTATCAAGACCCTCCCGTTTATTAAAGATCTTGCCGACGGAAGCCTGGACCCTTCCCGTTTCGACCGCTATATTGCACAGGATGAACTCTATTTGGGCAACTATGGCCGCCAGATGTTCCAGCTGGCCGACATGATGACCGATCCCGCCCAGCAGGAGATGTTCCGCCTTTTCGCCCAGATCGGACTTGACGGGGAAAAGGCGATGCACGAGATGCTTATCGCGCGCTTCGGCATCGATACGGAGGTGACGCCTTCCGTCGTGACGGCTACGTACAACGCGCACACCCAGGCCGCTCTCGAGAGCGGCTCCAAGGAGGTGGCGCTGGCTGCCATGCTGCCCTGTATGTGGATTTACAACGAAGTGGGCCTCTATATCCTCAGCATTGCCTCCCTGGAGGGCAATCCCTACAAGGAATGGGTGCTGGAGTACGGCAACGACGAATTTACCCAGGGCGTGAATTCCGTTCTGGCCCTGGCAGACGAGTGGGCTGCCGCCGTGGACGACGAAACCCGTGCCAAGATGTCGCGTGCCTACCTGGAGGCTGCCTTGTTCGAGTATGCCTTCTGGGATTACGGGTATTGCGGTGACGGGAAGGATTATTCGTATATGAAATCCCTCAAGGAATGGATTTAAAGGAACTCGGAGAGTTCGGACTGATTGAACGCATCCGGGATGCGATGGGCCCTGTTCCCGAAGGGGTGCTGGGCATCGGCGACGACTGTGCCATTCTGCCGCAGCGGGACGCCATGGAAACCCTGGTAACCACCGATATGCTGGTGGAGGGGACCCATTTCCTGCGGGAGGACATTCCGGCCCACCGGTTGGGCTGGAAGAGCGCTGCCGTCAACTTCAGCGACATTGCCGCCATGGGCGGGCGACCGACCGGATCGTTTCTGTCGCTGGGATTGCCCCGCGGCCTGGACAGCGAATGGATGGACGATTTTATGGCGGGCTATAAGGCGTGTTCGGATTTTTGCGGCGCGCCCCTCTTGGGCGGTGATACGACGACCTCCCCTTCGGGCATCTGCATCAACGTGGCGGTGCTGGGCGAGTGTCCCCGCGGTCACGCGCGTCTGAGAAGCTCCGCGGTTCCCGGCGACCTGGTCTGCGTAACCGGCCCGCTGGGCGATTCCGGAGGCGGCTTGCAGGTCATTCTCAAAGGGGTGGAACGCGATGCTTCCTCCGGAGCGCTGGTGGAGCGGCACTACCGGCCCGTTCCCCGCGTGCGGGAAGGCCAGGCGCTCGCTGCCACGGAGGGTGTACACGCGATGATGGACGTCTCGGACGGAATCGCTTCCGATTTGCGCCATATCCTCAAGGCCTCGAAAGTCGGTGCGGAGGTATTCACGAAGGATATCCCCCTTTCCGAAGAATTGCGAGAGGTCTGCGCCCGCCACGGCTGGGATGCTCTTGAGCTGGCCCTGACCGGCGGCGAAGATTACGAACTGCTCTTCACGATGGCCCCCGGAACGGAGCCTCCGGTTCCCTGTCATGTCATCGGTCGGATTACCGCCGGGCAGGATATTTCCTGGCTGGGTGCCGACCGCGATTATTTAGGATACAGACATTTTTAACAGTATGAAGACTTATCCCAGAGTTTTGACGATAGCCGGCAGCGACTCCGGC
>JAFYEZ010000045.1 GCA_017544005.1 Bacteroidales bacterium
TTGTATAACGTTGATTTCTTCTTTCCGGTCATTCCCGGCCTGTCCGGGAATCATAGCCTGCAAAGTTAACCATTTTTTATGGAAATGCGAAGAATCCGGCGGGTGGTTGCAGTGACGCGTACGCTATGGTCAATGCAGCAGGGGATAACGGCCAGCACATGGTGCGGCTCTGCCACGCTTTTCAGGAGCGGTACAAATGGTTTTTCGTCGGCCGGGATGTGATGGTCCGTGAACCAGTCCTGCATTTTTTTGCGCCCCGGCGCCCCCAGCGGCTTTATCCAGTCTCCGCTCTCCCAGGCCCCTTCCACATACGCTCCCACCTTCTCCGCATCCAGGATGAGCACCCCCTCCGGCTGCTTCACTGCCTCGGTTCCATCCCACTCCTCTTCAACAAGGGTGTATTCACGAGCGGTGGCACATGCCTCCAAACCCATGGCCACCCTCGGCCGTGTTAGAGGGAGGGGCCCGCAGGAAGTGCCCGGAGGGCACGACGTAACGGGAGGGACGAGGAGCGAAGCGACGAAGGGTTTGGAGGCATGTGCCACCGCTCGTCCTTGATTTTGGCCGTTTTTGAGGATGAGATCCAGTTCTGCGGCGAATCGCTCCATATCCCGGTTCAGGGTTTGGACGAACGAGGGATTGATGGTGGCAAATACGGGGAAGACCAGGTTGCGGACTTTGTTCCGTTTATACGCATTCTGGGCATTGGTGCTGTCTTCGCGCCAGGAGAGGCCCTGTTCGCGGGCAAAGGCTTCAATCTCCTCCCGGGTCATGGAGAGGAGCGGCCTCCGGAGGGGAATGTCCCCAAAGTCCGGATCCGGGAGAAAGCCTTCCGCCTTCATGCCCGTGATGCCGCGCAGCCCGGTTCCGCGTAACAAATTCAGGATTAGCGTTTCCGCATTGTCGTTGGCGTTGTGCGCTACAGCTACGGCCTCATACCCGTGTTCCCGGCACAGTTGCCCAAACCAGTGGTACCGCAGCCTTCGGGCCGCCATCTCGATGGAAATCCCCTCTGCCGATGCAAATGCCTCTGTATCAAAGCGCTTTACGTGGCAGGGGATGCGGTAACGGGCTGCCTGCGAACGGACAAAGGCTTCGTCTGCGTCGCTTTCTGCGCCCCGCAGACCAAAGTTGCAGTGTGCAACGGCAAAAGGCCCGCCTTCCTGACGGACCTTTTCCATAAGGCACATAGAATCAATGCCTCCGCTGACTGCAACCAGGAGCATTAGCGCTGATGCGAGAAGCTGTATGTAAAGCCGAACTCCAGGAATTCCTTGAACTGGACGCCTTTGGCATCGGCCTTGCCGTCTTTGTCTGTGTCGCGTACGTGCACCAGCGGGTCATAGATGAGGTTGGTGGACACGGTAAGGGCAAAGAACTTGCGCAGTTTCCAATACACTTTGTTGTCCCAGGTGAGACGAGGCTCCACCCTGGGCTTGAGGTAGTTATAGAAGGCGGTGAACTGGGTGGTGTAGGAGAAGTTGTCGTTGATGACCCATCCCATATCTACCTTGAGCTGGGCACCGAATTCCATACGGGCAGGGCGGAAGTTGTCATAATATCCGTTGTCCTGGTTGTATTTACGAATCTCTATTCCCTCGAGTTCCGCCAAATCTTTGTACTTGTCTGCATCCCGGAGATCCATACCGTAGGTGTAGCGCAGTTGCGGGATGGTGACAATGACGGCACTCCCGGTGAGGGGGGCGAAGTTCACGGACACCCACGGCGCAGGGGTCCAGAGCACACCGATACCCAGGTTGATGTATGCGGGAGCCATGAAGCCGGATTTCAGGACGCGGGCACCCAGCCAGTCGTCTGTGGTGGGATCCAGCTGCTTCCCGTCATCGTCATACTTGGTGGCCGGCGTTTTATAGTCGTAGTTGCGGCCGAACTGGTTCAGGAAGTCAAAGGTGGCGGAGTAGGACAGGTGACGCACGGGGGTCTCGTAACCCCATTTGGATTCAATGTACATGCGGTCCTTGTTCTTCTGGAGAATGGGTTTGTCTGCGCTCCACAGGAAGCCGTAATCCAGCTGGATGCGGTTGGTTCCGGTGAGTTTGTCCTTGGCAAAGTTGGCGCTGGCATCCACGTTGCCGGCCAGCGACAGGTTGTTGTAACCACCGGCAGCCCACTTGCTCAGGTAGGTTTGGCCAAAGTTGATGTTGGTGAGGATGGAATTGGTCCAGTATTTGGGCTTCTCCACTTTTTCCGGAACATCGTCTGCGGCGCTCAGGGCAGCCGCAGCTTCTGCCGCAGCTTCCTGGGTGTTCTGCGCCCGGGCAGCCAGCACGGTGGCGGCCAGCAGGGCAATCGATACAAAAATTTTCTTCATAGTTTTACTAATAGGAACGGGCGAAGAGCACTCTCTGGTGTGAGGGCTTGCCGGTATAAATGCATTTTCCTTCTTCAAAGCACAGGGCGCTGTCCACGGGGATGCAGCGGATGGTGGCTTTGGTTTCTTCCTGGATTTTGGCCTCCGTTTCTGCGGTGCCGTCCCAGTGGCAGAGCAGGAATCCGCCTTTTTCAATCTCTTCCTTGAACTGCTCCCAGGTATCTACTTTGCGGATAGAAGCGTCGCGGAAGGCCAGGGCCTTGTTGTAAATGTTCTTCTGGATATCTTCCAGCAGGCCGATGATACGGTCTTCCAGGCCTTCCAGCGGCTCCGAGATTTTCTCCAGGGTGTCCCGGCGGGCCACTTCTACGGTGCCGTTCTGGAGGTCTCTCGGGCCCATGGCCAGGCGCACCGGAACGCCCTTGAGCTCCCATTCGGCAAACTTGAAGCCGGGACGCAGGGTGTCGCGGTCGTCAATTTCTACGCTGTGGCCTTTGGCTTCCAGCGCTTTCTTAACCTCGTACATCTTGTCCAGCACGGCGTTATGTTCTTCCTCGCTCTTGTAGAGGGGTACCATCACTACCTGGATGGGGGCTAGGGCAGGGGGGAGGACCAGGCCGTTGTCGTCTCCGTGGGCCATGATGAGGGCACCCATCAGGCGGGTGCTCACGCCCCAGGACGTAGCCCAGACGTAGTCCTGCTTGCCTTCCTTGTTGGTGAAGGTGACGTCGAAGCTCTTGGCGAAGTTCTGGCCCAGGAAGTGGGAGGTGCCGGCCTGCAGGGCCTTGCCGTCCTGCATGAGGGCCTCGATGGTCATGGTGTCCAGGGCGCCGGCAAAACGCTCCCCGGGGCTCTTGTGACCCACCACCACAGGAAGGGCCATCACCTCACGGGCGAATTTGGCGTATACATTCACCATCTGCGTTTTCTCTGCCTCCGCTTCCTCTGCGGTGGCATGGGCGGTATGGCCTTCCTGCCACAGGAATTCGGCGGTTCTCAGGAACAGGCGGGTGCGCATTTCCCAGCGCACCACGTTGGCCCACTGGTTGCAGAGCAGCGGAAGGTCGCGCCAGGACTTGATCCAGTTTTTGTAGGTGCTCCAGATGATGGTCTCGGAGGTCGGGCGGACGATGAGTTCCTCTTCCAGCTTGGCGTCGGGATCCACCACGACACACTTGCCGTCCGGCGCCACCTTGAGGCGGTGGTGCGTCACCACGGCGCACTCTTTGGCGAAACCCTCCACGTGCTCGGCCTCGCGGCTGAGGAAGGATTTCGGGATGAAGAGCGGGAAATAGGCGTTCACATGCCCGGTTTCCTTGAACATTTTATCGAGTTGCTCGTGCATCTTTTCCCAGATGGCATAGCCATAGGGTTTGATGACCATACAGCCGCGCACAGCCGACTGCTCGGCCAGATCTGCTTTGACTACGAGATTGTTGTACCACTTGGAATAATCCTCTTCCCGGCTCACGACCTCTTTGTTGACGACCTCTTTTGCCATTCCGTTTGAATTTTGGTATAAATGTTGATATATTTGCATTAGAAAATGAGTGACGCAAAATTACAAAAAAACTAACATAGGAGGTAAAAATGAGACGCAATCTGTTATACTGCCTGGCCTTCGCGGCACTGGCCCTGTCGATGAGCTCCTGCGGAGTTTACTACTCGACAAGTTACTCGACTTCCCCCCGTGTTGACGGAATCTACTATCGGCCCACGGCGGGCAGCCGCCTCGCGGTCGTTGAGTCCACTGTACCGCAATACACCACCTACTCCACCGTCGAACAGCCTGTGGAATCCTACTTCGAGACGGATCCGGAGACCGGACGCATCTACCTGGCGGAAGGCGTTTCCTACGAGGAACTTCTCCGCAAGTTCGACAGTCCGACCTACAACGTGACCATCAACTACGGTGGCTGGTACGATCCCTGGTACAACCCCTGGTGGGGCTCCTGGCGGTATCGCCGCTACGCCTACTACCACAATCCCTACTACCGCGGATACTGGTACAACAGCTGGTATGATCCCTGGTACGACAGCTACTACGTCTGGAACAGCGGATACTACTACGGCGGCTACTACAACTACTACGGCTGGTACGATCCCTGGTGCTGGGATTCTCCTTACTACCACCACTACTACTACCATCACCCGCACCACCATCACCACTACGCACACCATCATCCCGATCCGGGCCACCACGGCGGATCGCACCACGGTGCCTACCGGCCGGGTACGGTGTACGGACACCGCAGCGCAGTGAATTCCGGAATCGCCTCCTCGACCTCGAAGGGTACGGTGACGGGCAGCGGCAGCAGCAGCAACAATGGCGGACACCGCTCGGTATCCACCTACGGCGGCCTCAGCACGCCGACGCCCAAGAACGGAACCGCTTCCGGCAGCAGCAATGTCCGAAGTGAAGGCGGAAGACGTTCGACCAGCACCGGCACCGCCGCAACCACCAGCTCCAGCAGCAACCGGACCGTTTCCAGTGGCGGAAGCCGCAATACCTCCGGCACGACGGCCGCCAGCCGCAGCGCTTCCGGCGGAAGCCGCAACTCCTCCGGCACGGTGCGCAGCACCTCCAGCTCGGGCGGAAGCCGCAACTCCGGTACCACACGGACCTCCGGCAGCACGAGCCGCGTCAACAAGAGCACGCCCACCAGCTCCTCTTCCAGCCGCAGCACCGTCTCCGGCGGAAGCAGGAGCAGCAGTTCGAGTTCCTCCAGCCGCTCCTCTTCTTCCAGCAGCTCGAGAAGCTCCCGCAGCAGCTACTCCTCCTCTTCCAGCAGCAGTAGCAGCGGTGGCAGCCGCAGTTCCTCCAGCAGCTCCTCTTCCGGCCGCAGCTCCTCCAGCTCTTCCGGAAGCAGCCACAGCAGCAGTAGCAGCAGCCACAGCGGCGGCGGACGCCGATAACGGTTGCACACCTTTAATAGTAACAGGTTAAAATCGACAATATGAAACGCCTGATCTCTCTCGTCGGCCTGCTGCTCATGGGCAGCGCCCTCCTGGCCCAGGGACCCGCCGACGCCCTGCGCATCGCGCAGCTCAATTATGAAGGCTCTGCCCGGACCCTGGCCATGGGTAACGCATTCACCGCCCTGGGCGGCGATATCGGCGCCCTCGCCATCAACCCGGCCTCATCCGGCGTCTATCGCAGCAACGAGCTCGCCCTCTCCCTGGGATATTCCAACGCCAGCATGGTATCGCTCAGCGGTGACGATATGCTCAACAACAGCTACTCCGGCCGTACGGGCCGCGTGACGCTGCCGAGCATCGGCGCCATCGCCACGATGGATTCCGGCAACCAGAGCGGCCTGTTCAGCATCAGCTACGGTATCGCAGCCAACCGGATTGGCAATTTCAACCGTGTGACCGCGGGCAACTGCCGCACCGCACAGGCCACCCTGCTGGGCAATATCGCCGCAGCGGCTGCCGGCATTGACCAGACCGTACTTGCCTACGATACGGACAACAACTACAACCCGTATTCCGATTCCAACGCGCCGTGGTCCATCATCCAGGCCTTCGATGCCTACGCCATCAGCCCGATCGACGGCACCACCGATTCCTATATCGGCACCACCGAGAACATCGATGACGGCGGCGTGATTACGGTGGGCGGCCCGCTCGATCAGTTCTACTTCAACAAGTGCAACGGCGGCATCACGGAAGTGGCCTTCAACCTCGGCGCCAACTTCTCGGACCGCTTCTATATCGGTGCCAACCTGGACCTGCATATCGTGGACTACAAGCAGACGGAGTTCTACTCCGAGACGCCGGTCAACTCCGCCCAGTTCCAGGACGGTGTCACCTACTACGCCACCCAGTTCCAGCTGCGCACCTCCGGTGCCGGCATCAACCTCAAACTCGGCGCCATCTACAACCCGATTCCCGGTCTGAGACTGGGCGCCACCTTCACCACGCCGAGCTTATATTCGCTGACCGATGTGTGGAACCGCGCCACCAAGACCGAATTCGACAACGGCAACGACTACTACCGGGAGTCTCCGGACGGAGCCTACGAGTATAACCTCATCACGCCGCTCCGCTGGAGCGTGGGTGCCGCTTACACGGGCAACCGCGGACTGCTGAGCGTCGATTATGAAAGTGTCAACTACGGCGCCACCCGCTACGATAACTCGAAACCTTTCGACAGCACCACCTTCCAGACGGAAAACAAGCAGATCCGGGGCGGTTACACCATCTCCCACCTGCTCCGCGTAGGTGCCGAGTACTGGATTACCAACCGCATTGCCGGCCGCCTGGGCTACAACCTCTACACCTCGCCCGGCAAGGAGGTGGACGCCGACCTGAATCCGCTCTATACGTACCCCAAGACGCAGTTCGTGTCGGCGGGCCTCGGCTTCCAGCTGAACGACGACGGCGACCTCGCCCTCGATATCGCCTACCAGCGGATGCTGAACCAGAGCGACCGTTTCACCGTCTATGACGACTACGACACCTTCGTCGCTCCGGTTTACGACGGAATCCACACCGCAGACAAGGTGATTGTCTCGCTCGTATTCCGCTTCTGATTCGGAAAACGTTTTTCACTGAAAAAACAGGAAAAGCCGGCGCTTTTCCTGTTTTTTTGCAATTATTCCGGGTGCGGTGAAACCTTTTTCCGAATTCTGCGTATAATGAAATGTTTTATCGCATCACACACCTATGAAACTTTCTCAATTCAAATTCGAACTGGAGGACAAGCACATTGCCAAAGAACCCTCCACCTACCGCGACGAATGCAAACTGATGGTGCTCCACAAGGACACCGGTGAGGTGGAATACCTCCGCAAGGACGCCGACGGCAAGGTACTCAAGGATGCCAAGGGCCACCGTCAGTTCCTGCAGTTCAAGGATATCCTCAATTATATGTCGCCGCACGACCTGTTCGTGTTCAACGACGTCAAGGTCTTCCCCGCCCGCCTGCACGGCAACAAGGAGAAGACCGGTGCGGAAATCGAAGTCTTCCTGCTCCGTGAACTCAATCCCGAGCAGCACCTGTGGGACGTGCTTGTTGATCCGGCACGCAAGATCCGAATCGGCAATAAGCTCTATTTCGGAGAGAACGACGCCCTGGTGGCCGAGGTGATCGACAATACCACCTCCCGCGGCCGCACCCTGCGTTTCCTCTTCGACGGCACGCCGGAGGAGTTCCGCCAGACGCTCTATCAGCTCGGCGAACTTCCCATCCCCAAGTGGATCCGCGAACACGCCAACGAATCTGACAAGGAGCGCTTCCAGACCATCTACGCCAACCCGGACCACGAGGGTGCCGTCGCCTGCCCGGCCGCCGGCCTGCACTTCAGCAAGACCCTCTTCAAGCGGATGGAGATCGCCGACGTGGAGAGCACCTTCCTGACGCTCTACATGGGCAACGCCCACTTCCACAAGGTAGATGTGGAGGACCTCTCCAAGCACAAGATGGATTCCGAGGAACTGATCATCACCGAGGAGACCGCCAATGCCGTCAACCGCGCGAAACGCGGCGGGCACAAGGTCGTGGCCGTAGGCATCACGGTGATGCGCGCGCTCGAGACGTATGTGACCACCACGCACGAAATCAGGCCGTTCAAGGGCTGGACCAACAAGTTTATCTTCCCGCCCTACCGCTTCTCGATTGCCGACGCCTTCATCACCAACTTCCACCTGCCGCTCTCCACGATGCTGATGACCACGGCAGCCTTCGGCGGCTACGAAAACGTGATGCACGCCTACGAAATCGCCAAGAAAGAGGGCTTCAAATTCGGCACTTACGGCGACGCGATGCTGATTATTTAATTATTGTCGCTCTTTTTAAAAAAGCGAATTCCTGTCCTCCGGAAACTTTTGTTTTCAGCGACATACAACCTGCGGGTCAGACTCCTATCTTCGCCGATATGGAGTCTGATTTTCTTGTATGCGCCATTGCGCTGAGCAAGGTGTTCGCCTTCGAG
Source organism: Bacteroidales bacterium (assembly GCA_017544005.1). Lineage (GTDB taxonomy): Bacteria > Bacteroidota > Bacteroidia > Bacteroidales > UBA932 > Cacconaster. Next base: position 8,272 of record JAFYEZ010000045.1, read on the forward strand.
TGCGCCACCGGAAGAGCCTTGATTGAACATTTTGGCGGCCCCGAAGCGGTCTTTTCCGCGGGGCCCCGAATACTGCACGAAGCCCTCGGCAGCAGCCGGGGCGACTGGGTGGAGAAACTCTCGGACCGCGCCCTACGGGAGTGGGCCCGCGAGGAATGGGCGTGGAACCGCCGCTACGGCATCCGCCCGCTCTATTATGAAAGCGAGGACTATCCCCGCCGGCTCAAGGAGTGCCCGGATGCCCCCATTATCTTATATGTCAAAGGGGAGGATATCCTGGACAGCGAGCGGATGCTGGCCGTCGTGGGCACCCGGCGGGCCTCCTATTACGGACGTACCAGCTGCAAACAGATCGTCGCCACGCTGGCCAGGAATCCCCGTCCGCCCGTGATTGTCAGCGGTCTGGCCTTCGGGATCGACGGCGCCGCCCACGAAGCCGCCCTCGAGGCGGGCCTTCCCACGGTGGCAGCCATTCCCGGCCCGCTGGACCAGATCTACCCGCCCGGCCACCGCGACCTGGCGCGGCGCATCCTCGAGCAGGGCGGCGCGCTGGTCACCGACTTCGCCCGGGGCGACGGCTACTCCCCGGTACAGTTCCTGCGGCGCAACCGCCTGATTGCCGGCCTCTCCGACGCAACCCTGCTCGTGGAGTCCTTTGCCAAAGGCGGGGGCCTGCTCACCACGGGACTGGCCAATTCCTACGGTCGCGAGGTTTTTGCTCTTCCGGGGCGGAGCACCGATGCGGGCAGCGAAGGCTGCAACCGGCAGATTGCCGCCAACCTGGCCCGGCTCGCCACCGGTGCGGAAGATATCGAAAAGGCCATGAACTGGGAGCCGCCCCGTCGGCGCAAGGCCTTGCAGCGGACCCTCGATTTTGGCGACGACCCGCTGCGCCGCGCTATCGGAGCCATCCTCGCCGAGCGCTCCCCCATCGGTTTCGCCGCCCTGCTGGAAGCGCTCCGCGAACGCCTCTCCGCCGGCGGCACAGCCCCGGACACCCTTCCCGACGCCGCCCTCCTCTCCGCCCTCCTGGTCGAGCTCGAAATCGAAGGCAAAATCGCCGCCCTCCCCGGTGACCGATATTCGCAGGGATTTGTTACCTTTGCGTGATTGGTAACGGAAGGTATGGCACTGTTCGTCGATACACATTCGCACATCTATGACGAGGCGTTTGCCGAGGACCGCGAGGCGGCGCTGGCGCGCTGCGTGGCGGCGGGGGTGACGCGGCTCGTGCTGCCGGGCATCAATGCGGCGGCCCACGGTCCCATGTGCGAATAAGACTGGACTTGATTATATCACGACCAGCCATACGCCTCGAAAAGAGTATGGACAAGTTGAGCTTTTCAAAGGGCAGCTTATTAACGGCTATACAATCAGGGAATTATGGCATAGTCATCCAGAGAGTTTTTGGGCGAGTGATGATGATATGTCATTCAAGAGGGCGATTATTGGTAACATGTTACAGTACGATCAACGAGTAGGCATCCTTAGAAACGCGCCATATTTCATTGTATATACAGCTCTACTCCATTTCCCAATGACATTTGTTACAAAATAGCCATGAGATTACGATTAATCGTCATTCTTTCACTTTTATATTGCCAATTATCCGGGCAAGACACATTATTCCTAAAAAGAAAAGCATTATATGAGACGCCGTTCTATAAGGCAGAATCATACAAGATACGCGTTTCCTTTTGTGCAGATTCACTGGTTCTCACGGATAAAAGAGTAGCATCAATTATTAATAAATGGGAAGCCTTATGCGAAGGTGCTGCTCAATATCATCATTATTCGCTGTTTATTTACGAGGATCATATCGCTGTTTATTCAACCAATTATATCACTTTATCTCATTTGGGGAGATTCCAGGGTTACTCCGTTATTAACAATAAAACCGCATTAATATTTGAACAAGGAGTAGGAGATTCAACTTCCCTATCGTCACCCGTTGGAGATGATTTGTTTACAAAAACGAACAAATCACGGGGGTTCTCATATATTGAACGAGGAACGTCGTTCGCTTGGAAAGATGACACTGTAATTTTTATGCCGCTAAGGCCAGAAGACGATGTCCCGTCCTTATCATTGTGTTATAAAAAAGCAACGTGCTCTACTATAAGTCTATCTCAAGAAAAAGAGATAGAAATGAATTATCAAAAGGTTAAAGGGCATTACCCGCAAACAGTAGATCGTTATTGTATTATAAATGAGGTATTAAAAAACAAGGTAGATTCAACCATTCATTTGTTTTTACAGGGTAATCACTTATCAAATAAGTGCTTTTATTTATACAACGAGTATCAGACAGATGGCTCAGTAATCCTTAGTTTTTACGAGTATCCTCAAGAGAATAGCGAAACAATTACTTGTTGGTTCTATGCGAAACATAGTATTATTTATTGTTGTGGTATCCCTCCTTCATATCTCTTTCGTTATTTAGAAGTTGAAAAGAAGCCCATCTATATTAATACTCATCCTTATTCATTTCGCGGTATTACCGGAAACAGTACAAATTCCCCGTCATTTATTATTCATTACTATCCGTCGAAATGGTATTCTCAAGAAACAGCTGATCTCTAATTATCCAGTATGAATTATATGGCTCCCATATGCTTTATGTAGTTATTTTTTAAGCATCACGCCAAATGAAAACTGACAGAGCGCAGCAGACGAACAAATACCCCTAGCGGGACCTCTCCTTTGACCGTAACGGAAACATCCTGTCGCTGAAGCGTTACGGAACGAATGTTGCTGCGCCGCTGGATAACCTCGCATACACCTACGAAGGCAACAAACTGATGCAACTGAACGGTTCCACATACCAGTATGATGCAAACGGCAACATGACCCATGACGGCCGCCGGGGGTTGGATCTGTCGTGGAACCACCTGAACCGCCCCTCATCGATATGCAGCGACGAGGATGAGGATGCCCTCGTGAACTACACCTATCTCACGGATGGCACGAAGGTCATAACTCAACAGCCGGCAACGGGAGAGGGCTATGCGTACCTTGACAAAAGGACGACAGAATTAACGGACGATAATAAAGAACAACTGACATTTGGACTCAATTCGTCAATTGGTTTCAGAGCGTTTTAAAGAAAAGTAGCCGAAAGTAAGCCTTCGATAGGTATCTTAACGCATCAAAATGAAAGAAAGAGTAATCACAATATCAATATGTCTTCTAGCACCGCTACTGCTGGTTTATTCATGCAAAGACATATTATTCGAATGGCAGACGGATTCTATGTACTATGTTTCTGAAGGACTGTCAATTATTCTACAAAGCCCTATTATTCAAATAGATGGACAAGAGAGAGTTATCATAACCGGAAGAGATTCCCTCCGCGAAACACTCGATAATGGTTATTATCATCTTTCTCCCTATCTTTCAAACAATACCATTTATCGGATTGCAGACTCGTGTTTCTTGGAAAAAGGGAAAACTTACTATCCAATACAAAGGAACATCTCTAGTAAAGGATTTAATGTGGAGCTTTTTAGAAAAGCCTCATTGCTTTCGTCTCTATTTGATGGAAGCACTCGCTACGAGGCATTGTTCTCTGTGGTTTTGACGCCAAAAAAGTTGTTTAAAAAAATAGCTCTTGAACAAGGCGTGATTATTGCCGATAGGCCCCATTCGAAAAGAAAGCCATTCTATGGGACACTCCCTGATACAATTATATCAAGGCCTTTCGTGCTACCGAAAAGATTATCCACATACTATACCAGCATAGAGGGACGATACTATTTAATCCCAGATTGTTACTGGCGAGATGATGATTCTATTGAATTCGAACCTATTGAAATACTAAACATTTTACCTTCTGAAACGGATAGTCTTGTTACTACGATTAACGGGTATCCTGTTTTTAAGATAGATCTGGATGGCATAAAGATGCAGATTTTACTAACTAAGAAGTGCTCTGAGGATTTCAACGGAGAGATAGCCTATTCTGGCCATCTATTAAAGGCGGAATAACGGACGCCCTTCCCGACGCCGCCCTCCCCGGTGACCGATATTCGCAGGGATTTGTTACCTTTGCGTGATTGGTAACGGAAGGTATGGCACTGTTCGTCGATACACATTCGCATATCTATGACGAGGCGTTTGCCGAGGACCGCGAGGCGGCGCTGGCGCGCTGCGTGGCGGCGGGGGTGACGCGGCTCGTGCTGCCGGGCATCAATGCGGCGGCACACGGTCCCCTGTGCGATTGCGCCGATGCCCATCCCGAAATGATGTTCCCCTGTATCGGCCTGCATCCCACGGAGATCGGCGAGAACTGGGAGGAGGAGATGGCCTTCCTGAAGGCCCACCTGCACGAGCGCAAGTTCTATGCGATCGGGGAAATCGGCCTGGACGAATACTGGTCCACCGAGTTCCTCGACCTGCAGAAAAGGCTTTTCGCAGAGCAGATCGAGATCGCCGCACAGGAAGACCTCCCGATTATCATCCACAGCCGTGAGGCCACGGAAGACATTTTCCGCGTGCTGGAAGAGACCAAAGGAGTGCCCGTGCGCGGTGTATTCCACGCCTATTCCGGCAGTTACGAGACCTATAAACGCTGCCTGAAATATGGAGATTTCAAATTCGGAATCGGCGGCGTGCTCACCTACAAAAAGGCGGGCATCGCGGAGGTGGTGACGCGGATGTCGCCCGACGACTGGGTGCTCGAGACCGACTGCCCCTGGCTGACACCGGTTCCGCACCGCGGCGAGCGCAATGAGAGCAGCTACGTTTCGCTGGTGGCGGAAAAGCTCTCCGCGCTGACCGGAATCCCCCTTGAAACGATTGCCGAACGGACCACGGTGAACGCCGAAAAGCTGTTCGGACTGAATACTTTACGCAAATGAAACCTTCGATTCTCCTGATCTACACCGGAGGCACCATCGGGATGAAACAGGATCCCGAAACCGGCCACCTGAAGCCCTTCGATTTCACCCAGATTTCGGAGGAGGTGCCGGAACTGGCCAAGTTCGGCTACCATATCGAATCGCTCTCCTTTAACCCAATCATCGACTCGTCGGACGTCCGGCCTGCCTTCTGGGTGAAACTGGCGGAAATCATCCGGGACCACTACGACCGGTTTGACGGGTTCGTGGTGCTGCACGGCACCGATACAATGGCCTATTCGGCCGCCGCGCTGAGCTTTATGCTGGAGGATCTGGAGAAGCCGGTCATCTTCACCGGAAGCCAGCTGCCGATCGGGATGCTCCGCACCGACGGACGCGAGAACCTGATCTCCGCCATCGAGATCGCATCGGCCAAGGGAGCCGACGGTCACGCCCGGGTTCCTGAGGTCTGTATCTGCTTTGACAGCAAGCTTTTCCGCGGAAACCGGACTGCCAAGCTCAATGCGGAGGATTTCGGCGCCTTCTCCAGCCCGAACCTGCCGCCGCTGGCCGACGCCGGCATCCACATCCGGTTCGACGACGCCCTGATCCGCCGTCCCGCAGTGTGGGGCAAGCCGCTCAAGCTGCACACGGCCATGGGCGCCGATGTCGCCATCCTGAAGATATTCCCGGGCATGAGCCGGGCCTATGTCCGCGCCGTGCTCTCCGCCGAGGGGCTGCGGGCCGTGGTGCTCGAAACCTATGGCTCCGGCAACGCCCCGGCGCTCGACTGGTTCCTCGCCGAATTGAAAGCGGCCGCCGGGCGCGGCATTATCCTGGTCAATGTCACGCAATGCCCGGCCGGCAGCGTGGACATGGACGCCTATGCCAACGGTGCCATTCTCAAGGAGGTAGGCGTTGTCAGCTGCCACGACATGACCTGCGAGGCTGCGCTCACCAAGCTCTGCGTCCTGCTGGGAGAGGACCCCGACAACGCCGTGGTCAAGCGCCGGATTTCCGAAAATTTACGCGGAGAAATTTCAAGCGAACGTTAGTATTTCCGATTTTTTATTGTAAATTGCGGATTATTTTGAGCCTGTAAAGGCTCCCGATTGGAAAAATAACTATTTAAAACATTGTTTAATAACTAATTACAAAAACACCTATGAAAAAATTTTTCATGTTTTTGGCAGTGGTTGGCGTAATGTCAATTTCTGCTCAGTTCCAGGCTAACGCACAGGATGCACAGGTTGATCCTGCTGCTACCGAACAAGTAGCCGCAGCTGCCGACGACGCTGTTGCTGTCGCTCCCGCAACGGAAGAAGTCGTTGACCCGTTCGCAGCCGGCAAGAGCGACGAGCCTCTCCACCAGCAGCTGAAGAAACTCTTCATCGATGGTGGTGCAGCCTTCATGTCGTTGGTTCTGTTGTGCCTTATCCTCGGTCTGGCTATCGCTATCGAGAGAATTATCACCCTGAGCCTCGCCCAGATCAACACCAAGAACTTTGGTGAGAAGATCGAAGAGAAGATCAAAGCCGGTGACTATGACGGTGCGCTCGACATCTGCCGCAATACCCGTGGCCCGGTGGCAAGCATCTATTATCAGGGCTTGCTCCGCGTGAAAGAAGGCCAGGATATCGAAAACATCGAAAAATCCATCATCTCCTACGGTTCCGTCCAGATGGGTGCCCTCCAGAACGGTATGACCTGGATCTCCCTCTTCATCGGTATCGCTCCGCAGTTGGGATTTATGGGAACCGTCCTCGGTCTGATCGAAGCCTTCAACGCAATCGAGGTTGCAGGTGATATCAGCCCGGCACTGGTCGCAGGCGGTATGAAGGTCGCCCTCATCACCACCGTCGGCGGTCTGGTCGTTGCTATTATCCTCCAGCTCTTCTACAACTACCTCATCCAGAAGATTGATTCCATCGTCGTCGATATGGAGAACGCTTCCATCGACCTCGTTGACACCCTCGTCAAATACAGAAAATAATTTCCCGGGCTTATGAAAAAAATGAAACTCGTTGAGATCGTATTGCTCGTCGTCTCGGTCGTCGTCTTCATCATCGCCTTTGTCGGTATCAAGAATATCGACTCCCCGATGCTGAACGTGTACCTGGGCTGGGTGTACATCTTGATGGCTTGCGCTCTTGTTGCGACGCTTGCATTCCCGCTTGTGAATGCATTCAAGAACAAGAAGAGCCTGATCAAGCTGCTTGTCCTTATCGCAGCCGTGGTTGTGATATTCGGCGGTGCTTATCTCATTGCCCCGGGTTCTCCTGTGGAGATGAACAACGAAGTTCCCGCCTCCCAATTCAAATTCGCTGATACCGCCCTGTATGTGGTGTACCTCTTCGTAGCCGGCGCTTTCATCGCCCTGCTCTGGAGCGGCATCCGCAAGGCAATCAAAAAATAGTTATTTGGTATGGCATCAAAAAAGACTCCTGAAATCAACGGCTCGTCAATGGCGGATATCGCTTTCATCGCGCTGATATTCTTCTTGATGGTGACCACGATGGACAAAGAGGAAGGCCTCCGGAGGCGACTTCCCCCGCTGCCTGCTGAGGATCAGAAGGTAGAGGACCAGAAGGTCAACCGCAGGAATATCATCCAGGTGAAGATTAACGCCAGCGACAGATTGTTTGCCGGTAATGAACCGATGGATGTCAGCCAGCTGAAAGACAAAATCAAAGAATTCCTGACGAACCCCAACAACGACCCGAACCTCCCCGAGAAGGAGGACGTCGAAATCGAGGGAATCGGAACGGTCAAGAAATCGAAGGGTATCATCTCCCTGCAGAACGACCGCGGTACCACTTACAGCAAGTATATCGCCGTCCAGAACGAGTTGATCAAGGCGATCAACGAAATTCGTGATGACTTCTCGATGCAGCACTACGGCAGGGTGTTCAACCGCCTGACCACGGAACAGCAGGATCTGGTCCGTAAGGCAGTGCCGCAGAACATCTCCGAGGCCGAACCGAAAGACGTCAAGAAAAGATAGGAGGATTCAGTATGGCAAAATTTGTTAAGAAAGGCAAAGGCGGCATCCCACAGCTCAATACCTCGTCGCTTCCCGATATCGTGTTCATCATCCTCATGTTCTTCATGGTTTGTACGAACATGCGTCAGGGTGAGCACAAGGTCAAGGTGACCATGCCGCAGGCATCCGAGATCGCCAAGCTTGAACGCAAGGACCTCGCATCCTATATTTATATAGGTACGCCGCTGCCGCAGTACGCTTCGCAGTATGGTACCGAGTCCCGTATTCAGCTGAATGACTCTTTCCGGACCATCGACGATATCCGTGACTTCATCGCATCCGAGCGTGAAAACCTCAGCGAGGTTGACCGCCCGCTCATGACGGTCAGCATCAAGGCTGACCAGGACACCCGTATGGGTATCATCACCGATGTCAAGCAAGAGCTTCGTCGCTGCTCCGCACTGAAGATTATGTACGGCGCCACAAAGGGCGGCAAAGTTCAATAATCTACGCTGAAAGGAAGAAGGGTGGCCGACAGCGTCACCCTTCTTTTTGTTTTTTAATGACTGCTTTTTCCAGATGAAAAAAACAACCAGTATCCTCGTCATTGTCCTGGCGGCCGTGCTGATGACAACCGGCTGCAGCAGCAACAAGGCGAAGTATGTTTTCTACTTTATCGGCGACGGCATGGGTTTCTCCCACGTCTCGCTGGCTGAAGCTTACCTGGCGCAGGAGCGGGGTGACGCATGCGCGCAGGATCCTTTGACTTTCACCCAGTTCCCCGTATTGGGCATGGCGACTACCTACTCCGCCAGCAACCCGATCACCTGCTCTTCCGCAGCCGGAACCGCCCTCGCAACGGGCACCAAAACCAAGAATCACATGCTGGGCATGGATCCCGATTCCCTGCCTCTGAAAAGCATAGCCTACACCATCCATGACGCCGGTTACAAGGTCGGTATCATGACCACGGTGGGCATCAACCACGCAACTCCTGCCGCCTTCTACGCGCACAACGTGAGCCGCAGCGACTATTATCCGATCGGGCTCGAGATGATTGAATCGGGCTTTGAATTCTTCGGCGGCGGCGGTTTCCTGCACCCGACCGGAAGCCCCAAGTTGGAGGAGCCGCTCCCCTCGCTCGACGGGATCGCCGAGGAGGCCGGTTACACCTTTGCCCGTGGCCTGGACGAGTTCGCGCAGAAGAAATGCGACAAGATCATCCTGACCCGCCCCGAGAACTGGGACGGCGCGCTGCCCTACCGTTTTGGCTGCGCGGAAGGCGAACTGAACCTGGCCCAGGTGGTCGATGCCGCCGTCCAGGTGCTCGAAAAGGGGCGCAAAGGGTTCTTCCTGATGGCGGAAGGCGGTCTGATCGACTACGCCGCCCATAGCAACAACACCCTCGCTACCATCTTCGAGACGCTCGATTTCGACCAGGCGGTTGCCGTGGCATACGAGTTTTACAAAAAGCATCCCAAGCAGACGCTGATTGTCGTGACCGCCGACCACGAAACGGGCGGAGTCAGTCTCGGCCGCGAGAAGGGGTACCGGTTTGACCTGACCGTACTGGATGAAATCGAAACCAACGAGTCTTCCAACGACGTCGAACTGTACATGACGACCAAGGCCGTTCAGGAGGAGTATTCGGAAAAGGCACACATCGGCTGGACCACCGGTTCGCATACGGGCGGTGCCGTTCCCGTCTGGGCCGTGGGCGCCGGCAGCCAGCTCTTTGCAGGCCGCCAGGACAATACCGACATCCCGCGCAACATCTGCAAGGCGATGGGGATCAAGTTTTAATGTAATTGATTGAGAATGATTAAGAGAATCAAGGAAATATTGGGTGAAAAGCCGGGATGCGACGTCCTGGTGAAGGGCTGGGTCCGCACCAAACGCGGGAACAAGAACGTGGCGTTTATCGCCCTCAACGACGGCTCTACCATCAACAACCTGCAGGTGGTCTGCGACCTTTCCGCGTTCGATGAGGAACTGCTGAAACAGGTGACCACCGGCGCCTGCCTGGCTGTGACCGGTCCGCTCGTGGAATCGGTGGGCAGCGGTCAGGCCGTGGAGGTCCAGGCCCGCACGATCGAGGTGCTCGGCACCGCCGACCCGGAGACCTATCCCCTGCAGAAAAAGGGCCACAGCATGGAGTTCCTGCGTGAGATTGCTCACCTGCGCCCGCGCACCAATACCTTCGGTGCGGTGCTCCGCATCCGCCACGCGATGGCTTTCGCCATTCACAAGTATTTCAACGACCGCGGATTCTTCTACCTGCACACGCCGCTGATCACCGCCTCCGACGGCGAAGGCGCCGGCGAGATGTTCCAGGTGACGACCCTCGATCCGGAGAATCCGCCCCGCGGCGAAGACGGCAAGATCGACTACAGCCAGGACTTCTTCGGACGCCACACCTCGCTGACCGTCAGCGGCCAGCTGGAAGGTGAGCTGGGTGCCACCGCCCTGGGCAACATCTACACCTTCGGGCCCACCTTCCGCGCCGAGAATTCCAACACGCCGCGCCACCTGGCCGAGTTCTGGATGGTGGAGCCGGAGATGGCCTTCTACGACGTGAACGACCTGATGGACCTCGAGGAGGACTTCATCAAATACCTGGTACGTTACGCCCTGGAAAACTGCGCCGACGACCTGGCTTTCCTCAACAAGATGATTGATCCCGAGTTGATCGACCGCCTGAAGGGGGTCATCGACACGGAATTCGTGCGCCTGACCTACACCGAGGGAATCGACATCCTGCTGAAGTCCGGCCAGAAGTTCGAGTTCCCCGTCTCCTGGGGCGTGGACCTGCAGAGCGAGCATGAACGCTATCTCGTGGAGAAGCACTTCAAGAAGCCGGTGATTCTCACGGATTACCCCAAGGATATCAAGGCCTTCTATATGAAGCAGAACGACGACGGACGGACGGTCCGCGGCACCGACGTGCTCTTCCCCAAGATTGGCGAAATCATCGGCGGCAGCGAGCGTGAATCCTCGCTGGAGAAGCTCACCCGCCGGATTGACGAGCTGAAGATGGACACCACCAACCTCTGGTGGTACATCGACACCCGCCGCTTCGGAACCTGCCCGCACAGCGGATTCGGTCTCGGATTCGAGCGCCTGCTGCTCTTTGTGACCGGCATGGCCAACATCCGCGACGTCATCCCCTTCCCCAGAACACCCAAAACCGCAGAATTCTAACACGCCATGCTTATCATCGGTATCGCCGGAGGCTCCGGTTCGGGCAAGACGACCGTCGCCCGCAAAATCACGGAAAAGATCCACGATCACGTCGTGGTCGTCTCGCAGGACTCCTACTACAAAGACCAGAGCCACCTCCCGCTCGAAGAGCGCCAGGCCCTGAATTTTGACCATCCCAACGCCATCGACTGGGACCTGCTCGTCCAGAATGTCCGGGCGCTGAAGGAGGGAAAGGACGTCGAGCAGCCGGTCTATTCCTATATCACCTGCTCCCGCTCCACGACCGAGACGGTCCACATCTCCCCCGCACCGATCATCATTGTGGAGGGCATCCTGATCCTCAACTGTCCGGAGCTTGTAAACGAGCTGGATATCAAGGTGTTCGTAGATGCTGACGACGATGACCGCTTAATGCGTGTCATCGCACGCGACATCCGCGAGCGCGGCAAGGACGTGGAATGGGTGATGGACCGCTACACCAAGACGGTCAAGCCGATGTACCTGCAGTTTATCGAACCCAGCAAGCGGGTTGCCGATATCATTGTTCCTCAGGGCGGCCACAACCGCGTCGCCATCCAGATTCTGACAGCCACCATCAAGCATGCGCTGAAAGAGAAGGAAGAAGAATGACCAAGCCCAGACTCAGCGACGAAAAAAAGGCGGGACTCTATACGACACTGGCGTTCCATCTTGTCGCTTTGATCATCATCCTCCTGGTCACCATCACCTCGATGGCCGACCAGGAGTCTTCTTTTGTGCTGGATTTCACCAAACAGGAGGAGCTTGAAGCACGGCAGAAGGAGGAGGCTTTCAAGGAGCAGATCAGCCGGGAGCTGGACGAGCAGATCGGCCGGCCCAAGGAGATCCGCAATGCCGCCGTCGATGCCGGAAAGGCCCTGAAGGACGACCGGCACAAGAATCCGGCAGAGGTTTACCGGGAGGCGGAGGAGCTGCAGAAGCGGCTCGACGCCTCGCGCCGCGAAGCTCTGGCCGAGCGGCAGAACGAAGAGTCCGTGGAGGTTTCCCGGCAGAGGGAGCCTGAAGAGAAGGCACCGGCCTATACCGGGCCCAGCGTGATTGCCTGGACGCTGGAGGGACGCACCCAGCACAACCTTCCGGTGCCCGCCTACCAGGGATACGGCGCAGGTGACGTCTATGTTTCCATTCTGGTGAACCGCAAGGGCCGGGTCGTTGCCGCCCAGGTGAACGAGGCCGCCTCCACGCCCGATTCCCAGCTATGGGAATTCGCTCTCAAAGCGGCCCGCAGATCGGTTTTCAACGCCTCCCTCGACGCCCCGGAGCGGCAGGCGGGCGAGATTGTCTATCGCTTTGTAAAACAATAATTATTTCGTACTTTCGTGGTTTATAACAGACCACTTTTTTTGTCATATATTATGAATCCGATACTTGATTACAACATCAATCCGCTCGTAAGCCAGCTCGGCAAACTGCCGCAGGAATTTACCAAGAAGGACATTATCAACTTCGTCATCCAGAACGACATCCGCATCGTAAACTTCCGGTATGCGGCGGCCGACGGCCGGCTCAAGACCCTGAACTTTCCGGTCACGAACCTCGCCTATCTGGACAGCATCCTCTCCTACGGCGAACGGGTGGACGGCTCCAGCCTGTTCCCCTATATCGATGCCCATTCCAGCGACCTGTATGTGATTCCCCGTTTTTCGACCGCCTATCTGGATCCCTTTGCAGACGCGCCTACGCTCGGCCTGATCTGCTCCTACTTCACAAAGGACGGCCTGCCGCTCGAAACCGCTCCGGAATACACGCTCTACAAGGCCCACAAGCTTTTCCAGGAGCAGACCGGCTGCCGCTTCGAGGCGATGGGCGAACTGGAGTACTATGTGGTGGACCGGGATGACGAACTCTTCCCCACGCCCGACCAGCACAGCTACCACGAATCTTCCCCCTTCACCAAGTTCGAGGCGTTCCGCACGGAGGCCATGCGCCTGATCGCCCAGGTGGGCGGCCAGATCAAGTACGGCCATTCCGAGGTGGGCAACTTCCGCCAGGACGGCAAGATTTACGAGCAGAACGAGATCGAGTTCCTCGTCAACCCGGTAGAAACGGCGGCAGACCAGCTGCTGATGGCCAAGTGGATTCTCCGCACGCTGGCCTACCAATACGGCCTCGATGTCACCTTCGCTCCGAAGATCACCGTGGGCAAGGCGGGCAGCGGCCTGCACTTCCATACCCGCATCATGAAAGGCGACCAGTCGATGATGATCGAGAACGGCCGCCTCTCCGACCTGGCCCGCAAGGCTATCGCCGGCTACATGAAATGCGCCGCCGGCCTCACCGCCTTCGGCAACACCAACCCGACCTCCTACTTCCGCCTCGTGCCGCACCAGGAGGCGCCCACCAGCATCTGCTGGGGCGACCGCAACCGCTCGGTGCTGGTCCGCGTGCCGCTCGGCTGGACGGGCAGCAACGACATGGTGGCCCTGGCCAACCCGCTTGAGGCCGGTGAAAAATATGCCGCGCCGAGCAAGCAGACCGTCGAGATGCGTTCGCCGGACGGCAGCGCCGACATCTACAACATGATGGCCGGCCTGGTCAACGCCGCCCGCATCGGCATCAACATGCCGGATGCCCTCCAGGTAGCGGAGGAGACCTATGTCGATGTGAACATCCACGCCAAGGGCAACGAAGCGAAACTTCATTCCCTGAAGCAGTTGCCGGCATCCTGCTATGAATCGGCCCTGATGCTCGAGCGCAGCCGCTCCCTCTTCGAGGACGGCGGCGTATTCAGCCCCGCCCTGATTGACGGCACCATCGCCAAGCTCAAGGCGTACGACGACCAGCGCATCCGCGAGCAGGTGGAGCGCCACCCTGCCCTGATGGGAGAACTCGTCAACAAGTACTACCACTGCGGTTAAACTCCTGAACCATGGACGGCTCCATTATCGTAACCTACCGCTGCCCGATGCACTGCAAGATGTGCAACATCTGGGCGAATCCGACGAACCCCGCAGAGGAGTTCGCACCTTCGCTGCTTGAGAAGCTGCCCCGGATGCACTCGGTCAACATCACCGGTGGCGAGCCGTTCATCCGGGAAGATATCGAAGAGATCGTCAAGATCCTCCGCACCAAGACGGACCGCATTGTCTTCTCCACCAGCGGCTGGTTCAGCGACCGGATCCTCGCCCTCGCGAAGAAGTACCCCGACCTGGGGTTCCGCATCAGCATCGAGGGGCTCAGCGTGAAGAACGACGAGCTCCGCGGCCGACAGAGCGGATTCGACAAGGGGCTGCGCACCCTGCTGGAACTGAGGCGGATGGGTGTCAAGGACATCGGTTTCGGCATCACCGTTTCGAACAACAATTCCGGCGATATGCTGGACCTCTACGAACTGAACAAGAACCTGAAGATGGAGTTCGCCACCGCGAGCTTCCACAATTCGTTCTACTTTCACAAATACGACAACCAGGTAACCAACCTGGACGAGGTCTGCGCCAACTTCGACGAACTGATCCAGCGGCTGATGAAGGAGAACAACCCCAAGTCGTGGTTCCGCGCCTTCTTCAACCTCGGCCTCATCAATTATGTCCGCGGCGGCCGCCGGATGCTTCCGTGCGAGGCCGGCAGCGAGAACTTCTTCCTCGATCCCTTCGGCAACATCCTCCCCTGCAACGGCATGGAGGAGCGCTGCTGGTTCGCGGCGATGGGCAACCTCAAGGAGGCTTCCTTCGAGGAGATCTGGAATGGGCCGCAGGCTGCCGCCGTGCGTGAAAAGGTGGCCCACTGCCCGAAGAACTGCTGGATGATCGGCTCCGTCTCGCCGGTCATGCACAAATACCTCCGCCAGATTCTGCCCTGGGTGGTGAAGAACAAACTCCGGGTGATGCGCGGCGGACGGGTCGATACCGGCTGCATTCCATTCTACCACGTCGGGAACAACGACCGGCAGGGATTATGAAAATCGTCTTCATAGGCGGCCGGGATATCCGCATCCTGGGTGGTATCGAGAACTATATGTACAATCTCGCCACGCAGGTCGTGCGTCTCGGACACGAGGCGGTCGTCTATTGTGAAAGCGATCACAACGGAACGGAGTGGGTGAACGGATTCAAAGTGGTCTCGATGAAGGGGCCCAAAAGCAACCTGCTCTGCAAGCCCTGGGTGTCGCTGAAGGCCACCCTGCGCACGATATTCCGCGAAAAGGGCGTTTCCCTGATCCATTACAACGCCTGGCCCCCGGCCCTCTGGAGCTGGATGGCACGCCTCTGCGGCATCCCCACCCTGCTCGAAGGGCACGGCCACGAATGGCAGCGCAGCAAGTATTCCCCGCGGCAGCAGAAGATTCTCAAGTGGATGGAGCGCCACACGGCCCGCACCAACCGCAACCTGATCATGTGCAGCGAGAGCCAGACACGCTATTTCAAAGCGCATTACGGCCGCGATGCGGTGACCGTGCCCACGGCCGTCAACCTGCCGCCGGCCGAAGCGCCGCAGTCCGACATCCTGGCACGTTATGAACTGATGCCGGGACGTTTCTTCCTCTCGATGGGCCGGCTCGTTCCGGACAAGAATCCGGACTACCTGATCCAGGGATTTCTGGAGGCCGGGCTCACCGGTTGGAAGCTGGTCATCGCCGGATCGAACGACGCGTTGCCCGACTATGTAGCACGACTGCACGCCCTGGGTGAAGGCCATCCGGAGGTGGTTTTTACCGGCGCCGTCTATGGCGCCGACAAGGACTGCCTGCTGCGCAACGCCGCCCTCTTCTGCCTGCCCTCCACCATCGAGGGGCTCTCGATCGTCCTGCTCGAGGCCATGAGCTACCACCGGCCGATCCTCGCCTCCGACATCGACGCCAACCGGGAAGTCCTGCAGCCGGAGACGGCCCTCTGGGTGCGGCCCGAGCAGGCGGATGACATTGCCCGCGAACTCCGCAGGGCCAGTGAAACGCCCGATTTCACGGAGGCCGTCGAGACCAACTACGCGCTGGTGAGCGGGCGCTATACCTGGGAACGGGTGGCCGCCGGCTACCTGCAGCATGTCCAGACCCTGATTCGGAAACGGGATCAACGATGAATACCTTCAAGCGCATACTCCGGTACGGGAAGCCCTACGGCCGCTACTGGCCGCCTTACCTGCTGCTCTCGATCCTCTCGGTCCTCTTCGGGATCGCCAACTATGCGCTGCTCGGTCCGTTTCTGACCGTACTCTTTGAAAACGAAACCATTACCGCCACCGCCCGGCCCGAGTTCGCCTTCTCGCTCGACTATGTGAAGGCCTGGTTCTCCTGGCTGCTGGCCGATACCATCCGCTCCGGCGGTCCGCTGCGCGGTCTGCTGCTGGTGAGCCTCTCGCTGGTGGCGGCCTGCTTCCTGGCCGACCTCTGCCGCTACCTCTCGCAGCGCATCCTGGTCAGCCTCAAGACGCGCATGATGGGCAACCTGCGCGAGGATCTCTTCCGGAAGATTGCTGCGATGCCCGTGGGCGGCTACGGGGATTCCCGCAAGGGCGATATCCTCTCGAGCGTCTCGAACGACGTAACGGAAGTCCAGAACAGCATCGCGGGCAGTTTTCATGTCCTCTTCCGCGAACCGCTGCTGGTGGTCGGATTCCTGGCGATGCTCTTCTACATGTCCCCGCGCCTGACGCTGGTCTCGCTCATCGCGTTGCCGCTCTCCGCCCTGGTCATCACCCGGATCACCCGGCGGCTGCGGGCCGGAAGCATCGAGGCGCAGAGCCTGATGGGGCGCATCCTCGGCCATTTTGACGAGGCCCTCTCCGGGGCGCGGATCATCAAGGCCTTCCGGGCGGAGCGCTATGTCGAGGATCGGTTCCGGCAGACGAACGACGCCCACCGCAAGTCGCTCCGCCGCGTCTGGAACCGGCAGGAGCTGGCCTCCCCCACCTCCGAGTTCCTGGGCATCACCATCGGCGCCGTCGTGCTCTTCTACGGCGGCTGGCTGAACCTGCACGGCAAGCTCGGCATGAGCTGGGAGAGTTTTATCGTCTATATCATGTTCTACTGGAAGGTGCTCGAACCGGCCAAAGCGCTTTCCAATTCCTACGCGCAGATCCGCAAAGGCCTGGTTTCCGGCGAACGGATCTTTGCGCTGCTCGACCTTCCGGAGCGCATCCAAGAGACGCCGGACGCACAGCCCCTCTCGGGTTTCAGCGAAGGGATTGAATACTGCGGCGTCAGTTTCTCCTACGGGAGCGAACCGGTGCTGCGCGAGGTCAGCTTTTCGCTGCCCAAAGGCAAGATGGTGGCCATTGTGGGACCTTCCGGAGCTGGGAAATCCACGCTGGCCGATCTGCTGCCCCGTTTCTGGGACGTAACCGGCGGAAGCATCCGCATCGACGGCCGGGATATCCGCTCGCTGCGGCTGGGCGACCTGCGCAGCCTGATGGGAATCGTTCCCCAGGAGGCAGTGCTTTTCAACGATACCGTTTTCGGCAACATCGCCTTCGGGCAGGAGAACGTTACGATGGAGCAGGTGGTGGCCGCGGCCCGGATCGCCAACGCCGACGAGTTCATCTCCCGCCTGGAGAAGGGCTATCTGACCCCGATCGGCGACGGGGGCGAGAAACTCTCCGGCGGCCAGCGGCAGCGCATCGCCATTGCCCGCGCCGTCCTCAAGAACCCGCCCATCCTGATCCTCGACGAGGCCACCTCCAGCCTCGATACCGAGAGCGAGCGGCTGGTGCAGGAGGCCCTGGGCGGGCTGATGCAGAACCGCACGTCGCTGGTCATCGCCCACCGGCTCTCAACCATCCGCCACGCGGACGAAATCATTGTGCTTCAGGAAGGTGCGATTGTCGAACGCGGCACACACGACGAATTGGTTGCAAAAGGCGGACTTTATTCGCATCTTTGCAGTTTACAAGACTTTTCTTAGAAAACAGACACTATGAAAAAATCCTCATCCCTCAACGCCCGCTTCGAGGAGTCCCTCAAGAAAAACTGGGACCGTCCCGCGCTTTCCGATTACCACGGCAAAACGCTGACCTACGGCGAAGTGGCGGAGATGATTGCCAAGATCCATATCTTTTTTGAGTCCTGCGGTATCCAGAAAGGCGACAAGATCGCCCTCTGCTCCAAGAACCAGGCAAACTGGACGGTGGCCTACCTCTCCATCCTGACCTACGGCGCCGTGGTGGTGCCCCTGCTGCATGAATTCAAGCCGGGCGCCATCCACCACCTGGTGAACCACAGCGACGCCAAGCTGCTCTTCATCGGAAACGTCATCTGGGAGAACCTCAACGCGGCGGAGATGCCGGACCTGGAGGCCATCATCACCCTGACGGAGTTTGACGTGGCCTACGCCCGCAAACCGGAATACACCGAATTCCGCACGAAGGTTGGCGAGATCTTCAAGGAGCGCTATCCGGATTTCGGCCCCAAAGACATCAACTATCATGAAGACAAACCGGAGGAGCTGGCCCTGATCAGCTACACCTCGGGCAGCACCGGTTTCTCCAAGGGGGTGATGCTCCCCTACCGCTCGATGGTCTATAACCTCGATTTCGCCTATACCGCCGAGCCGCACATGAACAACCAGTCGCGCATCGTCTCGATGCTCCCCACCGCCCACATGTTCGGCATGCAGTTCGAATTCATCTATGAGTTCTGCGTCGGCTGCCATATCTTCTTCCTCACCCGCCTGCCGAGCCCGAAGGTGATCCTCGAGGCCATGAAGGAGATCAAGCCGAACCTGGTGGTCTCCGTGCCGCTGATTCTCGAGAAGATCTACAAAAACATGCTGGTGCCCTTCATCAGCAAGAACTATATCAAGATGTTCCTCTCCCTGCCGATGATCGACCAAATTATCCTCAACACCATCCGCCAGCGTCTGATTGACGCCTTCGGCGGACAGTTCGAGGAGGTCATCGTGGGCGGCGCACCCCTCAACCGTGAGGTGGAGGCCTTCCTACGCCGGATCAAGTTCCCGCTCACCGTGGGCTACGGCATGACCGAGTGCGGCCCGATTATCAGCTATACCCACTGGGACAAATGCCGCCTCTACGCCTGCGGCAAGGCCACCCAGAAGATCGAGGTCAAGATCGATTCCCCGGATCCGGAGAACATCCCCGGCGAGATCATGGTCAAGGGCGACAACGTCTTCCTGGGCTATTACAAGAATCCGGAGGCCACGAAGGCCGTCATGGACCGCAAGTGGCTGCGCACCGGCGACATGGGCGTGATCGACAAGGACGGTTACCTCTTTATCCGCGGCCGCAGCAAGACCATGATTCTCGGCCCTTCCGGCCAGAACATCTATCCGGAGGAGATTGAGGGCAGCATCAACAACCTTGCCTACGTGGGCGAATCCCTCGTGGTAGAGGGAGAAGAGCCCGGCAGCCTTACGGCGCTCATCTATCCGGACTTCGACGCCATCGAACACGACGGCCTTCCGGCTGACAACGAGTCGCTGACCAAGATGTTCATGAACGAGATGAAGGTCACCAACCTCGAACTGCCTACCTACTGCAAGGTGACCGAGGTCCAGATCTTCCCCGAGGAGTTCGAAAAGACCCCGAAGCGCAGCATCAAACGTTATCTCTACTACCGCCGATAATCCGCACCGCCATGACCGAATCCGAGAAAAAACAGCATCAGTTCGACGGCAGCTATCTGGATATGGCCTCCGTCTGGGCACGCAATTCCTATTGCAAGCGCCGCCAGGTGGGCGCACTGATCGTCAAGGACCGGATGATTATCTCCGACGGATACAACGGAACCCCCGCCGGTTTCGAGAATGTCTGTGAAGAGGACGGCGTCACCAAGCCCTATGTCCTCCACGCCGAGGCCAATGCCATCACCAAGGTGGCCAAGAGCAGCAACAGCAGCGACGGCGCCACCCTTTATGTGACCGCCTCCCCCTGCCTGGAGTGCGCCAAACTGATCATCCAGTCGGGTATCAAACGGGTGGTTTACAGCGAAGAATACCGCATTACGGACGGGATCGACCTGCTGCGGCGGGCCGGGATCGAGGTGGTGAAATATGAATAAACCCAACCGGAAACAGCTGGGCGGCTTGCTGCTGATCGTCCTGGCCGTCGTCGGCCTGGCCATCCTGATCCAGGCTGTCGGCACGCGGGAGCGGCGCCTGGTCGGGCGGGCCCCCGTCGTCTCTACGGAAAAAGCGGCATCCGCCCGTCCGGACTGGAGCAAACTCACCGTCATCCTTGACAACATCGCGGCCAACTATGTGGATACGCTCAATGCCGCAGAAATCACCGAAGAGATTCTGCCGCTGATCCTCGCGCAGCTCGACCCGCACTCGGTTTATCTGCCCCCGGAGGAACTCAAGACGGCCGACGAATCGCTGCTGGGCGAGTTCTTCGGCATCGGCATCCAGTTTACCGTGCCCGAAGATACGGCCGTGGTGAGCAACGTGATTGCCGGAGGTCCCGCCGAGAAGGTGGGCGTCCTCTCCGGAGACCGCATCGTGCAGGTGGATGACACCCCCATCGCTGGCGTCAGCATGCCGCAGGATTCGATGGTGAAACTGATGCGCGGTCCCAAAAACACGCACGTGAAGATCGGCGTGCTCCGCGAGGGCGAGTCGGTCTCGTTCGATATCGTCCGCAGCAAAATCTCCGAAAAGAGCGTGGATGTCTCCTTCATGGTGAACGACACCACCGGCTATATCAAACTCTCCAAGTTTACCCGCACCAGCTATTCCGAATTTCTCAAGGCCGCCATCGGCCTGCGGGCAGACGGCATGCGGCGGCTGGTGTTCGACCTGCGCGGCAACAGCGGCGGCTATATGGACCAGGCGCTGCTCATGTGCAATGAATTCCTGCAGAAAGGCCAGCTCGTGGTCTATCTCGAGGGAGCCCACCGCAAACGCGAGGACTTCTTTGCCGACGGCCGCGGGAGGCTGGTGGACATGGACCTGGCGGTGCTCATCGACGAGAACTCCGCCTCTTCGAGCGAAATCTTCGCCGGGGCGATGCAGGACAACGACCGGGGCACGATCTACGGCGTGCGCTCCTTCGGCAAGGGGCTCGTGCAGGAGCCGATCTACTTCACCGACGGCAGCGGCGTCCGCGTGACGGTGGCCCGCTACCACACCCCCACGGGCCGCTGCATCCAGAAGCCCTATTCCGATGATTACGCCTACGATATCTACGACCGCTATCTCCACGGCGAGATGATGTCGGCCGACAGCATCAAGGTGAATGATTCCCTGAAATTCGTCACGCCCGCCGGTAAGGTGGTCTATGGCGGAGGCGGCATCATCCCCGACGTCTTCGTCCCGATCGACACCACCCACACGAGCGAGTTCCTCATCAAATGCAACCGCCAGAGCCTGCAGTACAAGTTCGTCACGCAGTTCAGCGATGCGCACCGCAGCCGTCTGCGGAGCATCACCACCCGCGAGGCGCTGGATGCCTTCCTGAAGACGCTGGATCTCAAGCGGGACTTCCTCGCCTTCACGGCCAACCGCGGCCTGACCCCCACCCCGCAGGAGTGGAACGTTTCCGGAGAAGTGATTCTTACCCAGTTGCGGGCGATGATCGGCCGCACCACCCCGCTGGACGACCTGGGCTTCTATCCCATCTTCCTCACGATCGACAACACCGCCCAGACGGCATTGCAGAACTAGTTGCCGAGTTCGGAAATGAACTTGATGCGGACCAGGCGGATTTCCAGTTCGGTGTAATCCGGGCCGAGGGCCTTGAGGGCGTCGTTGACGGAGTCTGAGTCGGCCTCCTCCTTGAAGTAGGTGTAGATATCTTCCAGGATGTCGGGGTCCACCTGCTGCTTGATGTAATAATCGATATTCAGGCTGGTACCGCTGGCGATGATGGTCTACACGTTGTCCAGCAGTTCGTCCAGCGTCATGTCGCGCGCCTCGGCGATATCCTCGAAGGGGAGCTTGCGGTCGATGCCCTGGATGATCATCAGCCTTGCGGAGGTCTTGGTCGGCGCCGAACGGACCACGAGGTCGTCCGGACGGACAATCTCATTCTCTTCCACGTACCGGGCGATCAGTTCCACAAACGGACGTCCAAACTTGCGGGCCTTGCCCTCCCCGACGCCCTGGCAGCGGACCAGTTCCTCGATCGTGGTCGGATAGAGAATGGTCATATCCTGGAGCGACGGATCGCCGAAAAGGACCCAGGCCGGCAGGTTGAGCCGGCGGGATTCGGCCTTGCGCAGGTCCTTGAGCATCGCGAGCAGGGCGTCGTCGCCCGTGCCGGAACAGCTGGCGGCGTGCTTGATGGCGGCCACGGCGGCATCTTCCTCGTAGTCATCCTCTCCCTCCACGAATTCGCGGTCTTCCGTGAGCATCAGCGTATGGGGATCGGCCAGGAATTCGCGGCCCTTTTCCGTGATCCGGACCAGGCCGTAACGCTCGATGTCCTTGTCCAGCAGCTGCAGCAGGATGCCCTGGCGGATGACGGCCATCCAGAAACGGACGGTGCGGTCCTTGCCGGCGCCGAAGAGCGGATGGCGGTGGTGGTTGTAGGACTTGACCACCGAATTGGTCTCGCCCAGCAGGATGTTGGCCAGGTGTTCCGGCCGGAAGTTCTCCTTGAGGGAATCGATCAGCTCGAGCACAAGCGCCATCTCCTCCTTGCCGTCAAACTTCTTCTTGGGATGGAGGCAGTTGTCGCAGGCGCCGCAGTTGTCCTGCTTGAATTCCTCGCCGAAATAGTTCAGCAGGAAAAGGCGCCGGCACTGGTTCGATTCGGCATAGGCGCGCGTCTCGCCCAGCAGCTGGCGGCCGATTTCCTGCTCGGAGACCGGCTTGCCCTGCATGAACTTTTCGAGTTTCTGGATATCCTTGTAACTGTAGAAGGCAATGCACTGTCCCTCCTGCCCGTCGCGGCCGGCACGGCCCGTCTCCTGGTAGTAACCCTCCAGGCTCTTGGGGATGTCGTAGTGGATGACGAAGCGGACGTCGGGCTTGTCGATGCCCATGCCGAAGGCGATGGTGGCCACGATAACGTCCACCTCTTCCATCAGGAAGGCGTCCTGGTTGCGCGAACGGGTGGCGGAATCCATCCCGGCGTGGTAGGGCAGCGCCTTGATGCCGTTGATGTTGAGCAGTTCCGCGATCTCCTCCACCTTGCGCCGGCTCAGGCAGTAGATGATGCCGCTCTTGCCGGGATTCTCCTTGATGTAGCGGATGATGTCGCGCTTGGGATTGGATTTGTCCCGGATCTCATAATAGAGGTTGGGGCGGTTGAAGGACGACTTGAAAACCTCCGCGTCGGGCATGCCCAGGTTTTTCTGGATGTCCGACTGCACCTTGGGGGTGGCAGTGGCCGTCAGGGCGATGATGGGCGCCCGGCCGATCTCCTCCACGATCTGGCGGATACGGCGGTACTCGGGACGGAAGTCGTGGCCCCACTCGGAGATGCAGTGCGCCTCGTCAATCGCATAGAAGGAGATCTTCAGCTGCTTGAGGAAGGCGACATTCTCCTCCTTGGTGAGCGACTCCGGCGCGACATAGAGCAACTTGGTACGGCCGCTCACGAGGTCGTCCTTCACCTCCTTGATCTGCGCCTTGTTGAGCGAGGAGTTCAGGAAGTGGGCGATGCTCTCGTCGCCGTTGGTGAAGCCGCGGATGGCGTCCACCTGGTTTTTCATCAGGGCGATCAGGGGCGAGATGACGATGGCCGTTCCCTCCAGGAAGAGGGCTGGAAGCTGGTAGCAGAGCGACTTGCCGCCGCCGGTGGGCATCAGCACAAAAACATCGTTCCCGGCAAGCAGGGACTGGATGATTCCCTCCTGGTTGCCCTTGAACGCCTCAAAGCCGAAAAAGTGCTTGAGTTTCAGATGCAGTTCTTCCGATGTGACCGTCATGCCGACTGTTTTGACCTAACGAAATTAAGCATTTTTATCTATATTTGCAACTCTAAATGTGAAACGATTGGTTATGAGTGAAAAAACCCTCTCGGCTGAACAGACGCAACTCACCGGTGCACAGCGCTATTTCACGAAATTCTTCGAAGGCGAATCCGCCGGCGGAATTCTGCTGCTCATCAGCACGGTCATTGCCCTGATTTTCGCCAACGTTCCCGCCCTGCACCCCATCACCCACGTCTGGGAGGTTCCTTTCAACCTGATGATCGGCTCCTACCACGTCTTCGGGCCCGATTTCACCATCGGCGGCTTTGTCAACGACGCCCTGATGGCCGTATTCTTCTTTACGGTAGGCCTGGAAATCAAGCGGGAGATGACGGTGGGACAGCTCTCCTCTGTCAAGAAAGCCACCCTGCCGGTCTTTGCCGCGCTGGGCGGAATGGTCTTCCCGGCCCTGATCTTTACCATTTTCAATCATGGCAATCCCGCAACGGCCCATGGCTGGGGCGTTCCGATGGCCACCGATATCGCCTTTGCGATCGGAATCCTCGCCATTCTGGGCAAAAAGGCGCCCATCGGCGTCAAGGTCTTCCTGACCGCCATCGCCATCGCGGATGACCTGGGATCGATCGTCGTGCTGGCCGTCTTCTATCCGAGCCATGCCATCCACCTGCTCTGGCTACTGCTGGCGCTGGTGGTATTTGCCGTCCTTCTGATTGCCGGCCGCCTCGGCGTCCGCAAGGTCTGGGTGACGGTCCTCGGCGGTCTCGCCCTCTGGTACCTGGTCTATCTCTCCGGCGTCCACGCCACCATTGCAGGTGTGCTGCTGGCCATCACGGTGCCCTACAAGACCAAGATCAACGAGCTGCGCTTCGGCGTGCAGATCCAGCACCTGCTGGACAAATTCAAGCAGTCTTCCAAGGCCAACATCGAGACCCTGGCCAATACCGAACAGCTGCACGTCATCCACCAGATGTCCGAGCATCTGGACGAGGCCGAGCCGCTGATGCACAAGTTCGAATCCAACCTTCAGCCCGTCGTGAACTTCCTGATCATGCCGCTCTTTGCACTGGCCAACGCCGCCGTGGTCCTGAACATGGATTTCACGGTTCCGGGCGTCACCGGCCTCTCCCTCGGCATCTTCTTCGGCCTGCTCTGCGGTAAACCGCTCGGCATTTTCCTCTTCAGCTACCTGGCTGTCAAATGCAAGCTCTCCGCACTGCCTGACGGTGTCTCCTGGCCGCAGGTGGTCGCCCTCGGCGTGCTGGGCGGCATCGGTTTCACGATGTCCATCTTTATCGACAACCTCGCCTTCAACGATCCCGGCCTGATCGATACCGGCAAGGTAGCCATCCTGATTACCTCGGCCACCGCCGCCATCGTGGGCTACCTGATTTTCAGCGCCACCGCCAAAAAGCTCAAACAAGCGAATTCAACAGACAACAATCAATAAACCTTTTATGAAAGCAATCAAACTTATCGCACTGTGCGCTGCCACTGCAGCCATCCTGTGCTCCTGCGCCGGCAAATCCGCCAAGGGCACCCAGCCGAAAGGCATCACCAACGAAGAACTGAAGAACGCCAGCTACATGATCGGCTACAACTTCGGTCAGATTCTCAAGGGCAACAACTTCGGTCCGATGGACATGGCCCAGATCAACAAGGGTATCAAGGACGCCTGCGCCGATGTCGAACTCGACCAGGAAGTTTTCTATGAGACCATCAACGGCTTCCTCGAGAAACGCAATACCGCGCTGAAGGAAGAGAACGAGGTCAAATCCACCAAGTTCCTCGAGAAGAACGCCCTGGAAGAGGGTGTCGTCACCACCGAATCCGGCCTGCAGTACAAGATCGTCCGCACCGGTAACGGCGTGACCCCGACCGCACTCACCGACAAGGTGGAGGTCAACTACGAGGGCAAGAACCTCGACGGGGAAGTCTTCGATTCTTCCTATGACCGCGGCGAAAGCGTCACCTTCGGTCTGAACCAGGTCATCAAGGGCTGGGGCGAAGGTCTGATGCATTGCGAAGAGGGTGGTGAAATCCTCCTCTGGATTCCTGCAGATCTGGCATACGGCGACCGCGGTGCGGGCGAAAAGATCCAGCCGGGCGCAGCCATCCACTTCCGCGTCGAACTGATCAAGGTCGTCAAGGAAGAGGCTGAGACCAAATAATTTCGGGGTCGCGAGCCCAGTAAGTCAGCTGTTTTTTGGCGTAGTGGCGCGTGTTGCGCTTGATCAGCCGGACAGCTTCCTCCAGGGGATACTCCCCGTCGAAATAGCCGAACAGTTCGCGATAACCCACTGTATTGAGAGCCGGCAGGTTGCGATAAGGAAGCAGCCTGCCGGCCTCTTCTTCCAGCCCTTCGGCCATCATCTGGTCCACGCGGGCGTCGATGCGCGCATAAAGCTCTTCGCGGGGCCGCGTAAGGCCAATCTTGCGGATGGTGAAGGGGCGCTCCTTGCGCGTGCCGCTCCGAAACGCGGAATAGGGACGGCCGGTGGCAATGCAGACCTCCAGGGCGCGGATGATACGCTGCCGGTTGGCCGGGTCAATCCGCTCCGCCGTTGCGGGGTCCAGCCGACGGAGTTCATGGCGGAGGCTCGCCAGCCCCTCTTTTTCCAGCCGGGAGGTCAGCGAAGCGCGCAGGGCCGGGTCCGCATCCGGAAAGTCATCCAGCCCGTTGCAGAGCGCATCGATATAGAGACCGGAGCCGCCGGTCATCACCAGCGTATCGTGGGTTTTGAAAAGCTCTTCAAGTAACGCCAGGGCCTCCACCTCGTAGCGCCCGGCGGTGTAATTGTCCGTAACGGAATGGGAGGCAATGAAGTAGTGCTTCACCTGCGCGAGCTGTTCCTCGCTTGGACGGGCGGTGCCGATCCGCATTTCGCGGAACAGCTGGCGGGAATCACAGGAGATGACGGGAGAGCCGTGCTCCAGCGCCAGACGGATGCTGTAGTCCGTCTTACCCACCGCCGTCGGGCCGAGTACGATGAGGAGCCCGGCCATCGGAGCTAGTCCTCTTTACCGAAATCTTCGTCTACCAGCAGCTGGCCGTCCTCGTCACCGTCGTTCTCCTCCTCGTCGTCGTCCTCGTCAAAGTCCTCATCCTCGTCGTCCTCGTCGGAAGCGGCGGGGCGGGAAGGCTTGATCACGACATACGGTTCGGGATCCACGTAACGGTTGAACTGGTCCGGATTGTCCCCCTTGCCGTCCAGCAGGGCAGGATACGCCTCCCGGGGGTTGAAATCCGCCTCCCCTACGATCGTAATGATCAGGTAGCGACGGGTATGCATCTCAAAGATGTAGCGAATCTCTGCGGCCTCCCGGGCGGAGAGGTCCGCAAAGGTGACGGCATCCATCGCACCGTCTCCCAGATCGAAGAGGCAATAGCGGCCCTGTCGCGCCCCGGCGGCGTCACGGCTCTCGAAATAGACCATCTGGTCCGGATCGAAACCGTACTGGTTCGCCAGAAAAGCATGGAAGGCAAACAGGTTCATTTCCGCCTTGACGACATAGTCGCGGAAGAAAATCTTGCTCTCGGGGAGCGTAACATGTACTTTGTACAACATGGCCGAACTCGATTATACGGTTGCAAATTTATGAAATATGCCGTACTTTTACAACTCGATGTCAGAAGAAAAACATATCTCCACCGACCACTACCGCAGTATCTCGGCCCTTTCCACCGGGTCTTACCGGGACAATGGCAGTAAATTCCTGGCCTTTGCCTATCCCGTGGAGAGCGAGGAGGAGATCCGGGAGAAGCTCGCCGCGCTCCGGAAGGAGTACTTCGACGCCCGCCACCACTGCTACGCCTGGCGCCTCGGCCTGAAGGGCGAGCCCTGGCGGGCGAACGATGACGGGGAACCCTCCTCCACGGCAGGCCGTCCCATCCTGGGGCAGATTCTCTCGGCGGAGCTGAGCGACATTCTCGTGGTGGTGGTGCGCTACTTCGGCGGCATCAAGCTGGGCGTTCCGGGGCTCATCAAGGCCTACAAGACGGCCACCGCGGAGGCGCTCGCCGCGGCCACCGTCGTGGAGAAAACCGCCTGCGTCACCTTCCGGGTCCGCTTCGGCTACCTGCAGATGAACGACCTGATGAAGGTCATCAAGGATCTGGATTTGAAGATTCTCTCGCAGCACTTCGAAAACGAATGTGAACTCACTGTGAACGTGGGACTTGCCAAGGTGGACACTTTCCAGGAGAATCTTCGTTGGGCAAAGGTGGAAATTATTTGATTTCCATGTGAATTGTTATTACCTTTGCTTTTTTTATCAGAGAACTATTACTCACAACATTAAACAACACTCAACTATATGAAAAAAGCGTACAACTTCAATGCCGGCCCGTGCGTTCTGCCGCAGGCTGCCATCGACGGTTCCATCGAGGCCCTCAAGGACTTCGCAGGCACCGGAATGTCGGTAATATGTGTTTCCCACCGCTCCAAGGAATGGGACGCCGTCATGGCGGAGACCCGTGCCCTCTGGCGCGAACTGCTCCACATCCCCGAGAATTATGAGATTCTCTTCCTCGGCGGTGGTGCATCCCTCCAGTTCCTGATGGTTCCGATGAACCTGCTCGAAACCAAGGCGGCTTACCTCGAGACCGGTGTCTGGGCAAAGAAGGCCCTCAAAGAGGCCAAAGGCCTGGGCAACGCCGTCTGCGTGGCTTCTTCCGCCGACAAGACCTACAGCTACATTCCGAAGGGCTACGAAATCCCGAAGGATGCCGACTATTTCCACATCACCACCAACAACACCATCTACGGCACCGAGATCAAGCATGACATCGACAGCCCGGTGAACCTCGTGGCCGACATGTCCTCCGATATCATGTCCCGCCCGGTGGACGTGAGCAAATACGCCCTCATCTACGGTGGTGCGCAGAAGAACGTGGGCCCCGCCGGCGTGACCTTCGTCATCATCCGCAAGGACATCCTCGGCAAGGTGACCCGCTACCTCCCGACGATGCTCAACTACCAGACCCATATCGACGGCGAATCGATGTTCAACACCCCGCCGGTCTTCCCCATCTACGTGATGAAAGAGACCCTCAAGTGGCTCAAGGGTATCGGCGGCGTCGAGGCCATCCACAAACTCAACGTGGAAAAGGCGCAGATGCTCTACGATGAGATCGACCGCAACTCCCTCTTCGTCGGTACGGCAGAGAAGGAAGACCGCTCGATCATGAACGTCTGCTTCGTGATGGCTCCCGGCAAGGAGGCGCTCCAGGATGAATTCATGGAGTTTGCCAAGGCACGCGGCATGGTGGGTATCAAGGGTCACCGCAGTGTCGGCGGCTTCCGCGCTTCCCTCTACAACGCCTGCCCGAAGGAGGCTGTCGAGGCACTGATCGCCACGATGCAGGAATTCGAAAAGCTTCACAAATAAATCGCTGCCGTTATGAAAGTTCTCGTAGCTACTGAGAAGCCTTTTGCAAAGGCAGCTGTCGATGGCATCCGCGCCATCGTCGAGAAAGCAGGTCACGAACTCGCCCTGCTCGAGAAATATACGGATGTCGCGCAGTTCCACGCTGCTGTCGCTGATGCTGACGCCCTGATCGTCCGTTCGGACAAGGTCACCGCCGAGGTCATCGCGCACGCGCCCAAGCTGAAGATCGTCGTCCGCGCCGGCGCCGGTTATGACAACCTCGACCTGGCTGCCTGCACGGCAAAGGGTATCGTTGCCATGAATACTCCGGGCCAGAACTCCAACGCGGTCGCCGAGCTGGCTATCGGCCTGATGATCTACATGAGCCGCAACCAGTTCACGCCGGGCACCGGCCGTGAACTCAAGGGCAAGACCGTCGGTATCCACGCCTACGGCAACGTCGGCCGCCTGGTGGCCATGATCGCCAAGAACGGCTTCGGCATGAATGTCATCGCCTTCGACCCGTTCGTCCCCGCCGAGAAGATGGCCGCTGACGGCGTGAAGGCTGTCGCTTCCATCGAAGAGCTCTATGCCGGCGCAGATTTCCTCTCGCTCCACATTCCCGCCACCGCTGAGACCAAGGGTTCGATCGGCCGCAAACTCGTCGCTTCGATGCCCAAGGGTGCCTGCCTCGTGAACACCGCCCGCAAGGAGGTCATCAACGAAGAGGAACTCATCCAGGTGCTCGCTGAGCGTGAAGACCTTAAATATGTCACCGACATCGCAGCAGAGCGCATGCCGGAGATGAAGGAGAAGTTCGGGAACCGCGTCTTCGCAACCCCCAAGAAGCAGGGCGCAGAGACCGCCGAGGCCAACATCAACGCCGGCCTGGCAGCTGCCAACCAGATCTGCGACTTCTTCGCAACGGGCAACCGCAAATTCCAGGTCAACAAATAATCGGTTATGGTCAAAGTAAAACCTTTTGCTGCCATCCGTCCTCCGAAGGCCATCGCCAAGGAGGTTTCGGCACGCCCCTACGATGTGATGAACTCCGTGGAGGCACGCGCGGAAGCCGGCGAGAAATCGCTGCTCCACATCACCAAGCCGGAGATCGACTTCGAGCCGATTGCCGGTGAGCACGAGCAGCGCACCTACGACAAGGCCGTGGCCAACTACAAGCTCTGGAAAGAGCGCGGCTGGCTCGCCCGTGACGCCAAGGAGTGCTACTACGTCTACGCCCAGACGATGGAAGGCCGTACACAGTACGGTATCATCCTCTGCGCCAACACGGACGACTACGCTACGGGCGCCATCAAGAAGCATGAACTCACCCGCAAGGAGAAGGAAGACGACCGCATGATCCACGTCCGCATCCAGAATGCGAACATCGAGCCGGTCTTCTTCGCCTACCCGGACAACCCTGAGATTGACGCCATCATGTTCCGTTACATCTCCCACGTGCCCGAATACGATTTCGTCGCCGACGAAGACGGTTTCGGCCACAAGCTCTGGGTGATCGACGACGACAAGGACATCGCCCGCATCACAGAAATCTTTGCTGGCATTCCTGCCTTCTATGTGGCTGACGGTCACCACCGTACCGCCGCAGCTGCCCGCGTGGGCGCCGAGAAGCGCAGCCAGAATCCCAGGCACACGGGCAACGAGGAGTACAACTACTTCATGGCCGTCTGCTTCCCGGACAACCAGCTGAAGATCATCGATTACAACCGCGTGGTGAAAGACCTCAACGGCCTGAGCGGCAAGCAGTTCTTCGAGGCACTCCAGAAGGATTTCATCGTGGAGTGCAAGTGCGACTGCACCAAGGACGGCGGTAAGTGCGACTGCGAACTCCCGTGCCACTGCACGTGCTCCGAGCCGTACAAACCCTCCGGTCTGCACAATTTCTCGATGTACTTCGAGGGCGTCTGGTACTCGCTCACCGCGAAACCCGGCACCTACAACGATGCAGACCCGATCGGCGTGCTCGACGTCACCATCCTCTCGAACCTCGTCTTTGACAAGATCCTGAACCTCGGTGACCTGCGCACCTCCAACCGTATCGACTTCGTAGGCGGCATCCGCGGCCTCGGCGAACTCAAGAAGCGCGTGGACAGCGGCGAAATGGCCGTTGCCTTCGCCCTCTACCCGGTCTCCATGCAGCAGCTGATCAATATTGCCGACACCGGCAACATCATGCCGCCCAAGACCACCTGGTTCGAACCGAAACTCCGCAGCGGTCTCGCCATCCACGAGCTGGACTAAGGCTGACACAGGAACCTGTGTAAAGTGCTGCCCCCCCCCGGGGTGGCACTTTTCTTTTATTTACACAGGCGGATGGCGGTGAGGAGGCGGCCACAGGCGGGGCCGTCGCGACGGGCGGACCAGAAGCGGGAATCTGTGTAGGTATCCAGGCCGGTGACCGTGATATGCTCCGGCGGGACGCCCAGGGTCTCCAGGAGCCAGCGGTTGGCCTGCCAGAGATCGATATGCAGGCCGCCCTGCATCGTGCCGGGCACCCGCGGACCGCGGTCGGAAAGAATCTCGGCGAGCGGGAACCCTTCCGCAGCGAAGCGTTCTGCGACCTCCGGCCCCACCTGGAAAGAGTCTGGCGAAATCCCCGGACCGATCAAGGCACGCAGGTCGGCGGGCGAAGTCCCGTAGCTTTCCGCCATCACGGAAACGGTCTTGGCGACAATCTTGAGGACCGTCCCCTTCCAGCCCGCATGGATGGCGGCAACCGCCTGACGGACGGGATCATAGAGCAGCACGGGAATACAGTCTGCCGTACGGACGCCGATGGCAAAATCCCGGAGGTCAGTCACTACGGCATCGCAATCCTCCGGCCGGCGGCGGGTGCGGGCGCTGACCACGGTGACACCCACGCCATGGACCTGGTGCGGCTGCAAGACCGGCCAAGGCAGGCCGACAGCCCGGGCATGGGGACGGGGAACGCCGGCGGGGCGCAGCGTCGAAAAGGCCACTACGCCGGAGGCCAGATCATATTTCAGCAGATTGTACTCCATCGTGCACAAAGTTAGTGAAATCCCGTGGAAATCGCTATATTTGTCGATTGCCGTGGCAGCCACGGCATTGGATTTGCAGACAATCAAAACAACAAATCATACTATGGAATCTCAGAAAAAGCAGAACTACACGCCCGCTATTATCGTGATGTTCGCCCTTTTCTTCATGATCGCCTTCGTCACGAACCTCGCCGGTTCGATGGGCGTGGTGGTCACGAACCAGTTCGGCGCCAGCAAGGCCCTCAGCCAGCTGGGCTCCCTGGCCAACTTTATCGCCTATGCCTGCATGGGCATTCCGGCCGGCCTGATTCTCAAGCGCAAAGGCTACAAATTCACGGCGCTCGCCGCTGTAATCGTAGGCTTTACCGGCGTGGGAATCCAGTTCCTCTCCGGTTACCTGGAGAGCTTCTTTGTCTATGTGCTCGGCGCCTTCGTGGCCGGCTTCTCCATGTGTATGCTCAATACCGTGGTCAATCCGATGCTCAACACCCTCGGTGGGGGCGGCAACCGCGGTAACCAGCTGATTCAGTGGGGCGGTTCCTGCAACTCGATCGGCGGCACCATCGCCCCGTTCCTGGTTGGCTGGCTCGTGGGCGGCTCCATCAAGGACGCCACCGTGGCCAAGGCTGCACCGGTCATGATCATCGCCATGGCCATCTTCGCCATCGCCTTCGTCGTGATTTCGCTCACCCGGATTCCGGAGCCGCACATGGAAACGGCGGAAGAAAAAGCGGCCCGCCGCGCCGGGAGCAAGGTGAAAGACCCGCACAGTCCGCTGAGTTTCCGACACTTCGTACTGGGCGCTATCGCCATCTTCTTCTATGTAGGGATTGAGGTGGGCATTCCGAATACGGCCAATGTCTATTTCTCCGGCCTGGATTGGGTGGGTCCCGCCATCACCGGCACCTTCATCAGCGCCTACTGGCTCTGCATGCTGTTCGGCCGTCTGATCGGTGCATCGGTCGGCGGCAAGGTCTCCGGCAAATCGATGCTGGTCTGGACCTCCGCGGCAGCCATTCTCTTCATCCTGCTGGCCATCTTCATTCCCGAACAGGTCACCCTCGGCGGTAAGGCGCCGCTCAGCCTGCTCTTCCTGACCCTCTGCGGACTCTGCACCTCCGTGATGTGGGGCGCCATTTTCAACATGGCGGTAGAGGGACTCGGCAAGTACACGGCTGCGGCTTCCGGCATTTTCATGGTGCTGGTCTGCGGCGGCGGTATCATCCCCTTCCTGCAGAACCTGCTGGCCGATGCGACCCTCTTCGGCGCCAAGGTTGGTTCCATGAACAGTTACTGGCTGATCGCCCTCTGTCTCGGCTACCTGATCTTCTACGCCCTGCGCGGATCGAAAAACGTCAACAAGGATATCCCGACCGAATAATACCCACTCCATGAAAAAGTTATTCACCCTGTTCGTCCTGGGTCTGCTGGCAGCCTCCTGTGCGCAGAAAGACCCCAACTTCTGCTATATTGAAGGCAAGGTGAGCGGCCCCTACGAAGCGGAAGGCGCCTCGCTCAGCATCGCCGCGATGAACGAGAATCCCACGGTCATCGAGCTGAAGGAAGACGGCACCTTCTCCGCCATCCTGCCTGCCGACAAGACGACCATCGCCCGGGTCTCGCTGACCGAAAAAGACCAGCGCCGTGCAAAGTACCGCGCCGAATTCATTCCGGAGAGCGGCTCCGTCAAGATCATCCTCGATGAGAACATTCGGGCGAAAGGCGGTCCCGCCAACCGCGCATACGACAAGTTCAAGGAGTATTCCCGCAAACAGGCCACGGAGTTCAACGCGCTGGACATGGATGATCCCGCTTCGGAAGCCAAACGAGAGAAACTGGTGAAAGCCTATCAGGGACGGTGCGAGAAGCTCTTTGCCGACAACGCCGACAACTGGGTGGGACTGATGGCCCTGACCAACCTGATGTATGACTTCTCGCTCGAAGAGCTGGATGCGCACCTGGCCGTCGCGGCCGACTTCATCCGCGAGAATCAGATGATCCAGGACTACCACGCCTCCCTGGAGGCCCAGGCAAACACCGCCGAGGGGCGCCCGTTCGTGGACTTCTCCGGTGTGACGCCGGAGGGCAAAACCGCCAGCCTGTCGGATTTCGTGGGCCGGGGCAACTATACCCTGGTCGATTTCTGGGCATCCTGGTGCGGTCCCTGCCGACAGGAGATGCCCAACATCCGGGACCTCTACCGGACGTTCCACCCGCGCGGACTGGATGTCCTGAGCGTAGCGGTCTGGGACAACGACAACAGCCAGAGCCGGGTGGCCATTCAGGAGATGGAAATGACCTGGAACCACCTGTTTATGGGAATGGACAAGACGCCGACCGAGCGCTACGGGATCTTCGGCATTCCCCACCTGATTCTATTTGCGCCGGACGGAACCATCTACAAACGCGGGCTCCGCGGCGACGAACTCCGAGATACGATTGCAGAATTATTCAATTGATATGAAAAAGTTATTGTTCATGGCAGCCGTGCTGCTGACGGCTTCCACCGCGTTCGCGCAAATTGACCCGAACGCCCCCCTGCAGAGGGATCCCAACCTGCTGTACGGCCAGCTCGACAATGGGATGACCTACTATATCATG
Organism: Bacteroidales bacterium; assembly: GCA_017544005.1. Classification (GTDB taxonomy): domain Bacteria; phylum Bacteroidota; class Bacteroidia; order Bacteroidales; family UBA932; genus Cacconaster. Next base: position 43,093 of record JAFYEZ010000045.1, read on the forward strand.
CACAACGACCTGCCCGCCCAGCGTGCAGAGTTCTACCTGCTCAATGATATCGGTGCCATCCAGGAGACGCCCGCACAGAACGGCCTGGCGCATTTCCAGGAGCACATGTGCCTCAATGGCACGAAGAACTTCCCGGGCAAGGGAATCATCGAATACATGCAGAGCATCGGCGCCAGCTTCGGCGGCAATGTCAATGCATCGACCGGCGTTGAGCAGACCATTTACATGTTCACCAACATCCCGGTAACCCGCGAGGGCATTATCGACTCCACCCTGCTCGCCATCCACGACTATGCCGCTTTCGTGACCAACGATCCCGTCGAAATCGACAAGGAGCGCGGCGTGATCATCGAGGAATGGCGTACCCGCCGCACCGCCGACTGGCGCATGATGGAGAAGACCTGGGAGACCCTCTACAAGGGTTCCAAGTACGCTACCTGCAACGTCATCGGCACCAAGGAGAACCTGGAGACCTTCCCCGCTGAAGAACTCGTCAAGTTCTACCAGACCTGGTACCGTCCGGATCTGCAGGCTATCGTCGTGATCGGCGATATCGACCCGCAGCAGGTGCTTGAGAAGGTAAAGAAGACATTCGCCGACGTCCCAGCCCGCGTGAATCCCGAGCCCAAGGGCGTCTATCCTACACCGGACAATGCAGAACCGATCGTAGGCATCATCACCGACCCGGAGGCACGCACCACCCAGGTGAGCGCCTATGTCAAGAGCCAGCCGATGCCCAAGATGTACATGAGCTACGGTGTCGGCTACATGACCGACCTGCTGAAGGATGTCATCAACGCCATGTTCAGCGAGCGCCTGAACGATATCGCACACCAGCCGAACGCTCCGTTCCTCCACGCACAGGCGGCCTGGACCCGCGTCAACAACTTCATGGATGCCTTCCAGATGGTTGCTGTCACCAAGGACGGCGAGGGCGCCAAGGGCCTTTCAGCCGTGCTGACCGAGGTGGAAAAGGCACGCCGCTACGGCTTCTCGCAGGCAGAATACGACCGTGTCAAGACCAACATGATTGCCCAGGCGGAGCGCGCCACTTCCAACGCCTCCACCCGCCGCAGCCCCGAACTTGTGTACGGTGCAATCGCAGATTTCCTCTATGGTTACCCGATGATGGCGCCCGATTATGTCGAGCAGCAGCTGAAGGGCTACCTTTCCATGATTCCGCTCGCACAGATCAACCAGATCGTGGCCGCAACTGACTACAGCCAGAACCTCGTCATCATCTATACGGCGCCTGAAAAGCCCGGTTTGACGCATCCGACCGAGGCTGACCTCGCCGGCATCGTGACCGCCGTCAAGGCTTCCGAAATCCAGGCCAACGAGGCAGAAGAAGAGATGGGCGAACTGCTCGACGCCTCCAAGCTCAAGGGCAGCAAGACCCGCAAAGAGGCCGGCGGCCTCTACGGCTCCACCGTCTGGACGCTGCGCAACGGCATCCGCGTGACCATCCGTCCCTCGCAGTACAACAAGGAAGAGGTCCGCTTCAACATGAGCATCCCGGGCGGCCAGTCGCTGATTGAAGATGCGGAGATTGCTTCGATGGACAACAACGTGATCACGCTCTACAGCCAGCTCTGCGGTCTGTCCGACTTCCCTGCAACGAAACTGACCAAGATGCTCACCGGCAAGATCGTTTCCGAATCACCCTACATTGACGATCTCTACCACGGTGTCAACGGCTCCTGCGCCCCGAAGGATCTCGAGACGCTGCTCCAGCTGGTGTATCTCCAGGTGGTGAGCCCGCGTTTCGTGGAAGATGAATTTGCCCCGGGCCTCGCCCAGATGCACGCCATCGTCCCGAACCTCGAGAAGCAGCCGGACTTCAAACTCTCCAAGAAGTATCTGGAAGTTGCCTACAACAACAATCCGCGCCAGGAACTGATCTCCAGCGAGAAACTCGCCAAGATTTCCCTCGCTTCCTTCGAGCGTTCCTACCGCAAGCTCTTCTCCAACCTGGCAGGCGCGAACGTGATTCTGACCGGCAACTTCGACCCGACGACGGCCAAGCCGCTGGTAGAAAAGTATATCGGTTCTCTTCCCACCAAGAAGGCCGGCAAGTGGATCGACCGGAAGGTGGATCTGGTCAAGGGTCAGGTCAGCGAGACCTTCACCGTCCCGATGGAGACCTCCAAGACCAGCTGCATCCTGATTGCCAGCGGAAAGATTGACGCAAACCCGCGCAACCGCCTCATCCTGGAAGCTTTGAACGATTGCATGGACCAGCTCTACACCGAGACCATCCGGGAGGAAGAGGGCGGTACCTACGGCGTAGGCACCCGCGTCACCTCCGTGAGCATTCCCAAGCCCGAGGCGCAGATCTTCATCCAGTTCGACACCGATCCGGACCGCGCCGAGAAACTGATCGGCATGGCCCTCGACGGTCTCCATTCGATGGCTGTCTCCGGCCCGACCGACGTCCAGCTCTCCAAAGCCAAGGAGAACATGCTCAAGCGCGTTCCCGAGAGCCGCATCAACAACCGCTACTGGGGCGGCGTCCTGCTGCAGTACTACAACACGGGCAACGACCTCGACACGGGCAAGGAGGATCTGATCAATTCCATCACCGTGGACGATGTCCGCAACCTCATGAAGGAACTGCTTGACCAGAACAACCTGATCAAGATCGTGATGAATCCGGAGAAATAACCGGAAGATTCAAGTCTTACGCGGAGCGGCCGGCCTACTTCAGGCTGGCCGCTTTTGCATCGCAGCAGGCGCAGACGAGGGTGCCGTCGGGCTGGCGGCGGAAGCGGCGCGGGGTGCGCGGGTCGGCGTTGGTGATGCACTTGGGATTGGTGCAGCGAAGCGTGGCATCGCTGAAGAGACCGCGATGCGAAGGCGTGTCGCGATCCTTCCACTCCAATAATTTGGTAATGAGCGCCATGCGGACAAACTTGCCGTATTCTACCTGGCGGAAATAGGCGGCCCGCGGGTCGGCATCCACCTCCACGGCAATCTCGTTCACGCGCGGGAGCGGATGCAGCACGGCCATCCGCTCTTTGGCGAGCGCCATCTTGGCCGCATCCAGCACAAAGCAGTCCTTGACCCGCTCATATTCTTCCTGGCTCGGGAAGCGCTCCTTCTGGACACGGGTCATATAGAGAACATCCAGGTCGGAGATTGCCTCCTCGATGGAGGTTACCTCCCGGCAGGCGATGCCGCCCTTCTCGCAGACCTCGCGGCGGAAGTCCTCCGGCAGGCGCAGTTCCTCGGGCGAGATCAGCACGAAGCGGACGCCCTCGTAGCGGGCCATGGCCTTGATGAGCGAGTGGACCGTGCGGCCATAGCGGAGATCGCCGCAGCAGCCCACCGTCAGGTGGTCCAGCCGTCCGAGCTCCTTTTGGATGGTAATCAGGTCCGTAAGCGTCTGCGTAGGATGGTTGTGGCTGCCGTCGCCGGCGTTGATAACCGGGACAAGCGAGGTCATCGAGGCCTCGAAGGGCGCCCCTTCCACGGGGTGGCGGATGGCCAGAATATCCGCGAAACAGCTGATGACGCGGGCCGTATCGCCCACGGATTCCCCTTTGGCGACAGAGGCGTTGGTGGCGTCGGCAAAGCCCAGGACGTTTCCGCCCAGTTCCATCATCGCCGCGGTGAAACTCAGCCGCGTACGGGTGCTCGGCTCATAGAAGAGCGTGCCCAGTTTCCTGTGGCGCATCGTCTCGGCATAAGCGGCCGGGTTGGCGAACATCGCTTCGCCCAGGGCGACGATTTCGTCGGTCTCGGCGCGGGTGAGGTCGGTGGGGTCAATCAGGTGTTTCATCGGAAGGAATGTATTATTTGATCCAGCTTTCGTCGGAAGGATTTTCGCGGAACTGAAGGATACGGGCCTTCCAGTCGGCGGTGATGTATCCCTCTTCGGCAGCCACCTCAACCAGCGTGTCGAGGTTGGAGAGGGAGTGGTTGACCACGTTCGCAGCGGCGAGCCGCTCAACGCTCTTCCTCATGCCATAGGTGAAGATGCTGACGATGCCCAGCACCTGGGCGCCCTCTTCACGCAGGGCCTCCACCACTTCGATGGCGCTGCCGCCGGTGGAGATCAGATCCTCGATCACCACCACTTTGGTGCCTGGGTCCATCTTGCCCTCGATGCGGTTGGTGCGGCCGTGGCTCTTGGCTTCGCCGCGGACGTAGCCCATCGGGAGGTTGAGCAGCGTGGCGGTGATGGCGGCATGGGCGATGCCGGCCGTGGAGGTACCCATCAGCATTTCGCATTCCGGGTGATGCTGGCGGACCAGTTCTGCGAGTCCGGCCTCCACCTGCTCGCGCACCGCGGGGGCGGAGAGGGTCAGGCGGTTGTCGCAATAGATGGGGCTCTTGATACCGGAGGCCCAGGTAAAGGGATGTTCGGGACGCAGAAACACGGCACCGATCGAGAGAAGCTCCTTGGCTATGATTCGTTCCATATAATTGTCTGTTAGAGGTTTAAGAAATCTTTTCTGCAACGGCGCCACGCAGCTACGGGATCGTCGGCCGCCGCGATGGGCCGCCCGACGACGATATAGTCAGAGCCAATCTCCCGGGCACGGGCCGGGGTGGTGATGCGGACCTGGTCGTCGGCCGCCGCATCGGCGAAGCGGATCCCGGGGGTTACCGTCATGAAGGCCGCGCCGCAGGCCTGCTTGACCATACCGGCCTCCAGCGGCGAGCAGACCACGCCGTCCAGCCCTGCTTCGCAGGCATTCTGCGCATATTTGACGATGGTTTCGTTGATGGTGGCACCGATCAGCAGCTCCTGCTGCATCCGCTCTTCGCTGGTAGAGGTCAGCTGCGTGACGGCAATCAGCAGCGGACGGGTGCCGTCTTCCCGCGTGAGGCCCTCGAGGGCCGCCTTCATCATCTCGATGGTGCCGGCCGCGTGAACGTTGGTCATATCCACATCGAGGCTGCTCAGGACCCGCATCGTCTTGCGGACCGTATTGGGAATATCGTGCAGCTTGAGGTCCAGGAAGATCCGGTGGCCGCGCCGCTTGATTTCCCGGACAATCTCCGGACCGGCGGCATAGAAGAGTTCCATGCCGATCTTCACGAAAGGCTTCTCCCCTTCCGGAAAACGGTCCAGGAAGGTGAGAGTCTGCGCCGCGCTTGCAAAGTCGCAGGCGATGATGACGTCTTTTGCCATATCAATTGATTTTCAACTGTTTCAAATCTTTCAGCCCGAGGCGTTCCATCACTTCGGGCAGTTGTTCGATGATGCGCTTGCAGGCCATCGGATCCACCAGATTGGCCGAACCGACCTGCACGGCCGAAGCGCCCGCCATCATCATCTCGATCACCTCTTCCGCCGTGGAGACGCCGCCGCAGCCCATGACCGGAATGCGGCAGGCGCGGGCTACCTGCCAGACGGCCCGCAGGGCGATCGGGAAGACGGCCGGACCGGAAAAACCGCCCGTAGAGGCCGCCACAACCGGCTTGCGCGTACGGATGTCAATCCGCATGCCGAGCAGCGTATTGATGACGGTAAGCCCATCCGCGCCGGCCTCCTCGCAGGCACGGGCGATGGCCGTGATATCGGTCACGTTCGGCGTCAGTTTCACGAAGACGGGCTTCGAGGAGGCCTTCTTCACGGCGCGGGTGACCTCGGCGGCCACCTTCGGGTCGGTGCCCAACGCCATGCCGCCGCCGTGCACATTGGGGCAGGAGACGTTGGCCTCAAGGATGTCGATATCGGCGCAGCCTTCGGCGCGTTCCGCACAGAAGGCAAAATCTTCCACACAGAAGCCGCTGATGTTGGCGATGATGGGTTTGCGATAGATGGCCCGCAGGGCGGGAATCTTCTCCGCGAGCAGCTTTTCGATGCCGGGATTCTCCAGGCCCACCGAGTTGATCAGCCCCTGGCGGCACTCGGCGATCCGGGGAAGCGCATTGCCGAAACGGGCCTCGCGCGTGGTGCCTTTGAGCGAGATGGCCCCCAGTATGTTGATGTCATACCACTCGTTCAGCTCCAGGCCGAATCCGCAGGTACCGCTGGCCGGGATAATCGGATTGTCGAGGGGGATGCCGCCCAGGTTGACGGAAAGATCTACCATACCAGTTCCTCCTTTTTAAAGACGGGGCCCTCTTTGCAGGTGCGTTTGGGCCCGTCCGTCGTCTGACAGGTGCAGCCGTAGCAGATGCCTGCGCCGCAGCCCATCCGCTCCTCGGTGCTCACCTCGCCCGCCTGGCGCAGCTGCTGGCAAACCGCCTTGAGCATCGGCCGGGGGCCGCAGGCATAGAAATAATCCGACTTGAGAGAGCACATCCGGATGGCATCGGTCACAAAGCCCTGGCAGCCGGCCGTGCCGTCGGCCGTTGCCACGATAACGTCCGCGCCGGCCGCTTCGAGTTCCCTCTCCAGGAAAATATCCGCCCGCGTGTTGAATCCGAGCACCGCCGTGACATGGCGGTCGGCTTCACGCAACTGCTTGCAGAGGAGCAGCAGCGGAGCCACGCCCACGCCGCCGCCGATAATCATGGCCTCCTTGTCCCTCGGGGTGGCTTCGATATCGAATCCGTTTCCCAGGCCGCAGAGCAGCTGCAGCGGGGTTCCGGGCGCCAGGGAGACCAGCTCCGCGGTTCCCTCGCCCATCACCTTGACAATCAGGGTCAGAAGGCCCGGCTCGCAGTCGCAGACCGAGATCGGACGGCGCAGGTAGCGTCCGGGGACGGAGACCATCACGAACTGCCCGGCGCGGCACAGCCCGGTGGTATCACCGGAGAGGCGCAGCCGCCAGGTAGCCGTCGCAACCGGTTCGACAGCCGTCAGGAGAAAGGTTCGCTCATTTGCCATATTCCGCGTCGATGGTGGAAATACCGAGGGTAATCTCTTCGAGGACGTCGAGCAGCACGCGTACCGTCTCGAGTGCCGTGAAGATGGTTACGTTGTTTTCTACGGCCGCGTGACGGATCTCATAGCCGTCGAGGTGGGTGCTGATCTGGTTGACGTCGATGGTATTGATGACATAGCTCACATGACCGCGGCGCATCGTCTCGATGATATCCTGGCTGCCCTCGCTGAGCTTGTGGAGCGAGCGGGTGCGGATGCCGTGGGCCTTGAGGAAGGCCGCCGTTCCCTTGGTGGCTACAATGTTGAAGCCCAGGTCGTAGAAGCGGCGGATGAGGGGCAGTGCATCCTCCTTGTCCTTGTCGGCGATGGTGGCCAGCACGGTGCCGTAGTTGACGACGTCCATGCCGGAGGCCTGCAGCGACTTGTAGAGTGCGCGGGTCAAGGAATTGTCGTATCCGATGGCCTCACCGGTGGATTTCATCTCCGGCGAGAGGTAGGTGTCGATGCCCTTGATCTTGCCGAAGGAGAAGGCCGGCGTCTTGACGAAGTGGCGCTTGCGCTCGGGGAACATCACCTCGGTGATTCCCTGCTCCCTGAGGCTGTGGCCGAGCATTACCTTGGTGGCGATTTCCGCCATCGGTACGCCGGTGGATTTGGAGATGAAGGGAACGGTACGCGAGGAACGCGGGTTCACCTCAATCACATAGACATTCTCGTCCGCATCCACGATGAACTGGATGTTGTAGAGGCCCTTGATGCCGATGGCCAGACCCAGTTTGACGGTGTCCTCCTCGATCTGTTTCTTGACCTTGTCGCTCAGGCTGAACGGCGGATAGACGCTGATCGAGTCGCCGGAGTGGATACCGGTATGCTCGACGTGCTCCATGATGGCGGGGATGAAGACATCCTTGCCGTCGCAGATGGCATCGACCTCCGTCTCCTTGCCGAGGATATATTTGTCCACCAGCACCGGGGAGTTCTCGTTGACCTCCACGGCGTTCTGGAGATAGTGGCGCAGGTTGGCCTCGTTGCTGACGATCATCATCGCGCGGCCGCCGAGCACGAAACTCGGGCGCACCAGCACCGGATAGCCGATTTCCGTAGCGGCGGCGACACCGTCCTCCACGTTGGTGACGGCGCGGGCCTTGGGCTGCGGAATGCCGGTCTTGCGCATGATCTCCTCGAAGAGCTTGCGGTCTTCCGCCTTGTCGATAGCTTCGATGTCGGTGCCGATGATGGGCACGCCGAACTCCACGAGCGGGCCGGCCAGGTTGATGGCCGTCTGGCCGCCGAGGGTGACGATCACGCCGTCCGGCTTCTCGAGGTTGATGACGCTCATCACATCCTCCACCGTCAGCGGCTCAAAGTAGAGTTTGTCGGAGATGGTGTAGTCGGTGGAGACCGTCTCGGGGTTGTTGTTGATGATGATGGCCTCGTAGCCCGCCTTGCGGATGGTCCAGATGGCGTGCACGGTGGAGTAGTCAAACTCGACGCCCTGGCCGATGCGGATCGGGCCGGAGCCGAGCACCAGGATCTTCTTGCGGTCGCTGCGCACCGATTCGTTCTCCTCCTCATAGGTGGAGTAGAAGTAAGGCACGTAGGTTTCGTGCTCGCAGGCGCAGGAGTCGATCATCTTATAGACCGGAACGATGCCCGCACCGGTGCGGAATCGGATAATTTCCGCCTCGCTGCGTCCCCAGAGCTGGCCGATATACTTGTCGCCGAAGCCCATCCGCTTGGCCTGCCGCAGGACATTCACATCCATCGGGGCGGCAGCCAGCGTACGTTCCATCCGCACGATATTGTAGATCTTCTCGAGGAAGAGCATGTCAATCTTGGTGCGGTCGTAGATGCGCGCCAGGTCGATCCGCAGGCGCAGCAGCTGGGCGATGGCGTAGAGCCGGTCGTCGGTCGGCGTGGAGATATAGTCGAGCAATTGCTGTTCATCCCAGTTGTCGAACTTCTTGCTGTGGATATGGCAGACGCCCGCCTCGAGCGAACGGACGGCCTTGAGCATGCTCTCTTCCAGCGTGCGGCCGATCGACATCACCTCGCCGGTGGCCTTCATCTGGGTGCCCAGTTCGTTGGAAGCTTCGCTGAACTTGTCGAAGGGGAAGCGGGCTACCTTGGTGACCACATAGTCGATGGCCGGTTCCGCGCAGGCGGGCGAGCCGGCGATCATGATCTCGTCGAGCGTAAGACCGACGGCGATCTTGGCCGTCACACGGGCGATCGGGAAACCGCTGGCCTTGGAAGCCAGGGCGGAAGAACGCGACACGCGCGGGTTCACCTCGATGATATAGTAGTTGAACGAGAGCGGATCCAGGGCGAACTGCACGTTGCAGCCGCCTTCGATATCGAGGGCGCGGATGAGCTTGAGCGCGCTGTCGCGCAGCAACTGGTACTCCTTGTCCGTGAGGGTCTGGGCCGGGGCCACGACGATCGAGTCGCCCGTGTGGACGCCTACCGGATCCACATTCTCCATGCTGCAGATGGCGATAGCCGTGTCGTTGGCATCGCGCATCACCTCGAACTCGATCTCCTTGAATCCCTTGATGCTCTTCTCCACCAGCACCTGATGGACCGGCGAGAGGGCCAGGGCGTTCCGCATCAGCTCGCGGAACTCCTCTTCATTGTCGGCAAAGCCGCCGCCCGTGCCGCCCAGGGTGAAGGCGGGACGCAGAATTACCGGATAACCGATCCGCTCGGCCTCCTTGACGCCCTCTTCCACATCGTAGCAGATTTCGGAAGGGATGACCGGTTCGCCGATACTGATACAGAGTTCCTTGAACTTTTCGCGGTCCTCCGCCTTCTCGATCCCCTCGAAGGAGGTGCCGAGAATCTTCACGCCGCACTCCTCCAGCACCCCTTTGCGGGCGAGCTGCACGGCCAGGTTTAGACCCGTCTGGCCGCCGAGACCGGGCACGATGGCGTCCGGACGTTCGTAGCGGATGATCTTGGCGATGTATTCGAGTTTGAGCGGTTCCATATAGACCTTGTCGGCCATATGGGTATCGGTCATGATGGTGGCAGGATTGGAGTTGACCAGGATGACCTCGTAGCCCTCCTCCTTGAGTGCGATGCATGCCTGGGTGCCGGCATAGTCGAATTCGGCAGCCTGGCCAATCACGATCGGGCCGGAGCCGATCACCATCACTTTCTTGATATCCTTTCTCTTAGGCATTGTTTTGTTCCTCCATCATGGCAATGAAACGATCGAATATAGAGACAAAATCCCGGGGTCCGGGAGCCGCTTCCGGGATAAACTGGACGGAAAGAACCTGGTCCTTGCGGTTTTCAAATCCCACGACGTATCCCTCCGGAACCGTGACGAAGGTCGGCGTCAGGTCGAGCCCCTCGACACTTTGCACCGCGTAGCGCTGGTTCAGCACGGCCACGGCGATGCGCTTGCCGGAGAGGTCGCGGACCGGATGGTCCCCGTGGATGCCGCAGCCCATGTCGGAAAGCTTCGCCCCGTAGGAGAGGGCGAGCACTTCGTGGGAGAGTCCGATCCCGAAGAGGGGAAGCTGTCCCTTGAGCTCCGCCACGAGGGCGCTGACCTCAGGCACCTCGTACGGGCTGCCGGGGCCGTTGGAAACCAGTACGCCGTCCGGATGGAAGGCGAGAATATCCTTGCTGGCGGTGTTGTAGGGCACGATGGTGACGTTGCAGCCCAGCGCATTCAACCGGCGGATGACCGAATACTTGATGCCGCAGTCCACCGCCACCACGTGGAACCGGTGATTCGGGGTGCGGGCCATCCAGCGCTTGCGGCAGCTCACCTTGGGGACGAAGGTCTCCTCCACCGGCGTTTCGGCAATCAGACGGAGCGCCTCTTCGCGCGGCAGGTCGGCCTCCACCAGGGCCACGCTCATCCGCCCTTTTTCGCGGATAATGCGCGTCAGGGCGCGGGTATCCAGCCCTTCGATGCCGGGGATGCCGTGCTCTTCCAGCTCTTCTTCCATCGTTTTGGTGTAACGGAAGTTGCTCGGGGTGTCACAGCATTCACGCACGATCAGGCCGCCCAGGAGCGGGGTGCGGGTCTCATAGTCTTCATCGGTGATGCCGTAGTTGCCAATCAGCGGATAGGTCATCACCACGAAACGGCCGGCATAGGTAGGATCGGAGATAATCTCCTGATAACCGACCACGGAGGTGTTGAAGACCACCTCGCCGACGCGGCGGCAATCTGCGCCGAAACCGCGGCCGTAGAACTCGCGGCCGTCTTCCAGTACCAGTTTCTTTTCGGGTCTTTTCATTGTATGGTGGGGATTTCCCAGATTAGTTTTCCGTTTTTGAAGGTCTTCGTCACCCGGCCGCGCACCGTCCAGCCCTCGAAGGGGGTGGCGTGCCCCTTGGAAAGGAATTCGCGGCTTTGGATCGTGAAGGATTCCTGCAGGTCGATCAGGACCAGGTCGGCCTGTTCACCCACGCCGAGGCCGCCGCCGATCCGGAAGATGCGGCGCGGCGCGGTGCTCATCGCCTCGATGAGCCGGCCGAGGGAGATGCGGCCCGTCTCCACCAGTTTGGTATAGAGCACGGGGAAGGCGGTCTCCAGGCCGACGATGCCGTTCAGGCTGTGCGCAAAACCGCGGGACTTCTCTTCCGCGGTATGGGGCGCGTGGTCGGTGGCAATCACATCGACGGTTCCGTCGCGGAGCCCTTCAATCAGGGCCTCGCGGTCGTCCGCGCTGTGAATGGGCGGATTCATCTTGAAGCGGCCCTCATCCTGAATATCCGCCTCGCAAAGGGTCAGATAGTGCGGCGCCGTCTCGCAGGTTACGCGGACGCCCCGCCGCTTGGCCTCGCGGATGAGTTCCACGCTGCGACGCGTGGAGATGTGGCAGACATGGTAGCGGCAGCGCGTCTCGGCGGCCAGTTCCAGGTCGCGGGCGATCTGCATCCACTCCATCCGGGCGGGATCCGGCTGCGAGAGGTCTTCGCAGTGGGCCACCACCAGGCAGTCCTCCCGCGCGGCCAGGGTCATCGCCTCCCGCATCACGGCTGCCTCCTGAATACCGCTTCCATCGTCCGAGAAGGCGATACAGCGCGCCTTGAGCGCCGCCATATCCACGACCTCCCGCCCGGCGCGCTCACGTGTGATGCTCGCATAGGGGAAGACATCCACCACCGCGTCACGGTCGATGAGGGCCTGCTCGAGGGCCAGCGTTTCCGGACTGTCGGGCGCCGGATTCAGGTTCGGCATGGCGCAGACGGCCGTATAGCCGCCACGGGCCGCCGCCAGCGAGCCGGTGTGGATGGTCTCCTTTTCGGGAAAACCGGGCTCGCGGAAATGGACATGCACATCCACCAGGCCGGGCACCACCAGGGCGCCATGTCCCTCGATAACGGAGGCTCCGGGAGCGGAAATGTGCGGAGCGATCTCGGCGACAACCCCATCCCGAATAAGCAGGTCCGCCTTTTTTAAAAGGCTTCCATCCAGAAGGTTAACGTCTTTTATGATGCGGTCGTTCGACATAAGCGGGCAAAAAAATAGACAGCCTAAGCTGTCTTCTGTCAGGGTCTGACACAGGTGGTATGAGAGGTTCTCTTCATCGCCAAGTGTTATTAGTGCAAAGGTATAACTTTTCACACAAACGATTGCAAAAAACTTTTCAACCGAAAATTGCGGATAAATTTTCCCGGAAACCCCGATGCAGGTCACTGAGAGACATTATCTTTGTGCTTTGACTTGTCAAAGCACTATACCTATGAAAAAAATCTACACTGGCAAGACCAAGGACGTTTTCGCACTCGAAAACGGCAACTACCTCCTCAAATTCAAAGATGACTGCACCGGAAAGGACGGCGTGTTCGATCCCGGTGAGAACTCTGTCGGACTTACCATCGAAGGTGTCGGTGACGTCAATCTCCGAATGTCCATTTATTTCTTCGAGAAAATCAACGCCGCAGGCATCCGCACCCATTTCGTCTCCGCCAACCTGGCAGACACCACGATGGAGGTGCTTCCCGCCAAGGTGTTCGGCAAAGGACTGGAAGTGATCTGCCGCCACAAGGCAGTGGGCAGCTTCTACCGCCGCTACAACGATTATATCGAAGAGGGAGCCGACCTGCCCGCCTATGTGGAAATGACCTTCAAGAACGACGCAAAGGGCGATCCCCTCGTCACCAAGGAAGGTCTGATCGTGCTTGGCGTGATGACGGCACAGCAGTATGACGACATTGCCGAAATGACCCGCAAGATCACCCAGATCGTCGCAGACGACATGAAGGCCAAGGGCCTCGTGCTCTACGATATCAAGTTCGAGTTCGGCTACGACAAGGACGGCAAGGTGATGCTCATTGACGAAATCGCCTCCGGCAACATGCGCGTTTACAAAGACGGCAAGTATATCGACCCGATGACCCTCTCCAAACTCTTCTTCGCCAAATAGCGTATGAAAGTCAGCATCATCATGGGGTCCAAGAGCGACTGGGGCGTGATGTCCGGCGCTTGCGAAATCCTCGATGAATTCGGGGTCCCGTACGAGAAGAAGGTGATCAGCGCCCACCGGACGCCGCAGTTCTTCTGCGACTACATGGCCAGCGCCCGCGACCGCGGCGTCTCCATCGTGATTGCCGGAGCCGGCGGAGCCGCCCACCTGCCCGGGATGGCAGCCGCCCTCACCGATCTCCCGGTGATCGGCATTCCCATCAAGAGTGCCGCGCTGAACGGACTGGATTCCCTCCTCTCGATCGTTCAGATGCCCTCCGGAATTCCCGTCGCTACGATGGCCATCGACGGCGCCAAGAATGCAGCCCTCTACGCCGTCGCCATCCTCGCGCTGCAGGATGCGGCGCTTGCCGCCAAGTTGGCGGCTTTCCGCAAAAAACAAGCAGACAAAGTCCTTCAAACAGAACTGTAGGATGCAATCACACAGAATTTTCGTAGAAAAGTCTTCGGAGTTCCAGGTTGAGGCGCAGAGCCTCAAAAATGAGTTCAACGAAAACCTTTCTCTCTCCCTCCGTTCCCTGAGGTTGCTCGCCGTCTATGACCTGTTCGGGTTCTCCGACGCGCTCCTCGAGAAATGCCGTTATACCGTCTTCGGCGAACGGGTGACCGACACCGTCAGCGATACGCTCCCCCTCGCGGGCAAGCGCTACCTGGCCGTCGAGTTCATTCCGGGCCAGTTCGACCAGCGGGCCTCCTCGGCCGTGGACTGCGTCCACCTGATCGAACCGGGCGCCGAGGTGCAGATCCGGAGCGGCCGCCTGCTCATCTTCGACGACGACCTTTCGGACAAGGACCTGGAGACCATCCGGCACTATTATATTAATAAGGTGGAAGCCCGCGAGAAAGATCTCACGACGCTGGTTCCTCCCGGCGTGGCGGATGTGCGCCCCCTGGCGTCGCTCGACGGCTTCACGGCGATGGAAGAGAAGGATTTCGCCCCCTTCTGCAAACAGTGGGGACTGGCCATGAACACCGACGACCTGCGCGAAGTGGTGCGCTACTTCCGCCAGGAGCGCCGCAACCCCACCGAGACCGAACTGCGGATTCTGGATACCTATTGGAGCGACCACTGCCGCCACACCACCTTCACCACCGAACTGAAGGAGATCCGGATCGAGGAATCCTTCCTCAAGCCGGAAATGGAAGCGGCGCTGAAAGAGGTCGGGCGGGTGCGCCATGAACTGGGCCGCGACCGCAAACCGCTCTGTCTGATGGAACTGGCCACCCTCGGCGCCCGCTATCTGCGTGCCAAGGGGCTGCTGGACGACATGGAGCAGAGTGAAGAGAACAACGCCTGCAGCATCTTCGTGGACGTGGATGTGGACGGCCGCACGGAAAAGTGGCTTCTCCAGTTCAAGAACGAAACCCACAACCACCCGACGGAAATCGAGCCCTTCGGCGGCGCCTCCACCTGTCTGGGCGGCGCCATCCGGGATCCCCTCTCCGGCCGCGCTTACGTCTATCAGGCGATGCGCGTAACCGGCGCGGGCGATATCTGCAAGAGCGTGGCGGAAACCCTGCCGGGCAAGCTGCCCCAGCGCGTGATTACCCGCAAGGCGGCTGCCGGCTATGCCAGCTATGGCAATCAGATTGGCCTGGCCACCACGCTGGTCCGCGAGATCTACCACGAAGGATACACCGCCAAGCGCATGGAGGTGGGTGCTGTCGTAGGCGCCGTGAAGGCGGATGCCGTCCGTCGCGAGAGCCCGGCTCCGGGCGACCTGATCCTGCTGCTGGGCGGCCGGACGGGCCGCGACGGAATCGGCGGGGCGACCGGTGCTTCCAAGGAACACAACGAAGCCTCGCTCGAGACCTGCGGCAGTGAGGTGCAGAAGGGCAACGCCCCCGAGGAGCGCAAGCTCCAGCGGCTCTTCCGACGCAAGGAGGTGACACGCCTGATCAAGAAATCGAACGACTTCGGCGCCGGCGGCGTCAGCGTCGCCATCGGCGAGCTGGCTCCGGGTCTGGACATCCACCTGGAGCGGGTCCCCGTCAAATACAGCGGCCTCAACCCGATGGAACTCGCCATCAGCGAGTCGCAGGAGCGCATGGCCGTAGTGATCGAGGCCGGGGCGCTGGAGGAATTTGTCCGCTACTGCGGCCAGGAGAATATCGAGGTCACGCAGGTGGCTGAGGTGACCGACCGCGGCCGGATGCGAATGTACCACCGCGACACCCTCGTGGCCGACCTCTCGCGCGAGTTTATCGACAGTGCCGGCGCGCGCCACGAAACGACTGTCACGATCGGCGCCGTAGCGCCTTGCGATCCTTTTGCCAAGCAGGTTGCCGGAGAGAGCTTCGCCGAGAAATGGCGCGCCCTGATGGCCTCGCCGAACATCGCCTCCCAGAAGGGAATGGTGGAACAGTTCGACGCCACGATCGGCCGTTCCACCGTACTGATGCCTTACGGCGGTCGCCGGCAGGCCACCGAGACGCAGGTCTCCGTGCAGAAATTGCCCGTCGAAGGCAATACCCGGACCGCCAGCATGATGGCCTTCGGCTACGACCCGAACCTCTCTTCCTGGAGTCCTTATCATGGCGCCGCTTATGCCGTGGTGGATGCCTGCGCCAAGGTGACGGCCGCCGGCGGAGACTTCTCCCGCATGCGTTTCTCCTACCAGGAGTATTTTGAAAAGATGGCCTCCGAGCGCAGCTGGGGCAAGCCCCTGTCCGCCCTGCTCGGTGCCCTGAAGATGCAGCTCGCCCTGGGCCTTCCCGCCATCGGCGGCAAAGATTCGATGAGCGGCACCTTCGAACACCTCAACGTTCCCCCCACCCTGATTGCCTTCGGGATCACCACGGTCGATGCCGAAAAGGTCATCTCGCCCGAATTCAAGGCGGCAGGGCACAGCCTCCTGCTCGTGGAGCACAAGCCGCTGGAAGGGGGTATGCCCGACACCGAACAGCTGAAAGAGAACTGGAAAGCCGTTCATCAGGCCATTCTGGCTGGCAAGGTGGTCGCAGCCTGGGCCGTCGGAGGCGGCGGCGTGGCGGAAGCCCTCGCCAAGATGGGATTCGGCAACGGGCTCGGCGCTGAAATCCGCTGCGACGAAGCCACCCTCTTCGACGCCCGCTATGGTTCGATTCTCCTGGAGATCTCCGGCGAAGCCGCGCTTCTGAACGCCCGCCGGATCGGCTGCGTGATTGACGCGCCCGAGATTCGCACCGACCGCGAAACCCTGCCACTGGAGGCACTGGAAGAGGCCTATACCGGCCGTTATACCAAGATTTATCCGGCCACCGTCCAGCCCACGCACCGCGATATGCCGGCCTGGGCCGCCGATGCCGCCCCCGTGCAGCCGAAAGTCTATCCCGGGGCGCCCGTCGAGCATCCGGTGGTCTATATCCCCGTTTTCCCGGGAACCAACTGCGATTATGACACCGCCAAGGCTTTCCGCCAGGCCGGAGCCGAGGTCCGCTCGGGCGTCTTCTGCAACCTGACGGCAACGGATGTCTCCGACTCCATCCGCCGGATGAAGGCGGCCATCGACGATTGCCAGATTCTCGCCTTTTCGGGCGGTTTCTCCTCCGGTGACGAACCCGACGGAAGCGGAAAGTTTATCGCCAACGTGCTGAACAATCGGGAGATTGCGGACGCTGTCAATGCCCTGCTGGCCCGCGGCGGCCTGATCCTGGGTATCTGCAACGGCTTCCAGGCGCTCGTCAAGAGCGGCCTGCTGCCCTTCGGCAAACTCGGAGCAGTCACGAAGGAGTCCCCCACCCTCTTCCGCAACGACATCAACCGCCACGTCTCACAGATGGTCACCACCCGCGTCACCTCCGTGGCATCGCCCTGGCTCGCCGGCATGAAGCCCGGCGACCTGCACACCATTGCCGTCAGCCACGGTGAGGGCAAGTTCATGGTCAGCGAGGCGATGGCCCGCCAGCTGTTCGCCGCCGGCCAGGTGGCCTTCCGCTATGCCGATCCGCAGAGCGGCGCAGCCACGATGGTCTCCCCCTTCAACCCGAACGGCTCCTGCTATGCCATCGAGGGCATTGTCAGTCCGGACGGCCAGATTCTGGGCAAGATGGGCCACTCCGAACGCTATGAGGAGAATCTCTTCAAGAATATTTCCGGAGAACGGGTACAGCCCCTCTTCCGCAATGCAGTCAATTACTTCAGAAAAACACAATAATATCAGGATATGAGCATTTTCGGTGTTTATGGCGCCCAGAACGCCGCCAGTCTGGTCTATTACGGCCTTCATTCCCTCCAACACCGCGGACAGGAAGCCTCCGGTATCGCCTCTTTCGATGAAAACGGCAAAGGCCTCCGCCACCGCGGGCTCGGACTGCTCGGCGAGGTTTTCAATCAGACCATTCTCGACACCCTCAAGGGCCGCATCGCCATGGGCGGCGTCAAGTATGCCAACGCCTCCAAAGGCGGCCTGGACAATGTTCCGCCCCTCTTCTTTCACCACCATTCGGGCGACTTTGCCATTGCGAACGACGGCAACCTGATCAACCGCGACGAAGTGGTCCGCTACCTCGAATCGCGCGGCTGCATCTTCATGACCGACACTGACAGTGAGCTGATGGCCTGCCTGATCAAAAAGGAGGAGACCGGAGAGGACCGCATCTTCAGCATCGTCCGCGCCCTGCAGAAGATGGAGGGCGGCTTTACCTTCCTGATCATGACCAAGAACCGCCTCTACGCCTGCCGCGACCGCAATGGCATCAAACCGCTGGCGCTCGGCAAGTTGAGCGACGGCTACGTGGTGAGCAGCGAGACCTGCGCCTTCGACCTGGTGGGCGCCACCTTCCTGCGCGACGTCGAACCGGGCGAGATCGTCACGATTGACCACCACGGCCTGCGCAGCATGATGTACGACGAGCATCCGCGACACCTGATGTGCGGCATGGAGTACATCTACTTTGCCCGTCCGGACAGCGACATCGACGGCTGCAACGTCCACGCCTACCGCAAGGAATCGGGACGCCGCCTCTGCCGCGAATGCCCGGCCGATGCCGATATCGTCGTGGGTGTTCCGGACTCCAGCCTGAGCGCCGCGATGGGCTATGCCGAGGAAGCGCACCTGCCCTATGAGATGGGTCTGGTCAAGAGCAAATACGTGGCCCGCACCTTTATCGAGCCGTCGCAGTCGATGCGCGAACGGGGCGTGAAAATGAAACTCTCCGCCGTGCACAGCATCGTGGACGGCAAGCGGGTTGTACTGGTGGACGACAGTATCGTGCGCGGCACCACCTCCCTGAAGATCATCAACCTGCTGCGCGAGGCCGGCGCCAAGGAGGTGCACGTGCGTATCGCCAGCCCGATGATGACCCACCCCTGCTTCTACGGCGTGGACACCTCCACCAAGGAGGAATTGCTCTGCTCGCACCGCACCCTGGAAGAGGCGCGCATCAAGATCGGCGCCGACTCGCTGGGTTACCTCTCTCCGGAATCCACCGTGGCATCCTGTCCGGGCCGCGAGGCCCTCTGCCTGGCCTGCTTCACGGGCAAGTATCCGACCCCCATTTACGATCACGAAACCGAAATCAACAAATAGCCTATGGCACAGAGTTACGAAAAAGCAGGCGTCAACCTGGAGGCGGGATACGAAGTGGTCCGCCGCATCAAACAGCACGTAGCCTCCACCGCCCGGAAGGGTTCGATGGGCGGCATCGGCTCCTTCGGCGGGATGTTCGACCTCTCCGCCCTCGGCATCCGGGAACCGGTGCTGGTGAGCGGAACCGACGGAGTCGGCACCAAACTGAAGATCGCCTTTGCGATGGACAAACACGATACGATCGGCATCGACGCCGTGGCCATGTGCGTCAACGACGTGCTCGCCCAGGGCGCTGAACCGCTCTTTTTCCTGGATTATGTCGCGCTCGGACACAACGTTCCGGCCAAGGTCGAGGCGATTGTGGCAGGTGTCGCGGAAGGATGCCGCCAGGCCGGCTGCGCGCTGGTGGGCGGCGAGACGGCCGAGATGCCCGGCATGTACGCCGACGGCGAATACGATATCGCCGGCTACACCACCGGCGTCGTGGAGAAGTCCAAACTGATTGACGGCAGCAAAGTGGCCGTGGGGGATGTCCTGGTGGGCATTGCCGGCAGCGGCGTCCACTCGAACGGGTTCAGCCTTGTACGAAAAATCGTCTCCGACGCCGGACTCCAGTACACCGATTCTATCCCGGAATTCGGCGGCCGGACGCTGGGCGAAGTGCTGCTGACCCCGACCAAGATCTATGTCAAACAGGTGCTGGATGTCATCCGCCACTGCGACGTGCACGGCGTGGCCCACATCACCGGCGGCGGTTTTGACGAAAACATTCCGCGCGTGCTCCGCGACGGCCAGGGCCTCTCCATTCAGGAGGGCACGTGGGAGATTCTCCCCGTCTTCCGGATGCTCGAAAAATGGGGCGGCATTCCGCACCGCGAGATGTTCAACATCTTCAACATGGGCATCGGCATGGTGCTCGTACTCGATGAAAAAGAGGCGCCGGAGGCCATCCGGATCCTCGAAAGCCACGGTGAGCGGGCCTCCGTCATCGGGCGTGTCACCAACCAACCCGGCGTGGAAATCCGATGAAAGCGATTGCGGTATTCGCCAGCGGCAGCGGCACCAACTTTGAAGCCATCGCACAAGCCTGCGCGGACGGGCGCCTTGATGCCCGCATCGCACTGATGGTCTGCGATGTACCGGGTGCCAAGGTAATCTCCCGCGCCGAGCGTTTCGGGGTAGAAACGCTGGTTTTCAACCCCAAAAGCTATCCGAACAAGGCCGCCTATGAAGCGGAAATTGTCCGGGCGCTGGATGCGCGGAATATCGCGCTCGTCTGCCTGGCCGGCTACATGCGGATTGTGGGTTCCACCTTGCTGGAGGCCTATGGCGGCCGCATCATCAACATCCATCCCTCGCTGCTCCCTGCGTTCAAGGGGGCGCACGCCGTGGAAGACGCCGTGGCCTACGGCGTCAAGGTTTTCGGCATCACCATCCACTGGGTCAACGACCAGCTGGACGGCGGCCAGATTATCGCCCAGCGGGCTTTCCCCTACGAAGGGAACGACCCGGCTGAGGTGCATCGCCTGGGACAGGTAATCGAACATCAACTCTATGTAGAAACCATAGCGAAACTGTTACAATGAGAGCATTAGTCAGTGTCAGCGACAAGACGGGGCTCGTCCCCTTCGTACAGGGGCTGCAGGCCCTGGGGTGGGAAATCATCGCCACGGGCGGCACGCAGAAACTGCTGGAGAGCAGCGGCGTGAAGACCATCGGCATCAGTGAGGTCACCGGATTCCCGGAGATCTGCGACGGCCGCGTGAAGACGCTTCACCCCAAGGTGCACGGCGGTCTGCTGGCCCGCCGGGATCTTCCCGAACACATGCAAACCCTGCGCGAAAACGGCATCGAAACCATCGAACTGGTCTGCGTCAACCTCTATCCCTTCAAGGCGACCATCGCCAAGCCAGGCGTGACCATGGAAGATGCCGTCGAGAATATCGATATCGGCGGTCCGTCCATGTTGCGCAGCGCCGCCAAGAACTGGCGGGACGTCACGGTGGTCTGCGATCCGACCGACTATGAGGCCATCCTGGCCGAGATCCGCACCGGCGGCAACACCACTCCGGAAACGCGGCTGAAACTCTCCGCCAAGGCCTACTCCCATACGGCCAGCTACGACATGTGCATCGCCTCCTACATGCGCGCACAGGCCGGCCTCAACAAGAAACTCTACCTGGAATACGACCTCAAGCAGCCGCTGCGCTACGGCGAAAACCCGCACCAGAGCGCCGAGTTCTATGCTGCGGGCGAGGCGGTTCCCTGGTCGCTGGCCTTTGCAGAGCAGCTACAGGGCAAGGAGCTCTCGTACAACAACATCCAGGACGCCAATGCCGCGCTCTGTATCGTCCGCGATTTCGCGGAGCCTTTCTGCGTGGCGCTCAAGCACATGAACCCTTGCGGCGCGGCGGTCGGCGAGACCATCGAGGCGGCCTGGAAAGCGGCTTATGAAGCCGACACGGTGAGCATCTACGGCGGCATCGTGGCCGTCAACCGGCCGCTCACGGCCGAGGTTGCCGCCGGCATGAAGCCCATCTTCCTGGAGATTGTTCTGGCGCCGGATTTCACGCCGGAGGCTCTGGAGATTCTCTCCGCCAAGAAGAACCTCCGTCTGCTCAAGGTGGACATGACGCCCTCCAGGGCGCCCGTCCCGCAGTATATCAGCGTCACAGGCGGCATGCTCTCGCAGCAGCTGGACACCGCCGTGGAGACCCTCTCCGAAGCGATGTGCGTCACGAAGAAGAAACCCAGCGCGGCGCAGCTCAAAGAGATGGCCTTCGGCTGGAAGATTGTCAAGCATGTCAAATCCAACGCGATCGCGGTGGTCAAAGACAACCACACCGTCGGCATCGGCGCAGGCCAGATGAATCGCGTGGGATCGGCTGAAATCGCCTTGAAAGAGGCGCAGGCCGCCGGTTTCACGGAGAACCTGGTGCTGGCCTCGGACGGCTTCCTGCCGTTCGGCGACACGGTGGAGCTCGCCTCCCGTTACGGCGTTACGGCCATTGTCCAGCCCGGCGGAAGCATCCGCGATGAAGAATCGATAGCCAAGGCCGATGAACTGGGCATCACGATGCTCTTCACCGGCGTAAGACACTTCAAACACTGATCCATGAAAGACAAGAAAGTACTCGTTGTTGGAGGAGGAGGCCGCTGCCACGCCATCGTGGACGCCCTGCTGCGCTCGCCGCAGGTGGCCGAGGTTTTCTGCGCCCCGGGCAATGCCGGAATCGGCGAGGTGGCCACCAATGTCCCCATCAAGGATACGGACGTCCCTGCCCTGCTGGCCTTCGCCAAAGAGCGGGCGGTGGACCTGACGGTGGTCGGTCCGGAAGCGGCGCTGGCCGCCGGCATCGTGGATGCCTTCCGTGCGGAAGAACTGCCCATTTTCGGCCACACCCGGGCCGCTACACAGATCGAGAGCAGCAAGGGCTTCGCCAAGGAACTGATGCAGAAATACGGGATTCCCACCGCCGCATACCGAACTTTCACCGATTTCAAGGCTGCGCGCGCCTATGTGGCGTCGCGCCCCTTCCCGGCCGTCCTCAAATATGACGGACTCGCTGCGGGCAAGGGGGTCGTGATTGCCGCTACGATGGAGGAGGCCGATGCGGCGCTGCGCGAGATGCTGCTGGATGAAAAGTTCGGCGCGGGAAGCGTTGTCATCGAAGACTACCTCACCGGTCCGGAGTTCTCCTTCATGTGCTTTATCTGTGGAAATCAGGTGGTTCCGATGCCCCTTTCACAGGACCACAAACGCGCCTTCGACGGCGACCGCGGCCCCAATACGGGCGGCATGGGCGCCTACACCGGACTTCCGTTCATCACGGAAGAAGACGAGGCGTTCGCCTGCCGCGAGATCCTCTGCAAGGCAGCCGCCGGAATGTGCAGCGAGGGGCTTCCGCTGAGCGGCGTGCTCTACGGCGGCCTGATGAAAACGCCGCAGGGCATCAAGGTGATTGAATTCAATGCCCGTTTCGGCGATCCGGAGACGGAGGTGGTCCTTCCGCTGATGGAAAGCGACATCTATGCGGTCTTCGAAGCCGTTGCAAAAGGCACCGGAATCCCGCAGATTTCTTGGAAAAAATGTGTAACTTTGGGAGTTGTACTCGCCTCCAAGGGATATCCGGGCGGATATGCCAAAGGCATTGAGATTCAAGGAACCGACACGGTCGAAGCCAAACTCTTCCACATGGGCACTGCGCGCAGGGAAGGCAAGCTCCTGACCGCGGGCGGCCGTGTGATGATGGTGGTGGCCGAAGGGGCTACGATCGCCCAGGCCCGCGAAAAGGCCTATTCGGAGCTTCGCAAGATCCGCTGCGAAAACCTCTTCTGGAGAAACGACATTGCGCACTGCGCACTAAATAACGAATAACGATGGGAGCAATCATTGACGGAAAACGGATTTCAGACAGCCTGAAAGAAGAGATGAAGGCGCAAGTGATTGCGCTGGAGAAACAATATGGCCGCCGGCCCGGCCTGGCCGTCATCATCGTGGGCGAGAATCCCGCCAGCCAGGTCTATGTCCGCAACAAGGTCCGCGCGGCGGAATACGTCGGCCTGCGCTCCGTGCAGATTACCCTGCCGGAAGAGACCTCGGAAGCCGACCTGCTGGCACAGATCGGCCGGCTCAATGCCGATCCGGCCATCGACGGGATCCTGGTCCAGCTGCCGCTCCCGAAGCATATCGACGAAGAGAAGGTGATTGACGCCATCGCACTGGAGAAAGATGCGGACGGCTTTCATCCAGGCAATGTCGGCGCCCTCTGGCTCGGCAAGCCCTGCACCCTGCCCTGCACCCCGAAAGGCTGCCTGGAACTGATCCGTTCCACCGGCGTGGAAATCCGCGGGGCGCTGGCCGTGGTAATCGGCCGTTCGAACATCGTGGGCAAGCCGATGGCCAAACTGCTGCTCGATGCGCACGCCACCGTGGTGATAGCCCACTCCCGCACCCGCGACCTGGGCGCACTCACCCGCCAGGCCGACATCATCGTGGCCGCCGTCGGCAAACGCAATGTCGTGACGGCCGATATGGTCAAACCCGGGGCCGTCGTGATTGACGTCGGCATGAACCGCGACGACGAAGGCCGGCTCTGCGGCGACGTGGATTTCGCGGCCGTCAAAGAGGTGGCCGGCTGGATCACCCCCGTTCCGGGCGGCGTCGGCCCGATGACCATCACCATGCTGATGCAGAATACCATAGAGAGTTTCATCAAACGCGAATCAAAAACACACTAACCCGATATGAACCACGAAAGAAAAGTTGGGACCGTGTCCCGCGGTATCCGTTGCCCGATTATCCGCGAGGGCGACAACATTCCAGAAATCGTAACCGCCTGCGTGCTCGAGGCTTCAGCCGAAGAGGGATTCGCACTGCACGACCGCGACGTGATCTCCGTCACGGAATCCATCGTCGCCCGTTCCCAGGGCAACTATGCCTCGGTCGATGCGATCGCCGCCGACGTCAAAGCCAAAACGGGCGGCGATACGGTCGGCGTCATCTTCCCGATCCTCTCCCGCAACCGTTTCGCCATCTGCCTCCGGGGCATCGCCAAAGGCTGCAGGAAGGTGGTCCTGATGCTCAGCTATCCCTCCGATGAGGTCGGCAACGCCCTGGTCAGTCTCGACGCCCTGGATGAGGCCGGCGTCAACCCCTACTCCGACGTCCTGACGCTGGAACGCTACCGCGAGCTCTTCGGCGTGGTCCGTCACGAGTTTACCGGAATGGATTACGTGCAGTACTACGGCGACCTGATCCGCGAGAGCGGCGCCGAGGTGGAGATTATCTTTGCCAACCGGCCCAAGACCATCCTCGACTACACCGATGCCGTCATCTGCTGCGACATCCACACCCGTTTCCGCACCAAACGGATTCTCAAGGAGGCCGGCGCCCGCGTCGTACTCGGTCTGGACGATATCCTGGATGCGCCCGTCAACGGCAGCGGCTACAACGAGCGTTACGGTCTGCTGGGCTCCAACAAGGCCACCGAGCATACTGTCAAACTCTTCCCGCACCCCTGCAAGGAGCTGGTGCTCGACATCCAGGCCCGCATCCTGAAAGCCACCGGCAAGCACGTGGAAGTGATGATCTACGGCGACGGCGCCTTCAAGGATCCCAAGGGCAAAATCTGGGAACTGGCCGATCCGGTGGTCTCCCCGACCTTCACCGACGGCCTGATCGGAACGCCCAACGAGTTAAAACTCAAATATCTGGCTGACAACGATTTTGCAAACCTCAAAGGCGAAGCGCTCCGCGATGCCATCTCCGCCAGCATCCGCGCCAAGGATGCGGACCTCAAGGGCAAGATGGTCTCCGAGGGCACCACGCCGCGCCAGCTGACCGATCTGATCGGTTCGCTCTGCGACCTTACCTCCGGTTCGGGTGACAAGGGCACCCCCATCGTTCTCGTACAGGGATACTTCGACAACTACACCAGCGAGTAGCGATGAAAACCGGTTTTGACAACGCCAAGTATGTGCGCATCCAGTCGGAGCATATCCGCGAGCGCATCGCCCAGTTCGGAGACAAACTCTACATGGAGTTCGGCGGCAAGCTCTTCGATGACCACCATGCCAGCCGCGTCCTCCCCGGATTCGAGCCGGACAGCAAGCTGAAGATGCTCACCCAGCTGATTGACGACGTGGAAATCATCATCGTCATCAGCGCCATCGACATCGAGAAGAACAAAATCCGCAACGACCTGGGCATCACCTACGACGAGGATGTCCTCCGCCTGCGGGACGAGTTCCAGAGCCGTGGCTTCCTCGTGGGCAGCGTTGTCATCACCCACTACAACGGCCAGGCCAGCGCCGACGCCTATCGTGCCAAGCTCAAGCGCAAAGGCATCAAGGTCTATTACCACCACACCATCGAGGGCTATCCGAACAACGTGGCCCTGATTGATTCGGAGGAAGGATTCGGCAAGAACGACTATGTCCAGACTTCGCGCAAGCTGGTGGTGGTCACCGCCCCGGGGCCGGGCAGCGGCAAGATGGCCGTCTGTCTCAGCCAGCTTTACCAGGAACACAA
>JAFYEZ010000046.1 GCA_017544005.1 Bacteroidales bacterium
CGCGGACGCCGTGTTCCAGCGCCTCGTCGCAGACGTGGCCCATCGTGCCGCGCCAGGACCCTCCGGACACGATATCATATCCTGCCAAACAAGCTGCGCAGACAATCTGCCGCGCAGCTTTGTTGTAGGCCGGATCGATGTCGCGACTGGACGAGCAATAGATGACTGCCCGTTTGTCCGACATAAGACTAGAAGAGCAGGGCGACGGATGCAGCGATACCGGTGCACTTCTGCTCGGCCATGGTCGTCGTGAAGTCGGAAATCTTGAAATCCTTTCCGTACATCTGACCCATGTTCCAGAAGTACTTGACGGACACCTGGACGTGCTGGATCAGCTCGACGCCGGCGCCCACGCCGATACCGTACTCCATCTTGCTCTTGATGTTGTCCCACGTCTTCTTGGGCTCGCCCTGGGCGAACGAGACCTGGTTGGTCACGGCGTAGCCGAGGAACGGCTCCACAAAGCCGTACAGACGGGCCAGGCCGAGGTTGATGCCGGCCTGCACCTGGACGGGAAGCTCGACATAACCGGTCTTGTACTCGAAGTTGTCGTAGAGCGTGTCCGGAGTGAGCAGGGAGAACTTGGAACCCTTCATATTGTAAATGAGGGAAGGCTGGATAGCGAGCAGGCCGAAGTCCATCTTGTAGGTCAGACCCACGTGATAGAGGCTGATGTTCTTCACGTCGTCCTTCGCGGCCTTGAGGTCCGTCTTGGAAGAGGTGATACCGGCCACGACGCCGAGCTGGGCGTGAGCGCTCACGGCAACGAGCAGAGCGGCGACAATAACGATTAATTTCTTCATATTCAAAAAGTTAAAAAGGTTACATCAATTTTTCGAGACGGTCGATGATCTCCTGTTTCGGCACGACGCCGACCGTGCGGTCAGCCAGTTGCCCGTCCTTGAAATACAGGAGCGTGGGGATGTTGCGGATACCGTATCTGACCGCGATCTCCTCGCAGTCGTCCACGTTGCACTTGGCCACGACGGCACGGCCCTCCAGTTCGGCGGCCACGTCGTCCACAGTGGGGGAAAGCACGCGGCAGGGCCCGCACCAGGTGGCCCAGAAATCGATCAGGACAGGTACGGGCGAGCCCAGGACCTCTCCGATATTGTTTTCACTGATGACTACTTCCATAATTCTGTAAAATTTACCTGCCGCCCGATAGCCGGACGGCAGGTACAAAGATAGTAAATTAATAGAAAGTTTCAATACCCCAGACGAATGCCCGGAGCCCGAGGTCGGGCGCCTCCTTGTCCTTGGCCTTCAGCGCCTCGAGCAGCGGAGCCACCTTCTCGTCCTTGCACATCACGAGCAGCGCGTGGTTCATTTCCGGCCACGCGTGGCTGCCGAAACGGGGAAACCCGTTGAAGTCTCCCTTGCCCTCCACGTTCTCCCAGCGGGTGAATCCGCGCTGGCCGTGGGCGGCGAGCAGTTCTACAATCTCTTCGTTGTACGCCTGGTTATAGGCGATGAACATCGCTTTCATTTCCGGTTCTTCTTTTTAGCGGATCTTCTTTCCATCCGGCTGGTGAACGAACAATAGACCGTCGGGATGAGCACGAGGGTGATGAGCGTCGAGACCGTCAGGCCCCAGCACACCGTCACACCCAGCGAACGCCACATCTCCGACCCTTCGCCGGTGCCGATGGCCATCGGGAGCATGCCCAGGACCGTGGTCAGCGTGGTCATGAGGATCGGCCGCAGGCGGCTCTTGGCCGCCGTCGTGGAGGCGTCACGGATGTTCATCCCGCGCTCGCGGCACAGGATCGTGTAGTCGATCAGCACGATACCGTTCTTCACCACGATACCGATCAGGATGATGATGCCGATGATGGACATCACGCCGAGCGCGAGGCCGTTGATGCGCAGGCCCAGGATCACGCCCACCAGGGCGAACGGAACGCTGAACATGATCACGAACGGGGCCATCAGCGACTCGAACTGCGAGGCCATCACCATATACACGAGCAGGATCATCAGGACGATCAGCATGAGCATCTGCCCGAACATCTCCTGCTGGTCCTCGAAGTCGCCGGCGATCACCGTGGACAGTTCGGACGCGATCTCCATCCCGCCGATGATGCGGTTGCAGCTCTCCACGGCGTCGCTCAG
>JAFYEZ010000005.1 GCA_017544005.1 Bacteroidales bacterium
ATGTTCTTGACGGTACCTTCCAGAATCTGGCCTTTCTCGAGCTTGCTGATGATCTCGGTCTTCTGGGCTTCGAGTTCAGCCTCGATGAGTGCCTTGTGGGAGACGACGACGTTGTGGAATTCGTGGTTGATCTTCACGATCTTGAATTCCATGGTCTTGTCCACGAAAATATCATAGTCGCGGATGGGTTTCACATCGATCTGGCTGCCCGGGAGGAATGCCTCGATGCCGAAGACATCGACAATCATACCGCCCTTGGTGCGGCACTTGATGTAACCCTTCACGATTTCATCCTTTTCATAAGCTTCGTTGACGCGATCCCAGGACTTCAGGGAACGTGCACGTTTGTGGGAGAGAATGAGCTGGCCGCGCTTGTCCTCGGCGTTCTCGACGAACACGTCGACCTTGTCACCAACGGCGAGTTCCGGGTTGTAACGGAATTCGTTGATGCTGACGACACCTTCGCTCTTGTAGCCGATGTTGACAATCACCTCGCGTTTGTTGAGGGCGACAACGGTACCTTCGACCACTTCATTTTCTGCAACGCGGGAGAGGGTCTGGCTGTAGCTCTCTTCGGTTGCCTTTTTGTCGGCCTCTGCAAAGCCGTCATTTTCGAATGCCTCCCAGTCGAACGTTGCGTTGTCTGCGGAAGCATTGCTCTTGTGCTGTTTGGGAGCGGCGATAACCTCTTCCTGTGCGGGTTCAGCGGCGACCTCTGCCTGGGGCTCGAGGGCTACCTCTTCCGCGATGTTGTTTTCAAGTTCTTTTGCCATTTTTGTAATTAATTAAGCAATAAGGAGTTAGACTTTATTTATAAAGTGCCCCTCGCGGGGGACTGCAAAGGTAGTATTAATTCTTGAAATCTGAGGTTATTTTTTGAAAATAAATCAATAAATTTGCGGACACTCCAAGACCGGACAACAAACAACCAACCAACAATATGAAACGCTTTTCCCTGATTCTCGTTCTCCTGCTGCTGGCCTTCGCGCCCCTGACCTTTGCACAGGACAAGTACCAAACTCCCCCTCAGGATCTTACGGATATCTATCTGGCACCGCCCGTACCCCGTGCCATCTTCAATCCGGAGGCTACCTGCGCCGTGGTTACCGAGCGCAATTCCCCCTTCATTCCGCTGGCGGAGATTGCAGCCAAGGACGAATACAAGATCGGCGGGATCCGGATCGACGGTCGCAACTTCAGCGACTCCCGCTATAAATCGGTGATCACCAACCTCTATCTGATCAGCGTGCCGGCCGGCGTTCCCACGCAGATTATCGGCCTGCCCGCCGACCCGCATTTCTTTGAGATCCGCTGGTCGCCCTCCGGCCGTTATCTCGCTTTCCTGAACTACACGGACAGCGAAGTGGAACTCTACCGGGTGGACGCAACCGCAGCCCAGCCCGCTGCCGTGAAGATCAACACCCGTAAGGTGAACGCCGTTTTCGGCGGCAGCTTCGCCTTTCTGGATGACGAGCGGATCCTCTACAAGAGCGTTCCCGACGGGATCGGCGAGATTCCTTCCGGCCGCCTGCCCGAAGGCCCGATCATCCAGCGCAGCGACAAGAAGAAGGGCTCCTACCGCACCTATCAGGATATGCTCAAGTCCCAATCCGACGAGGACTTGTTCGACTACTTCTGCACCACCGTCTTCGCCATCTGGAACGGGGCTGACAACACCACCCGCACCATCGGGTCGCCGGCCATCGTCCGGGACTACCGGCTCTCGCCGGATGGCAACTACATGCTGGTCACCACCGAGCATCACCCTTATTCCTATACCCGCGGCCACAACTCGTTCCCTTCCAAGCTCGTCATTTCCGACCTGGAAGGCAATACGCTGAAGGTCCTGCGCAACCCGGTCAAGCCCAAGCCCAAGAATCCGGCCATCCGCCGGCCGCAGGTTCGCAAGGACAAAGCCGCTTCGGACAAGCCCAAGACCGACAAACCCGCCAAACCCAGCAAGAGCCAGTACGCCTGGCGTGCAGACCGCCCCGCGACCCTGACCTGGGTGGAGACCCTGCCCAACGGCAAACCGGAGCGTTCCGACGACGATATGGACTGGCTCGACCGGCTCCACAAAGACGACGAGGACGCCGAGAAGGACAAAGACAAGGAGGAGCCCCGCTTCCTGACCAGCCTCTGGCAGTGCGAAGCGCCGTTCAACCTGGATGAGGACAAGACCCTGGTGCTCCGCAGCGAATACCGCCTGCGCGATGTCACCTGGGGCAACGACCGCCTGGCCCTCTACACCGAGGTTTCCAGCAAACAGAAGATTCGCCGCACGATGCTCTTCAACCCCTCCGACACGGCAGTCGCGCCGCGCGAACTGCTCGTCGAGAGCACCGACCACGACACCCTCGGCAACTTCCCGGTCTACGGCAAACCCTACACCACCCGCGGGGCCTTCGGCCGCCCCGTGCTGCTGACCGACGCCAAGGGCACCTTCCTCCTCTTCACCGGTGACACCCGTCCCGATGCGGAAGGCGACCGGATGTCCTTCATCGACTGCATCACGCTCAAGAACAAAAAAACCGTGAACCTCTGGACCGGTGCGGCGCCCTACAGCGAGGCGATCGTGAAGATCACTGCGGCTTCGCCGAAGAAGGTAAACTTCATCTCCCTGCGACAGAGCGCCAAGGAGGTGCCCAACTACTGCAACGTCGAGGCACGCCCCAAGGGCAAGGTCAAGCGCAGCGCCATCACGGCCTTCGAGAACCCCTATCCGCAACTGGCGGCCGTACAGGACACCTTTATCACTTACATGCGCCCGGATGGCGTGAAGCTCTCCGCCCGCCTCTTCCTTCCCGCCGGCTACAACCCGGAGACCGACGGCAAACTGCCGGTCTTCATGTGGACCTATCCGTATGAATACAAGTGCGCTGCGGAGGCTGAGAAACGCCGCGAAGCCCGCTACACCTTCCCCGTTCCAGGCCGCGTGACGCATATCATCTGGGCCACCAAGGGCTATGCCGTACTGCAGGGTTTCTCGATGCCGATCATCGCCAAGACCCTCAAGGGCCAGCCCAACGACGACTTCCTCCACCAGCTGGTGCTGAACGCCGAGACGGCCATCAACTATCTGGATTCGATCGGGATCGGCGACCGCAACCGCGTGGCGGTAGGCGGCCACTCCTACGGCTCCTTCATGACGGTCAACCTGATGACTCACAGCAAGCTTTTCAAGGCCGGCCTGGCAGAGAGCGGCGCCTTCAACCGCAGCCTCACCCCGTTCGGCTTCCAGAGCGAGAACCGCACCTACTGGAAGGCGCGCAAGGTCTATGACGCGATGTCTCCCTTCAACTTCGCCGACAAGCTCTCCGGCCACGTCCTCTTCGTGCACGGCACGATGGACGAGAACACCGGTACGCACCCCATCCAGAGCGAGCGCATGTATCAGGCCGCTGCCGGCGCCGGCAAGGACGTGGATTACCTGCAGCTCCCCTACGAGGGCCACGGATACATTTACAAGGAAAACATGCTCCACCTCTTCAGCGAACTCTACAACATGCTTGAAACGTATGTCAAGAATGCCGAGCCCGCTGACGAAAAGCCGGTGGAGAAACCGAAAGCCCAATAACCGTTTATGAAGAAAAACCGTCTGGCCGCCTGGGCCGTCTCCGGGCTGATTCTCCTTGCGGGAATCCCGCTGACGGCACGGGAAGTGCCCTATTCACGCCCCTCCGCCGACGTGGAAGAAATGATTCTGGCGAAGCCCCTTCCCAAAATCTCTTTCAACAACCAGATGACCGAAGGGGTGATCTATCAGGCCGATGAAAAGTATCTGCCGCTCTCGTTCATCGAGGGCATCCGCGAATTCAAGGTAGGCGGGCTGCGCCTCAACGGCGACAACTTCAGCCAGACCCGCAAAGAATTCTACGGACATGTTGAACTCATCACCGAACGCACGGGCGCGACCCGGCCCATTGCCGGACTCCCCGACGGCCTGATGGCCCATGATTTCGGCTGGTCTCCCGACGGCCGGTGGCTCTGCTTCCTCAACGACACCCCGAAGGAGGTCGAACTCTACCGGGTGGATGTCACGGCCAAGGTTCCATCTGCCGTGAAGATCAACACGCGGCCGGTGAACAGCATCTTCGGCGGCGCATACGCCTTTGTCGGGAACGACGCCGTGCTCTACAAGAGCGTGCCGGCAAAACGGGGACCCTTCCCCCGCGAGGAGTACCCGAAGGGCCCATCGTACAGTCCAGCAAGGGAGCCCATACGGAGTTCCGCACCTACCAGGACCTGATCAAATCGCCCTACGACGAGGCGGTCTTCGAGTATCTCTGCACGGCGGAACTCTCGCTGTTCGACGGCACCGCCACCCGCACGGTGGGCAAGAAAGGGGTGATCTGCGACTTCGACGTCTCTCCGGACGGCAACTATATCATCCGATCCACCCTCCACAAGCCTTTTTCCTACACGAAAACGTACGCCAATTTCTTCAAGCGCATCTATGTCGTGGGCATCGACGGCCAGGAGATCCGGATGATCAAGAAGCAGGGCAATCCGCCCAAGGGCACGCCCGCCCGGGGAATGTGGCGATGGCGTCCCGACAAGCCCGCGACGCTGGTCTGGAAAGAGAAGACCGGCAGCGGGGATAAGGTGTCTTCCAGCATCCTGCAGTGCGAGGCCCCGTTTGATGTGGATTCCGACGCGCGGAAACTGGTTACCGTAGAGGCCGATATCGTAGATATGCTTTGGTACGACGATGCCACGGCGCTTTTCACCGAACGGTCGGACACCCGCCATTCCCGGATCATCAAGGCTTTCAACCCGTCTGATCCCGCTGCCGCCCCGGTCGTTCTCCTCGCGGAGGACACCCGTGACCTGGGAACCAACGTATCGGTTCTTGCCGGCTCGATCTGCCGGGAACGCGGCACCGGGAAGGCGCTGGTGGACCCCAGGGACCGGACCGTCCTGCTGAGCGGGAACAAGCGGCTGGACGAGCACGGACTCGATTACAGCTATATCGACCGGATCAGCCTGAAAGACGGCAAGACAGAGACCGTCTGGACCTCCGAGGCGGCGCACAGAACCGCTCCGGTGGGTGTCCTTTTCCACTCCAGGAAGGGGATCCGCATGATTGCCACGAAGGAGTCCCCCACCGAGGTACCCAACTACTTCGAAATCAATGTCGACCGGAAGGGCCGCGTCAAGGAGCGGCAGATCTCCGGATTTGTGAACACGCTGCCGCACAGCGATGAAATCCGGATGGAATACCTCACCTACCGGCGGGCCGACGGCCTCGCGTGTGCCGCCCGCGTCTACCTGCCTGCCGGCTACGACAAGGAGCGTGACGGTCGGTTGCCCGTCTTTATGTGGACCTATCCGCACGAGCACCATACCCGCCTGAGTGCGGAAATCAACTTCCGGGCAAAGCACAACGCCTTTGCGATGCCGGACCAGTGGAACCAGATATTCTGGTGCCTCAAGGGGTATGCCGTGGTTCTCGACTGGACGATGGCCATCCTGGCCGACACGCCGGAAGACGACTACAACGCCAACTTCGTCCGCGAGCTCAAGATGAGCGCGGAAGCCATCGTGGATGCGCTGGACCGCGCCGGCATCGGCGACCGTGACCGGATGGCGGTCGGCGGCCTTTCATACGGTTCCTTCATGACGGCCAATCTGCTGGCGCATACCGATTTATACAAAGTCGGATTTGCCAACAGCGGAGCCTTCAACCGCACGCTGACCCCGTACGGATTCCAATTCTACAAGAAGGATTACTGGGAGGCCGAGCAGATCTACCACGATATGTCTCCGTACAACTACGCGGACAAGATCAAGACGCCGATCCTGATCACCCACGGGCAGATGGACGAGAATACCGGCACCCACCCCATCCAGAGCGAGCGGCTCTACCAGGCCATCGCCGGACACGGCGGAGAGGCTACCTACATGCAGCTCCCCTACGAGGGTCACAAGATGGCCTTCAGGGAGAACGTGCTGCACTACTTCTCGGTGGTCGAGAAGATGCTTGAAAAGTACCTCAAATAATTTTATTACCTTTGCGCCCCTTAAACTGAATACAGGAGTACCCTATGGCAGAGAATACCTTGCTTGACAAGCTGGAAGGCTTGCGTGAAAAATACGAAACCATTGCGCAGCAGATCGCCGATCCGGAAGTGATCGCCGACATGAAACGCTACGTCCAGCTCAACAAGGACTACAAGGAGCTGGAGCCCATCATCGAGGCCGGCGCCCGCTACAAGAAGCTGCTGGGCGACCTCTCCGGCGCCAAGGAGATCCTGCTGAACGAAAAGGACGAGGACCTGCGCGAGATGGCCAAGGAAGAGGCGGCCGAGCTGGAAGAGAAGCTTCCGGCCCTCGAAGAGGAGATCCGCCTGCTGCTGATTCCGGCCGACCCGCAGGACAGCAAAAACGCGATCCTCGAGATCCGCGGCGGTACGGGCGGCGACGAGGCGGCCATCTTTGCCGGCGACCTCTTCCGCATGTACTCCAAATATTTCGAACGCAAGGGGTGGAAGATGGAGATCAACAGCCAGAGCGAGGGCGCAGCCGGCGGCTACAAGGAGATCGTCTGCAAGGTCAGCGGCGAGAAGGTTTACGGCACGCTCAAGTACGAGAGCGGCGTCCACCGCGTCCAGCGCGTGCCCCAGACCGAAACCCAGGGCCGCGTGCACACCTCCGCCGCATCGGTGGTGGTGCTGCCCGAGGCTGACGAGTTCGATGTCCAGATCGACATGAAGGATGTCCGCAAGGATACCTTCTGCTCCTCTGGTCCGGGCGGCCAGTGCGTCAACACCACCTACTCCGCCATCCGCCTGACCCACATCCCCTCGGGCATCGTGGTCCAGTGCCAGGACGAGCGTTCCCAGCTCAAGAACTTCGACAAGGCGCTGCAGGAACTCCGCACCCGCCTCTACAACCTGGAATACGAGAAGTATCTGAACGAAATCACCGCGCAGCGCAAGACGATGGTCTCCACCGGCGACCGCTCCGCCAAGATCCGCACCTACAACTACCCGCAGTCACGCGTCACCGACCACCGCATCAACTACACGATGTACAACCTCCCCGTCTTCATGGACGGCGACATCCAGGAGCTGATCGACCAGCTGCAGATTGCCGAAAACGCCGAGCGCCTCAAAGCCGCCGGCGAATAATGCGGGTTATTTCTCCGTAAGATACCGGATTGCAGCCTGGGCGCAGGCGCAGCCGAAAGAAGCCGGCAGGTAGGAGATGGTTCCTACCTGCGACTTTTTATTGCTGGTCGCAGCGCGCTCTTCGGGAGACATCTCGACGATGGCGTTTTCATCGGGAAGTTCCTCCGAGAAGACCACGGGGAACCCTTTGGTGATGCCCATCTTGCGCAGTTTCTTGCGGACCATATAGGCCAGCGGACAGTTGAAGGATTTGGAGAGGTCGGCGATGCGGACTTTGGTCATGTCATACTTGGCCCCGGCGCCCATCGAACTCACCAGCGGAATGCGGCTCTCCACACAGTGGCGGATCAGCGCCAGCTTGGGCGCCAGGGTATCGATGGCATCAATCAGGAAATCAATTCCTTGCGGGAGAATCTCCGCGATATTTTCCTCGTCCAGATACCGGTCGATCACGGTCAGTTGCAGCGCCGGATTGATGTCGAGCAGCCGCTCGCGGAGCACTTCCGTCTTAGGGCGGCCCAGCGTGGAATCCAGGGCCAGCAGCTGGCGGTTCTTGTTGGAGAGCGAGACGCAGTCCGAGTCGAGCAGGACCATACGGCCCACGCCGGCGCGCGCCACCATCTCGGCGGCGAAGGCGCCGACGCCTCCCAGGCCGATCACAGCCACACACTTTTCACCGAGCGCAGCCAGCGCGGCTTCGCCCAGCAGCATTCCGGTGCGTTCCCTCCAATCCGACATAACAGATTATAAACCTTTGGATTTGGCCTCCCTCCAGAGGGCGTCCATCTCCTCGAGCGACATCTCCTTGAGGTCCCTGCCCCGTTCCTTCCCCTCCACTTCCACATAGGTGAAGCGGTCACGGAACTTGCGGCAGGTGCGCTCGAGGGCCGTGTCGGGATTGAGGTCGTAGAGACGGGCGGCGTTGATCATCGAGAAGAGCAAATCGCCCAGTTCCCCTTCTGCCGCCTTGCGGGCCTCGGTATCCCCTTTTTCCAGGGTAGAGAGTTCCGTCTTGAATTCGCCGAGTTCCTCGGCCACCTTCTCCCAGACATCCTCGCGGCGGTTCCAGTCGAAACCGACGGCGCGCGCCTTCTCCTGCATCCGGTAGGCCTTGATGATGGGCGGCAGGCTGTTGGGCACGCCGGAAAGCACGGTCTTGTTGCCATCCTTTTCAGTGCGCTTGATCTGCTCCCAGTTCTTGATCACCTCTCCGGCATTGGCGGCCGTGACATCGCCATAGACATGCGGGTGGCGGTAGATCAACTTGTCACAAAGGCGATTGATGACCTGGGCCATATCGAAGGCCCCCTGTTCCTCGCCGAGCTTGGCATAGAAAACTACGTGCAGGAGGACGTCGCCCAACTCTTTGGAAATCTCCTTCAGGTCATTGTCCAGAATGGCGTCAGAGAGCTCGCTGGTCTCTTCGATGGTCTGGGGGCGGAGCGACTCGAAGGTCTGCTTGCGGTCCCACGGGCACTTCTCCCGCAGGTCGTCCATGATGCCGAGCAGCCGTTCAAAAGCGGCTTTCGCGGCCTCCTTGTCAGTTTTCATCGCCATTGGTCGTTTGGGTAAACCAGATGCGGAAGCAGAGCGGGCAATACTCGGGGATCACGGTCGTACTGCCCGAAGCGCCATAGCCCCAGTCCGAACGGAAGAAGACCTCCACAGTGTCTCGCTTGCGCATCTCGTGGATTGCCTTGGTAAAGCCCATGGCGTAGGAGTTGTTGGAAAGCATCGTGGAGAAATCCTTGTAATAGGTCAGCGCAAGCGAGTCATACGATCCTGCGCTCGAATAGATTTCATATTTGCGGGCGGTGTCGCGGACGTTGGTGTCGAACACGCGGCCGTCCAGCCTGCGACCGATATACCAGCAGGAGACCGAAACGTCGTCGTTGATTGAATCGGGCTCGGCCGCCTGGCCCACCACCTTGAAGTAATAACCGGCCGTCAGGGTATCCATTCCGCCATAGTGCGCAGCGGAGTGCGCCTTCAACAGACCGTCCTGCCAGGCGTAGATGTCGGCGACGACATCGTCGAGTTCGATGTCATAGATGACGTTGTCGCTCTCGGAAGCGGAAAAGGCGTTGTAGGTCGAATTGGTGACCACACTCTGGGCGACCGGGAGCGCCACCCTGGCCTTGCCGCCCACGCGGAGCGACTTGATGACAGCTTCGAGTCCGCAGGGGATCATTCCCTGGTCCACCTGCCAGATATCACTGCCGCAGTCGGTCAGGTTGGTCTTCAGCCCGAGCTGCTCGGTGAGGGCCTCGTCGTTCGTAGAGGCGATATTTCCCTCGAGCGACCGGCGGGTATAGTGGCAAAAAACATAGCCGGAATCCGGCACGGCCGCCCCCGTTCCCTGCGTGAGGGAGAGGATGAAAACCCCAGAATCGTTCGGGGCGTAGTTTTCGCCGTAATTGACTTTCACCCAGGCGGCGAGCACACGGTCCGCAGCCGCGTTCGGATTGTCCGAACCGGCCTTGGCGCAGGAAGAGAGCACCAGGGCGGCCGCTGCCGTCACCAGGAGGATGGAGAGAGTTCGCTTCATATCTCGATTTACATTTTTACAATATCCAGGACGAGCGCGTCGAAACAGAGGGCGGACATGGCGGGTACCACCCCGACGGCTTCGTCATAATAGCCATACTTGGCGGAAAAGATGATCAGGGCGCTCTCCCCTTTCCGGACGCCGGTCAGGCCGCGGTCCAGGCCGGGAAGAAGCTTTCCCTTGCCGACCACGGTACGCACCTGCTCCGAGAGGTACTGGGTGGCGGGAGCACTCGTGAAGACGTAGCCGGTAAGCTGGACCTCCACGGTATCGCCGGCAGCGGCTTCCGCACCGGAGCCCTCCGTGAGAATCACGCGGTTGGCCCCGTCATTGCGGGCCACCGTGTTGTCGGGATAGGTGCCCGTGATGTATTTGTCGATGGCCGCCTCCTGGTTGACCAGTTCCAGGGCCTTCTCGCTCTCGCAGGAGAGCGCGACCGGCAGCGTGAGCGCAGCGCAGAGGAGGAAACGGAAAGCTTTCATCGGCCAAAATGCTTCTGCAGGGAATCCAAGAAATATGCCGCAACTTCATCGACCGGGATGTAAAGGCGTCCGCCGGCCGCATTGATGTGGCCGCCGCCGTTAAAAAAGCCGCGTGCGAGCGCGTTCACGTCGGTTCCGATTTTGGACCGGAGCGAAACGCGGATGTAGCCTTCCGGGGTCTCGGTGAAAAGGGCCGAAAGGCGTACCTCGCCGATACTCAGCGGCAGGTTGACAAAGCCTTCGGAATCCCCGGGAACATAGTTGTACGCTTGCTTTTCAGCCTCGGTGAGAATCATATAGGCGGCGCCGTACTGCGGCACCAACTGCATCTTGTCCTTGAGCAGGTAGCCCATCAGGCGCATCCGCTGCTCAGAGAAAACGTTGAACACGCGCTGCTGCAGCGCCGTCTTGTCCACACCGGCCGCAATCAGGGCGGAAGCCATCGCAAAGGTGGTCGGGAAGACCGAGTTGGAGAAGTTATTGGTATCGGTCATCATGCCCACGTACAAGGCGTCCAGGCAACGCTGGGGAAGGCGCGCGGGGTCCCCCGCCACATCGGGCATCTGCATCAGGATCCAGAAAAGCAGTTCACAGGCCGAGGAGACCTCCCGCGAGGCGATCACCTCCGCAAAGGGTTCCTTTTCCTGTGAAGCGTGATGGTCAACCAGGACCTTGACGGCACGGCTTTCTCGAAGCGGCTGTTCAAGCCCTTCCGTGCGGGAAAGACCGCTGAAATCCAGACAGAAAACCGTATCGGCCGCCGCAATGGCCGCGAGCGCCGCATCGGGATTCTCTTCGTGGATCAGAATTGGATGCGCCTCGGGTGCCACGAAAGTCAGGTTGCAGGGCATCGCGCCCGGCAGAAGCAGCTTGACATCCACGCCCCGCCCCGCCAGGTAGAGGCCGCACGCCACAATGGACCCGACGGCGTCGCCGTCCGGGCTGTGGTGGCTCACCACGACCGCTTTCTTTGCAGCCGAAATGATCCTGTTCAGGGTAGAAACGTCGATATCGGGGCCCATAACGATCTTTTGAGATTGCAAACTTAAAAAATATATTGCAAGAGCTAAATATTTATTTTACTTTTGTAGGTCAAAACAGAAACGAAAAACAAACAAAACAATATGAAAAAACTGCTCACTTACTGCATTTTGCCTTTGTGCATCCTCGTGTTCGCGTTCCTGCTCATCAACAGCATCAACAAACCGGTGAAGTTCAACAAGGAAAAGGAAGCCCGCGAAAAGGTTGCCATCGAGCGCCTGAAGGACATCCGCACCCTGCAGACCACCTACAAGTCCGCATTCAACAAATACGCGCCCTGCATGGATACGCTGATCGACTTTTACAACAACGGCAAAATCAACATCGTCAAGCAGATCGGTTCTACCGACGACTCCGTGGCTGTGGCCCACACCAACGTCATCAAACGCAAATATGGCAAGAAGGCCACCGAAGAGTTCCTGTACGATCTCTACCTGAAGGGTGACAACAACCTGATCATCAAGATTCCGGTTCCCATCGCAGTCAAGGATACCCTCTTCCACGACCGTCCGAACTTCAAGGTGGAAGATATCCGCTACATCCCGTTCGCAGAAGGTGACACCATCATCATGGCCACCACCGTCAAGACGGTTTCCGGCGTGGAGGTTCCCCTCTTCGAGGCCAAGATTCCCTACGGCCAGCGTCCCGCTCCGGGCCAGCCGTTCCGCGGCCTGCTCGCCGGCATGAACGAGCAGCTCATCATCAACCTCAATGCCGAGCGTGAAGAGACCAACCGCTATCCGGGTCTGATGGTCGGCAGCATCGATTCGCCGAACAACAACGCCGGCAACTGGGAGTAGTGAAAAAGTTCACGCTGGTACCGCTCTCCTTCTTCGACAGGGAGAAAACATACCAGATCCTTTCGGACGCGGTACGGCTCGAAGCAACCGACAAGGTCTATTACAAAGAACTGCCTGAACAAGAGGCAGTTCTTGTTTATGCCGCTACCTCTGAGAGCGACCTTCCGCCCGTTGCCGGACTGCTGGAGGCCCTCGGCCGCATCGCCGACCACAACAAAGTGGTGGCTGCGGTGGAAGGGGGCGCCGTCCATATCGTCCTCGCCGAGGGCGACCGGCTGCTGCTGGCGAACGCCTATCCCGCTCCGGATGCCGTGACCGCCGAGTACTTCCTCTTCGCCACCCTGAAACAGTTCCAACTCAATCCGGCCGTCACCACCGTCTATTTCCTGGGAGAGGCACCCTACGAGTTGCTGAACGATCTGTTCCGCTATTTCAAAGGAGTGGAACGGCTATGAGAATCATCGGCGGCGCGCTCAAGGGACGCTCATTCAATCCACCCGTCGGATACAAGGCGCGACCGACCACCGATTTCGCCAAAGAGGGGCTGTTCAACACCCTTTCCGGCGCCTGGGATTTCGAGGAGATGGCGGTGCTCGATCTCTTCGGCGGAACAGGCAGCATTTCCTTCGAATTCGCCTCGCGAGGATGTCCGGATATCGTCACGGTGGAGATGAACCCCGCCAACGCCGCCTTCATCAAGAAAACTGCTACGGCCCTTTCGCTGCAGTCCGCCATCCAGGTGGTCCACCACAATGTCTTCGACTTTCTGGGCATCTGTACCAAACAGTTCGACCTGGTTTTCGCCGATCCTCCCTACGCCCTCGAAGGGCTGGATACCCTGCCGGAAAAGATCCTTTCCGCCGGCATCCTCAAAGCGGACGGCCGGCTGATTCTGGAACACCCTGCGGCCTACTCCTTTGAAGGAAAGCCGGGCTTCCTGCGGGAGAAACGCTACGGAAACGTACACTTCTCCTGGTTTGAGGCGCAATAACCAATTATTATTTGTATTTTCGCTTGCTTAATAGAGATATCCCATGTTAACACTCAAAATCCTCAGAGAGCAGCCTGAATTCGTGATCGAACGGCTGGCCGTCAAACACTTCGACGCAAGAGAGATCGTTTACCATATCATTGAAATCGACAAGACCCGCCGTTCCCTGCAGGGCGAGCTGGATGCCTGCCTCAGCGAGCAGAAGGCCAAGGCCGCCGAGATCGGCAGCCTGATGAAGGCCGGCAAACGGGACGAGGCGGAAACCGCCAAAGCAGCCGTCGCTGCCCTCAAGGAGCGTTCCCGTTCGCTTGAAGAGCAGATGGCCGAAAGCCAGAAGAAGCAGGATGAACTGGTGGTGCTGCTTCCGAACCTGCCCTGCGCCGACGTTCCCGAAGGCCGCACGGCAGAGGACAACGTCGTCGTCAAGATGGGCGGCACGATTCCCGAACTCGGCGAGAAGGCCCTGCCCCACTGGGAGATTGTCAAGAACCTGGATATCATTGACTTCGACCTGGGCGTCAAGCTTACCGGCGCCGGTTTCCCCGTCTATAAGGGCCAGGGTGCGCGCATCCAGCGGGCGCTGATCAGCTACTTCCTGCAGCGCAACACCGATGCCGGCTACCTGGAATACCAGCCGCCGTACATGGTCAACGAGGCTTCCGGATTCGGCACGGGCCAGCTCCCCGACAAGGAGGGGCAGATGTACCACGCGCCGCTCGACGGATTCTATATGGTGCCGACGGCCGAAGTGCCCGTCACCAACATCTACCGCGACGTGATCCTGCAGCAGAGCGACTTCCCCATCAAAATGACCGCCTACACACCCTGCTGGCGCCGGGAAGCCGGCAGCTACGGCAAGGATGTCCGCGGCCTGAACCGCCTGCACCAGTTCGACAAGGTGGAGATTGTCCGTATTGAAGAACCGCAGAACTCCTACAAGGCCCTCGAGGAAATGATTGCCCACGTGGAATCCATCGTCAACGCACTCGGACTGCCCTACCGTATCCTGCGCCTCTGCGGCGGCGACATGAGCTTCACCTCCGCCATCACCTACGACTTCGAAGTCTTCTCGGCCGCCCAGAAACGCTGGCTCGAGGTGAGTTCCGTATCGAACTTCGAATCCTACCAGGCCAACCGCCTGCACCTGCGCTACAAAGACGAAAACGGCAAGATGCAGCTGGCCCACACCCTCAACGGCAGCTCGCTCGCGCTTCCGCGCATCCTGGCCGCCATCATCGAGAATTACCAGACCCCGGAAGGCAAGATCGTCGTTCCGGAGGTGCTGCGTCCCTACACCGGATTCGACCTCATCGGCTAGATGGACTCGCAGCGGCCGCAACGGATTATCCTGGGAATCGACCCCGGTACCAACATTCTTGGTTACGGGGTCGTTCTCGTGGACCGCAAGCAGGCCCACTACGTAGACATGGGGGTGCTGGATCTGCGCAAGGAGAAGAATCACTTCACCAAGCTCGCCCGCATCTTCAACGAGGTCGGGGCGCTGATCGAGCGTTACAGTCCGGACGACCTGGCTATCGAGGCCCCCTTCTTCGGAAAAAACGTGCAGGCGATGCTCAAGCTGGGCCGCGCCCAGGGAGCCGCCATCGCTGCCGCCCTGCACCGACAGATCCCAGTTTTCGAGTATGAACCGCGCAAGGCCAAGATGGCCGTGACGGGCAACGGTGCCGCCTCCAAGGAGCAGGTGCAGACCGTGCTCGGCAAAACGCTACACATTGAAATGGACAACCGCTGGCTGGATGCCTCCGATGCCCTGGCTATCGCCATGTGCCACTTCTACCAACTCTCCAATCCCCTCTCGGACCGCTCCGCTTCCACTTCGTGGAAAGCCTTCGTGGACGCCCATCCCGACCGGATTGCCAAACCGGCAAAAAAGTAGTCCGGTCCATTTAACTTTCGGCACGTTTCTCCGTCTAAACTGAATCGTATCAACGCACAATAGAATCTATAGATATGTCTTTCCGACTCCCACGCCGCCTGGCACTCCTCTTCATTTCCCTGCTGGGCACCTATACGCTGAGCGCGCAGTCCTATTCCCTTAAAATCCAGTTTACCGACGCCTCCACCGAGGAGAAGGTGGCCGGCGTGGCCGTTGCCATCTCGAAGGCAGGCAGTGAAACGGTGGAGAAGTTCTCCCAGACCGATGAAAACGGCCAGGCGACCCTGACGGGAATTGCGGCCGGCAAATACACCCTCAAGGGCATCCTGCTGGGCTATGAGACCTTCGAAGAAGCCATCGAGGTCAAGAAGAACACCGACCTGGGCGTCCGCA
Source organism: Bacteroidales bacterium (assembly GCA_017544005.1). Taxonomy (GTDB): domain Bacteria; phylum Bacteroidota; class Bacteroidia; order Bacteroidales; family UBA932; genus Cacconaster. The sequence continues at coordinate 15,286 of JAFYEZ010000005.1, forward strand.
AACTGATTCCGGAAGTGAACCAGCTCGCCGGCGCCGTGGTTTCCGATATCGGCAACCCCATTACGGTCAAGAAAGACACCATCGAGCACAACGTGGCCATCATGAAGACCTCTGACAGCGACGTGCTGGAAGACCTCCTCAAGCGTCTGCCGGGTATCGAAGTGGGCTCCGACGGCTCCATCACCTCCAACGGCAAGACCATCTCCAAGGTCTATATCGACGGCAAGACCTTCTTCCTGGACGACCCGAAACTCGCCACCAAGAACCTGCCGGCCAAGATCGTCAACAAGGTCCGCGTGGTGAACAAGAAGTCCGAGCAGGCTGAATTCACCGGCATCGACGACGGCGACGAGGAGACGGTGCTCGATCTGAGCATCAAGAAGGGCATGATGAACGGCTGGATGGGCAACCTCACGGGCGGTATCGGATCCGACCTGAGGGGCAAGGACGCCGACGGCAACCCGATTGACAACGACCTCCGCTTCCAGGGCGGCGGTATGCTGGCCAAGTTCACGGAGAACGACCAGATTGTCGTGCTGGGAAACGCCAACAATACCAACAACCGCGGATTCAACGACATCACGGGCGACGCGATGGGCGGCATGCGCGGCGGCGGCATGCGGGGCGGCAACAACGGCATCTCCACCTCCTATATGCTGGGCCTCAACGGCACCAAGAGTTTCCAGGACAAGTCCGAACTCAACGGCAACTACCTCTTCAACGCCAACCTGCGCGCCGTGGAGGAGATGACCGACCGGACCGTCTTCAAGGAGGACGGCTCCTCCCTCAACAGCGTCAACAAATCGCAGAACCTGACCAACACCTACGGCCACCGTGCCGGCGCCCGCATCGACTGGAAGATCTCCAAGCAGACCTCCATCCTCTTCACCCCGTGGTTCAACTACGGCTGGGGCGACTTCTCCGAGGTGACCGAATATGCCACCACCTCCTACGACGGAACGTCGACGCCCGCCAAGGTCAACGACGGTAACTCCGTCTCCACCGGCAACAACCGGAACATGGCCACCGGCGGCCGGCTCCTCTGGCGGCAGCGGATCGGCAGCACCGCGGGACGTACCTTCTCCGTGATGACCAATTACAACATCTCGAACAGCACGCTGGACGGATACAACCTCTCGCAGACCAACACCTATACGGGTGGCGCCCTCTCCGGTTCGAAGGACGTGGACCAGTACTACGACCAGTCATCGCGTTCGGCCAACATCGGCAGCCGGCTCACCTATACCGAACCCCTCGGAGGCAACTTCTTCGCGGAGGCGAATTACCGGATCAACTACACCTGGAACCGCGCCGTCAAGAATACCTACACACCGGATGCCAATGACGACTACACCGTCTTCGACGACGATTACTCCAGCGCCGTGACCAACGTCGCCCTCAACCAACGGGTGGGCCTCAGCCTCAAGAAACAGGAGAACAAGTACAATATCACCGTCGGCGGCGAGTTCATCCCTTCGCGCACCGTCAGCAACACCACCATCGGCCACACCGATCTGACTCCGTTCGACCGGACCGTTTACAACTGGGCCCCGAACGCGCGGATCGACCTGAACTTCTCCGACAACCACACGCTGCGCATCAACTACCGCGGCCGCACGCAGCAGCCCAGCGTCTCGCAGCTGCAGCCGGTGCCCGACAACTCCAATCCACAGTATGTCCGTCTGGGCAACCCGAACCTCACCCCGTCGTTCTCGCACAACCTCAATACGGACTACCACCTGACAAATATGGAGACTTTCGCCTCGCTGAACTCCTTCTTCAACCTGACCTACACCACCAACAACATCGTCAGCGCGGCTTATTACGGTCCGGACGGCGTGCAGTACACCATCCCGATGAACAACGACAAGGGGCTCCTCAACGGCCGCCTCTTCATGATGGTCAACTCCCCCATCGCCAAGAGCAAATTCTCCATCATGTCCTTCACGATGGCCAACGGCACGCGGGGCGTGAACCTCGTAGGCAAGGACGCTATCGATCCGACCCTCCCCGACTCCTATCAGAACCGCGCCAACTACACCGAGAACCGATACACCTCCGCATCGCTCTCCGAGCGGCTGCGGCTGGTCTATCGTGACGATATTCTCGAGGCCTCCCTCGGCGGAAGCACCCGCTGGTCGCAGTCCTGGTACAGCATCACCACGCAGAACGTGGCGGCGGCCTGGACCAGCGACATCGAGGGTCGCGTGATTGCCAACGTTCCCAATATCATCAATTTCCAGACGGATCTGCGCTATACCTTCTACAACGGCTACTCCGCCCAGTTCAACGAACCGATGACGGTCTGGAACGCCGAGATCAGCAAGCAGATCCTGAAGAACCAGGCGACGATTGCCGTCCGCATGTACGACATCCTGGGCCAGTCCCGCAACGTGATGCGCACGATGGCCGACAACTACGTGCTGGATACGATGAACAACACCCTCGGACGCTACTTTGTGGTCTCCTTCACCTGGCGATTCGGCAAGTTCGGCGAGGGCGGCAGCCCGATGCAGCGGATGATGGGCGGCCCCGGCCGCGGCCCCGGCGGTCCCGGTCGTGGCGGCTACCGGCGTTAATTCTTTAGTCTAAATGCAATACCTGGGTGAATTTCTCTCCCTGACCGTTGCCGTCTCCTGGACGGCGACGGCGCTTTTTGCCGACTCGGCCAGCCACCGGATCGGCGCCCTGCCGCTGAACCTGATCCGCATGGCGCTCTCGCTGGTGCTGCTCGGCGGATTTCTCTGGGTAGTGTGCGGCGCTCCCCTCCCGGTTCACGCCGACGGGAAGGCCTGGCTCTGGCTGCTCCTCTCGGGCCTGGTAGGCTATGTATTCGGAGACTACTGCCTCTTCAATTCCTATATCGTCTTCGGCAGCCGGTTCGGCCAGCTCTTCATGACGCTGGCGCCACCCGTGGCCGGCATCTCCGGCTGGATCCTGCTGGGCGAGCGAATGTCCGGCTGGGCGTGGCTGGCGATGGCCGTCACCCTGACCGGTATCGGAATCACCATCCTGGCACGCAGCGGAGAGAGCCACCGGCTGACGCTGAAACTGCCCCTGAAGGGGGTCCTCTTCGGTATCGGCGCCGGCATCGGCCAGGGACTCGGCCTGGTGCTGAGCAAGATCGGTCTGACGCACTATGAGGCCGCGCTGGCCGCCTCCGGAGAAACGCTCGAAAATGCCGCCTGGGCGATGCCCTTCGCCGGCACTTTCATCCGGGCCATCGCAGGTCTGGCGGGATTTGCCCTGATTCTGGCCCTGCGCAAAGAGATGCCGCAGGTGGGCCGCGCCCTGCACGACCGGAAAGGCATGACGATGGCGGGGCTGACCACCTTCTTCGGCCCCTTCCTCGGGGTCTCCCTCTCGCTGATGGCCGTCCGCTATGCGGAAGCGGGCATCGCCTCCACCCTGATGGCCCTGACCCCGGTCCTGATTATCCTCCCCTATGCCCTGATCCACCACCAGAGAGTCTCCCTCAAGGAGATCCTCGGCACCCTGGTCACCGTCGCCGGCGTCGCGTTGTTTTTCCTGCTATAAATCTTCTTCCGGGAGCTCGCGGACCCCGACGTAGCGGCGCCACTTGTCCAGCAGGGCCGTCATGTCGGCGGGAATGGGCGATTCAAAGTAGAGTTCCTTGCCGGTCGTGGGATGCACAAAGCCCAGCACGCGGGCGTGGAGCGCCTGGCGGGGCAGCAGGGCGAAACAGTTGTCGATAAACTGCTTGTATTTGGTATAGAGCGCTCCTTTGAGAATGCGGTCGCCGCCGTAGAGCGAATCATTGAAGAGCGGATGGCCGATCGAATTCATGTGCACGCGGATCTGGTGGGTGCGGCCGGTCTCCAGGACACACTCAACCAGCGTCACATAGCCGAAACGCTCCAGCACGTGGTAGTGCGTGACGGCATGTTTTCCCGGGCCGTCTTCCGGAAAGACCTTGAAGCGCAGGCGGTCGTTGGGGTCGCGGCCGATGTTGCCGCTGACCGTCCCCTCCTCCTCCGCTACGTTGCCCCAGACCAGCGCCACATAGCGCCGCGTGATGGTGTGCTCGAAGAACTGCCGGGCCAGGTGCATCTGGGCGGCATCGTTCTTGGCCACCACCAGCAGGCCGGAGGTATCCTTGTCGATACGGTGCACCAGCACCCCCATCCGCTCATCATCGGCCTCGCCGGGCCGAATGCCCAGGTGGAAGGCCAGCGCATTGACCAGTGTGCCGGTGAAATGGCCATGGCCGGGATGGACCACCAGGCCGGCAGGCTTGTCCACCACCAGCAAGTCGTCGTCTTCATAGACGATATCGAGCGGAATATTCTCGGGAACCACCTCGAAGCCGCGCCGTTCGTAAGGCAGCATGATGGTGATTGTATCCAGCGGACGGACCTTGTAGTTGGCCTTCACCACGCGGTCGCCCACCCGCACATAGCCGGCGTCGATGGCCAGCTGGATGCGGTGACGCGAGGTCTGCATCATGTGTCCGGAGAGGAACTTGTCTATGCGCATCGGCTCCTGGCCGCGATCCACCTCAAAGCGGAAATGCTCAAAAAGTTCCTGCTCCTCGTCTTCGGCGGGAAGCGGATCGTTCAGCAGGTCCGGATCGGGGAGCGTCATTGCAGGGGCGCAGTCTCCTGCAGAGCGGCAATTTTGGCGGGATCTACCGTCAGGTAGATGGAGACTTTGGTTCCCAGCGGGAAGGTTCCGCTGGAGGCGGCGGGAGACTGGCTGTACACCACGGCGGCGAGGGAATCCTCGGCGGTAGCCACGGAGGCGTCATAGGAGACGGAAGCCAGGTTCAGGGAGTTATCGAAAATCAGTTCGCGGGCCATCTCTTCGTTGTAGCCGGCCAACGCGGGGATATAGGTCATGTTTTCTCCGGGGCTGACACCCAGGACCAGATTCACGGCAGAACCGACATCCACCTTGGTACCCGGCTCCACCGGCGCTCCGCCCAGGCGCTGCTGCAGCACGTTGTTGGTGGCCATGTCCTGCGTATAGGAGAGGGTTCCGATGCGGAGCCCCTTGGCCAGCACTTCGGTCTTGGCGGCACGGAGCGAAAGTCCCACGAGCGAAGGCATCTCCACCTGCTTGGTCTGGACAGCGTTGATGGTAATCAGCACGCGGCGGCCGCGCTTGACGTGGCTGCCGGCCTCCGGATTCTGCGAAAAGACGGCACCGCGCTCAATGCGGGGCACATAGACCGAATCCGTGACATCCAGCCGGACGCGCGCGCCGCGGGCGAGCGCTTCGGCCGAATCAAGCTGCAGTCCGTAAAAGTCGGGAACCTCGAACTCCTTGTTGTGGCGGGTGAAACGTCCCAGCAGGAACTGGGTCAACAAAACAAGGGCGAATAGTAAGATAATCGCCCATAACAGATTGCGTAAAAACCAGAAGATACGCGTTCTATTTTTTGAAGTATTCGCCATTTTTGGTGGCAGAGGAACTACCAGAGATCCTCAGAGGATACTGTCAGTTTCTTGCGGCCGTGACGCCGGCGAGCCGCCAGAACGCGACGTCCGTTCGGAGTGGACATGCGCTCACGGAAGCCGTGCTTGTTACGTCTCTTGCGCTGTGAAGGTTGAAATGTACGTTTCATTTATGCTGTATTACTTTTTCCAAAGGGAGTGCAAAGGTAGTGTTTTTGTCGCAAATTGCAAATTTATTGCGCGAGAATCACCAACTTTTTCCCTTCGAACCACGGTTCCTGGTACCACATCGCTATTTCACAGAAGGTGAAGCGCTCCGGAGAGAGGCGATGGCGCGCGATGCAGGCCTCCGCTTCCGCCTCCACCTCCCCGCCCTTGAGGCAGATGAGCGAGCGCGAAAAGCGCCCCTTCACCCAGCCATAGAGGTCGGTGAGCGGCGCCACGGCACGCGAGACGACATAATCATACCGGCCGGGCAGCGTCTCTACGCGGGCATTGACGGTTTCGACGTTCTCCAGCCCCAGCGACGCGACCACGGCTGCGGCTACACGAATCTTCTTGCCGATCGAATCGCACAGGGTGAAATGCGTCTCCGGAAAGAGGATGGCCAGCGGAATGCCCGGGAAGCCGCCGCCGGTTCCCAGATCGAGCACGGTGGCTCCTTCCGGAAAGCGCACGGCCTTGGCCACGGCGAGACTGTGCAGCACATGGTGCTCGTAAAAGCTGTCCATGTCCTTGCGGGAGATGACGTTGATCTTGGCATTCCAGTCGCGGTAGAGCGGCGCAAGCGCAGCGAAACGTTCGCGCTGCAGGGGCGTCAGGTCCGGAAAGTATCGTTCTACGGTATTCATTCTTCCATCAACAGTTTACGGGCGCGGCGGATGCGCGTCTTGACGGTTCCCATCGGCAGCGAGAGCATCCGGGCGATATCCTCGTAGGAGAGATCCCGCAGAAAGCGCAGCTCGGCCACTTCCCGATAGACTTCGGGCAGGCCGGCAATCCGCTCGAGCGACTTGGCGACGGCCTGGTCCAGGATGATCTTCTCCTCCGGATTCTCCGCACCGGCCACCTCGGCGGCATCGCCCTCCTGCTCCACCAGCAGCGGTGCAATCGAATTGCTCTTGCGGCGCAGGTGGTCCACCGCCTCGTTGCGGGCGATATTGTAGAGCCAGGTAGAGAAGGCGTACGAGGCGTCGTAGCGGTCGATATTCATATAGACCTTCAGGAAGCTCTTCTGGCAGATATCCTCGGCATCCTCCACCACTTTGACATAGTTCATCAGGTGGGCGATCAGCGGGCCACGGTAGCGCTCCAGCAACAGGGTGAGCGCCACCTGGTCGCCGGAGGTAGCCTGCGCGATCAGTTCGCGGTCGGGAATGTTAGTGCGCTTCGAGCCAGTTTTTTCCATAGTCACATTCTGCCGTAAGCGGGATGGAGAGGCTGCAGACCGACTCCATCTCGTGTTTGACGAGTTCCATCACCGGCTCCAGTTCCCCCGCGGCCACGTCGAGGATCAGCTCATCGTGGACCTGCAGAACCATCTTGCTGCGCAAGCCCCGCTCCCGGAGTGCCCGGTAAACTCCGATCATCGCCTTTTTGATGATGTCGGCCGCCGTGCCCTGAATCGGGGCGTTGATGGCGTTGCGCTCGGCCAGCGAGCGGACGGTCGGATTCTTGGAGGCCAGATCGGGCAGAAACCGCTTGCGGCCGAAGAGGGTCTCCACATACCCCTTTCCACGGGCCTCCTCCACCACCCGGTCCATATAGGCCTTGACGGCCGGATAGTGGGTAAAGTATTGTTGGATAAAGTTCTTGGCCTCGCTGCGCGAAATCTCCATCCGCTGGGCCAGGCCAAAGGCCGAGATCCCGTAAATGATGCCAAAATTGGCCACCTTGGCCTGCCGCCGCTGCTCGGGCGTCACCTCGGCGAGCGGCACACGGAAGATGCGCGAGGCGGTGTCGGCATGGATGTCCGCCTCGTGGTTGAAACCCTCGATCAGGGCGGGATCGCGGCTCAGCTCGGCCATCAGCCGCAGTTCGATCTGCGAATAATCGGCCGAGACGATATAGCCGTCGGGCGAACCGGCTACGAAGGCCTTGCGGATTTCGCGGCCACGGGCCGTCCGGATCGGGATGTTCTGCAGGTTGGGTTTGACGGAACTCAGCCGGCCGGTGGCGGTCAGTGCCTGGTTGAAGGTGGTATGGATCCGGCCGGTACGCGGGTTGATCAGCGCGGGAAGCGGATCCAGGTAGGTGGAAATCAGTTTCCGGAGAGCCCGGTATTCCAGCACCAGCCCCACGAAGGGATGGCGGTCTTTCAGTTCGGAGAGGGTCTCCTCATCAGTGGGATAATCCCCGCGGGCGCTCTTTTTGGCTTTGGGATCGAGCGCCAGTTTTTCAAAAATCACCTTGCCCACCTGCCGGGGCGAGGAGAGATTCAGCAGCGGATCTTCCGCCAGCGCACGCGCCTGCTCCTCGATCTGCGCCAGTTCGACACCCAGCGCGGCGGAATAATCGCGCAGCGGCTGCGGATCCACCCGCACGCCGGTATGCTCCATATCGGCGAGCACCTCGATCAGCGGCATTTCCACCTGGGCATAGAGGTCCCAGAGGTTCTGTTCCCGCAGTTCCTGGCGCAGCAGCGGAGTCAGCGCATAGAGCGCCACCGCCTCCCGGCCGGCGCGCGAAAGATCCTCCGCCGGAGCGTTCACGGGAGCGGCTACCGGGGCGGAGAAGAGATCGAGGGCCGGTTGGGCCGGAGCCTCTTCCACCGGGGCGGAAGCGGCCGGACCCGCATCGAGGTCGATATTCAGGTAGGAATCGCACAGAATCTCCAGTTTGTGCGGCCGCTCGGGATTGAGCAGGTAGTGCATCAGTTGCGCATCGTGCAGTTCGCCGTGCAGTTCGATGCTGTTCTCCAGAAAGAGGAGCAGCGAGCGCTTGAGGTCGAACCCGCTCTTGATGATCGTCTCATCCGCCATCAGGCGGCGGAATTCCAGGGAAGTCGCATCCAGCACGGCATACTGCTTGTCGCAGGCCACTACGGCCCGGGGAGATTCGAAATCCACCGCAGCGCGCAGGACGGAAATCGCGCAGCGACCAGCGGCTCGTGCAGCGGAGAGCACCGCCTCCGGCGACTCCTCCCCACAATCCACCGGCGCTTTGGCAGGGGCCTCCTCGGCGGGAATCTCTCCTTCCGCGGCAGGAAGCAATCCCTTGAGGGAATTGAATTCAAAGTGGTTGAAGAGCTCCGCCACGGCGGCATTATACCCAGCCCGCAGACGCAGCGACGCTTCGTCATACTCGAGGCTGACATCCGTGCGGATGGTGGCCAGCGTCTTGCTCAGGCGGATATAGGGCTCCGCCGTGCGGAACGCCTCCTGCATGCGCGGCGTCAGTTCGGCGATGTGGGCGTAGATGTTCTCCACGGTGCCGTACTTCGAGACCAGTTTCCGGGCGCCTACCTCTCCCACGCCGGGCACGCCCTTGATGTTGTCGGAGGCGTCGCCCCAGATGGTGAGAATGTCGATGATATGCTTGGGATCCGAGATGCCGTAGGTCTCGCACAGGCGGGCCTTGTCGAAGACCTCGGCCTCACCGCCGCTTTTTCCGGGTTTGTACTGGTAGATATGGTCGTCGATAATCTGCCCCAGGTCCTTGTCCGGGGTCACCATGTAAACGTCAAAGCCCCGCAACGCCTCTCGCGTTGCCACCGACCCGATTATGTCGTCCGCCTCGAATCCCGGCTTCATCAGCACGGGAATTTGCAGCGCTTCAAGGATCTGCTGCAGGGGCTCCAGAGAGGCATGTACCAGCTCGGGTGCGGCGGCGCGGTTGGCCTTGTAATCGGCACACAGCTCATGGCGGAAAGTCTTGGCGTGCGGATCGAACATCACGGCCAGGTGGGTGGGCTGTTCCCGGCGGATCAGCTCCAGGAGGAATTTCGTAAAACCGAACAGAATGGAGGTATCCTCCCCTTTCGAATTAATCATGGGCCGCCGCAGGAATGCATAATACATCCTGAAAATCAGCGCATGACCATCTATGAGAAAAAGCCGGTTCATCGAGAGTCGTTTATCTTGCAAATATAATGTTTTTCTGCAATAGAGCCGGTGTATAAAAAAGAAAGGCGCCGCCCGGAGGTGACGCCTTTTTGTCATCAATGAGCGACGCTTTATTTGAGTGCCTTGAAGGTGTGTTTGTAAAGCGTGCGGCTCTTGCCGGTCTCGTAGGTGACGGTAATCTTCACCTCGTAGGAATCGCCGTTCTCATAATCGAGCTTGTTGCAGGTCTTTTCAGCCTCTGCGCAAGCTGCCGTTGCCAAATCGTCGTTGGTTGCATAGTCACCGTTGAGTTCGACGGTGCTGATGTTGACGAGGCTGGCGCCGTTGATTGCTTCCAGGTTGCCGACAAAAGCCGTCTGGATGGCAGCCTTGGTCAGGGTCTGTGCGTTGACCGTGTGAGGAAGTTCAAAAGAATAGGTTGCTTTACCTTCACCGCTGGGAGCTTTGGAGCAGGAAGCGAGGCCGAGACCCATGACGAGGGCTAGAGCCAATGCGATAAATTTTTTCATTTCAATTGTTAATTTAAAATGGGTTGAATGTCATTTTCCGGGGCGCAAAAATACAAAAACCTTGCCAAGGTGGTTACGATTTGTAACTATTTTTGCGGCTCCATGTGGATAATGATGTGGGAACCCTGGCCGAAGCGTGCTTCAAACAGCTGCTCGATGGCCGTTGCTTTTTCGTGTGTTTCCCGCAGCGGCATCGCGCCGTCCAGCCGGATGTGGACCTCAGCGGCGATATGGTTGCCGATGCGGCGCGTTCGCAGGTTGTGCGGATCGGAAACGCCCTCCACGGAGAGCACCAGATCCAGGATCTCCTGCTCCGTCTCTTTGGGCAGAGACTGCTCGGTGAGTTCTCCGATACTGGGGCCCAGCAGTTCCCAGGCCACCTTCACCAGCATCGCACCCACGACGATCGAGGCAATCGGATCCAGCACCGTCCAGCGGTCGCCCAGCAGCAGCGCACCGGTGATACCGATGGCAGCGGCCACGGACGAGAGGGCGTCCGAGCGGTGGTGCCAGGCATTGGCGACCAGCGCCTTGGACTGGAGTTTCTTCCCCTTGCGGGCCGTGTATTGATAGAGAATCTCCTTGACGAGAATGGAGAGCAGCGCACACCAGAGAGCAATCTTTCCGGGCCGCGGAATCGCCTCTCCCTGCAGCCAGGAGGCCAGTTTCGTGGCGCCGCTGACAACGATTCCGATGGCAGCCGCAGCCAGGGCTAATCCGATAAACAGCGTAGCGACGGTTTCGAACTTGCCGTGGCCGTAATCGTGTGAATCATCCTGAGGCTTGGCGCTGATGCCCACGAAGAGCAGCACCACCACGTCCGTCACAAAATCGGACAGCGAGTGCACCGCATCGGCGATCATCGCCCCCGACCGCCCCGCCACGCCGGCGGCAAATTTGCAGGCGAGCAGCAGCAGATTCGCCACGCCCCCCACCACGGTCACCTGATAGATTTCTTTTTCCCGGGTCATAACACCGCAAAAGTACAAAAAAAACGCCTCGGCCGCATCAGCGGCCTAGCGACATACCAAGCGCCAGCAGACGCTAGCAGAGCGCGGGCAGGGTCAGCCTCGAATAAAACGGCCGCATCAGCGGCCTAGCGACATACCAAGCGCCAGCAGGCGCTAGCGGAGCGCGGGCAGTGTCAGCCTTGAGGGATAGCAAGCGCGGAGCGAGGGGTCTGGGGGTACCCCCCAGTAAACATAGGTACGGGTGAAGGGACTCGAACCCTTACGCCTTTCGGCACCAGATCCTAAGTCTGGCTTGGCTACCAATTACAACACACCCGCAAATAACGGCGACAAAGGTAATGAAAAAAACACCACCCCGGCGCCGCATCGATTAATGATACTTGTACCCTGCTGCGCGGAGCTGGTCCGTATTCTTGAACGGATGGCGCGGCTTGAGGTAACGCGCCAGGAACTGGTAGGTCTCGAAGCGGATATCCGTCGCTTCCCGGGTGTCGACGCGCTCGAAGTGGTGCGCACCGGGCATCGGCGGATAGATGGCATATTCGAAATCCTTGTTGGCCAGATGCAGGGCATCGATCATCCGCTTGACCTCGGTCCAGCTGACGTCGTCGTCGTTCATGCAGGTGGTGATGCGCAGCGGGCGGCAGAGCCGGTCGGCATAGGTTACCGGGGAACGGCGGGCATACTCGTCCGGTTTCTCCTCCGGCGTTGCGTTCACGTGGTAGGGCTGCGTGAAGTTCTTCAGGTAGTCCTTCTGCTGATAGGTCAGACGATAGGTAATGTCGCTCACCGGCACGCCGGCATAGGCGCAGGTATATTTCTCCGGATAGCGGAGGATATTGTGCAGCGAGATCATGCCGCCGTGGCTCCAGCCCAGCAGGCCGATTCGGGTCGAATCGACCACATCGTAGCTGTCCACCATATAGTCGCGGAGCGCCAGCACATCCTCGTTCTCCAGTCCGCCGTAGTCGATCGCCTCATAGTGGCTCTTGCCGTAACCGGTGGAGCCGCGGTAGTCCGCGGAAGCCACGATATACCCCTGGGCCACCAGCTCCCGGAAGATATGGACGCTGCCGGTACTCATGTGCGCGTGGATGCCGCCATGCGAGAAGATGACGAGCGGATACTTCTTGTTCTGCTTCACCTCCTTGGGGAAGAAGATATAGGAATAGAACTTCAGCGGATTGTCGCTGAGCGTGTCCTTGAAGGTGCAGCCGGTGGTCTTCTGAACCGCCTTGGCTGGCCCGGTAATGCGGACGATGTCCACATAGGCGATATCGGACATCCGCTGGAAGAAGAGCTCCTCCTCGATCATCCGCGTCAGCGTCGTGTACTGGTGCTGGTCATTCTCCTGCGCCTGGGCGGAAACGCCTCCGATCAGGAGGGCAAGAATCAAAAACAAGTACTTTTTCATACGATTACCCCCGTGCCTTGGCGATTGCCAGAAAATCATCGGCCTTGAGAGCGGCACCGCCGATCAAGCCACCGTCGATATCGGGGCAGGCAAAGAGTTCAGCGGCATTGGAGGGTTTGCAGCTGCCGCCGTAGAGGATGGTAGTCGCCTCGGCTTCTGCGATGCCGAAGCGGTCAGCGAGAAAGTGACGGATGAAGGCGTGAATCTCCTGGGCCTGCTCCGCCGTGGCAGTCACGCCGGTACCGATGGCCCAGACGGGCTCGTAGGCGACGATAATGCGTCGGAACTCCTCCGGGGTCAGGTCGAAGAGGACATCCTGGATCTGGGTGCCCACCACGACGAAGTGCTCGCCGGCATTGCGCTGCTCGAGGTTCTCGCCCACGCAATAGATGACATCCAACCCTTCCGCAAGGGCCAGACGAATCTTCTTGATGAGTTTATCAGCGGTTTCACCGTAGTACTGACGGCGCTCGGAGTGGCCGAGGATCGTGTAGCGGCATCCGACACTGCGGAGCATCGCAGCGGAAACCTCGCCCGTGAAGGCGCCTTTGGGCTCATCGGCGCAGTTCTGGGCAGAGAGGGCGATCGGAGAGCCCTTGAGGGCTTCGCCGACGGCAGAAAGGTGCGTGAAAGGCGGAGCGACAATCAGTTTGACACCCGCGGGAATCTCGGCTTTGCGGGTTGCGAGTTCTTGGGCGAGTGCCACACCTTCGGGCACCGTCGTATTCATTTTCCAGTTTCCGGCTACGATTTTCTTTCTCATGTTGGCAAATATATAAAGTAATTATTAGAAAATCAAGGCAATGCCGCCGCCGAAGTTAAATCCGGGCTCGACATACATCGGGACGTACTGGTTGCGGCAGCCGAAGAGGTTGCCCAGCTTTCCGTAAACGGTCAGGTTGTGGTTCACCACATAATCCAGCGTGAGCCCCACGTTGTGGATCCACGGCGTGGACCAGGCGCCGAAGGTGCTGCCGCTGACCGAACTGCGGAAGTCATAATCGAGGGAGCCGATCAGGCGCTCCCGCCAGTTGTAGCGGAAATAGAGCCGCCCGGTCGCCACCGGCAGCTGGGTGACGGGCGCTTCCCCTTCCAGGGCAAAATAGTGCCGCAGGCGGAGCTCGCCGCCCGTGGTCACGGTAGAGGATTTCCAAAAGGCGTCCAGGCCGCCCACCAGCGTGTTGGCACTGACAAATCCCAGGCGAATCTCCGCCGGAGAACCGTCGGTGGGCACAACCGGCTCAAAGACGGGCGTGCAGCGCTGCATCACGAACGATCCCGAGAAGTTCATGGCAAAACGGCCCGAAATGACGCTCTCGAGGGCGAGGGTCGCCTCGAGCGGACGATTTCCCATCAGCATGGGCGTATTGGGGGTGAGCAGCGGTACCCGGTCCGCCAGGTCACCATAATCGTTCAGATCGAAACCACCGCCGAGAATGGCATGAATCCAGAGTGCGCGCCGGCTGAGTTCGTAACGGGCGTCGATATCCGGAAAAACATTGCTCAGGGCATTGAGGTTGTTTCCGTCCGGCGCCTTGGCGGCATCTGATTTCTGGAGGCCGAACCGGTTGCCGAACTTGACGCCGAAACGTCCTTCGAAACGTTTGTTGGAGTACTCGTAGATGGGGGAAAACTCCACGACGGAAATCGAATAATCCTTGAATCCTGCATAATCGCTGAAGCGGATGGCCATGTCGATGTAGATCCGGTGAATATCGAAGGTGGTTCCCACCCAGCCGTCGAGGCTGAATCCATTGATGTTCACTGCGAGCGGATCGGTCATCGCACCGGTGAGCCAGGTGGAGCGGCCGCCGTCGTAGCGCAGGTTGAAGTCGTAGTAAATGTCTTTCTCGTTTGCCGTGGTGGAGCGCAGACCGGCTGAGAAGCCATAGCGCTGAAGTCCGCCCGCAGCCGTTGCTCCGGTGCCGGAAACCGTATAACGGCTGTCATATTTGTAGTTGAGCCCGAAACCGGCCTCCCCCGTCGCCCACACGATCTTCATGTGGGCTGCGGCATCATTGTCCGTATTCCGGAGTGAGAGGGGATCTCCCCCCAGCACATCCGGAACGCCGCCGAAGAAAGAGTTGTGATGGAGCGCCAGATCGAAGTACATTCCTTTTTTGGAGGCCTTCTGCAGGTGAATGTCCAAAAGAGGCGAGATGGGCATCTGCAGGCCGAGGCGGGCGTAGAAGAGCGGCAGCCGCACCGGATCCATCGGCTTGATGCGCAGCGCATCATAGGGGGTAAACTCGTAGAGGTTGCCGTAGGGCTTCTCGAAAATGGAATAGTCCGTGGTATGGCCGAATCGCGACAGGGTATCGGGCACCTCGACGGGCAGTACCGGCTTATGGATTTCCCCGAGCCGGACATCATAGGAACGGCTCACCTCCACCGTCGGGTCGAAACCCTGGGCAGGAAGCAGAACTGTAGAAATCAGGGCCGTCAGGACGGCTGTTATCACGCGTTTCATCCCTTCACCTCCGGTTTTTTGATTTTTTCCAGGCGTTCGCGGACCTGGTCGCACACGTCATCATCGTCACCCGCAGGCGCATAGCCCTCCAGGATGCTGCGGTAGGTGGCCTCCGCCTGCTCCAGCTCCTCACGCGCCACGAAGGCGTCGCCCAGCACGATAAAGCTCTTGGCCAGCCAGTAAAGCTGCGGCGTACCCGAATCGGAGAAGGCATAGACCCGGTTTTCCACATCGGCAAAATTGCCTGCATTGAAGGCGTCCAGCACCTGCAGGTAGGTAGCCTCGGCGCCATAGGCATCGGCCGGATTGACGGAGAGCGACTCCAGCAGCGGTTTGGCCAGCATGCGGTCGCCCTTCACCCGATAGCTCTTGGCCAGCGTGTACTGCGCTTCGCGCAGCGTGGCTTCCGGAGCCGCCGCATCGGAGACCAGCATCTGGGCATCCTTGATGGCCTCGTCGTATTTCTTGGTCTTGTAATAAGCGCGCATCCGGCCCAGAAGGGCACTCTGGCGAAGCGGCTCATTCTCCGTGGTAGAGATCAGCGAACTGTAGGCGGCAGCCGCCCGGCTGTAGCGCTCGAGTTCCATGGAGATTCGGGCATAAGCCACCGTAGCGGCCTCGGTCAGGGCGCCTTCCGTACCCCGTTTCATCACCTTCAGATAGGCATCGGCCGCCGCTTCCTTGCGGTTGGTGGCCCGCAGCGATTCGGCCATCAGGAACCAGGCGCGTGTCGTGTAGGGTCCGTCCGGATAGGCGGAGAGGAACGACTGGAGAGCCGTCATGGCCGAAGCGTGGCGGCCGCTCTGATGCAGCTGCTCGGCCGATGCGAAAAGCATCTGCTCGCGCTCATTGTCGCTCTTGATGTTCGACATGCCGATTTCATCGAGCCAGGAGAGGAAGACCTCGGGCCGGTTCAGCGTCTGATAGATGCTCTCCATGCCGGAGATGGCATCCTGGGCCTCCTGGGTATGCGGGCAGTCGGCCACCACCGTCTTGTAATAGTCGATGGCCTTGTCGAATTTGCCGGCATTGGAATAAATCATGGCCAGCTCCAGCAGGCTGCGGGCATAGAAAGTGCTGTCGGACTTCATGCCCAGCAGGGTGTAGAAGCACTCCGACGCATCCTCGTTTTCCCCGCGCTGCACGAAGGTCCGGCCCAGTTCGAAGAGCGACTGCGGATAGAGCGCCGCATTGCGGTGGCGCCGGGTGACACTGCGCAGGAT
Source organism: Bacteroidales bacterium (assembly GCA_017544005.1). Classification (GTDB taxonomy): domain Bacteria; phylum Bacteroidota; class Bacteroidia; order Bacteroidales; family UBA932; genus Cacconaster. The sequence goes on from JAFYEZ010000005.1 coordinate 31,354, forward strand.
GGCTATCTTCTTTGCATCATTGCCCGTCAGGCCGTAGGCCACGGCACTCTGGTAAGCCGGATAGATATCCGGATGGGTATTGTACTTGGTGAAGACCGCCTCGTAGGTGGTGGCCGCCGCCGCGTAATTGTTCTGCATGTAGTAGGAATCGGCCAGGCGGATGCGCGCGTCGCGGTCGAAGAGCGGCGCATCGGTAGCGGCCAGATACTCTGAGAACCGCTTCTGCGCCTCGGCGAACTTGCCCGCCTTGAAGTAACAGTAACCCAGGTTGTAGAGAGTCATCGGCCCCTGCTGCGTGCTGCGGAAATCGGGGCGCTCGAGCAGCGAGGCGTAGATCTGCGCCGCATCGGCGAACCGGCCGTTGCGGTAGTGGCACTCGGCCAGCCAGTAGGAGGCCTGGTTGCCCAGCGAGGCGTCATATTTGGCATTGGCGAGCGAAGTCTCGAGCATCGGGACGGCGGAGCGGTAGGCCCCGGCCTGAATCTGCTGCATCGCCCGCAGGAAGGAGGCGCGCTGGAGGTTCGTCACGACCTCGGGATCCTTCTTGACAATCTTGTTCAGCGCTTCCACCGCCGAGGAATAATCCTTGCTCCGGAGATACGAGGCGGCGATATAGTTGTTGATGATGTCGTCCCGGCCGCTCTTCGGGTAGAGCTGCATGTACTGGTCAAACTGCGAGATGTCTGCGTTGACATCAAAGGAGAGCTTGGCAAAGTTGAACAGGGCGTCCTCCTTGATGGCCGGATCGAAATCGAGTCCGGCGGCAGACTGGAAGGCCGACATGGCGGCCAGCTGATTCCGCGCCTTGAGGTAGCAGTTGGCCAGGTGGTACCAGGCGTTCTGCGAGAGGGAGTCCGGCACGGTGACCACCTTTTCAAACGACTCGGCGGCCGCCTTGTAGGACTTCAGGTCGTAGGAAAGGATGCCCGAGAAGTAATAGTCCTTGCGGGAGAGCTTGGCGCCGGAGTTCCGGAAAATCTCCAGGTAGGTGCTGGCCTCCTCGTTGCGGTCGAGCGCGAAGAGCGCCTCGGCGATAATGCGAGCCAGGTTCGGCTTGAGGTCGGTACCCACCTCATCGAGTATCTTCGGTCCCTCGGCGGCCACGTAGGCATGATCTCCCATCATGAACTTGGATTCCACGCTGTAGTAGGTGGACATGACGCGGAAGCGGGAGTCGCCGGCCGCCTTGCAGAAGAGCCCGAAGGCCTCGTCGAAGGCTTTGTCCATGTAGCGGACATAGGCCAGGTAGTAGATGCTCGGATAGGTGTAGATGGAAAGCGGTTCGTCGATGATGCTCCGGTAGCCGGCCGCCGCGCGGTCGTTGTGCCCCGTGCGCATGTCGCAGAAGGAGCGCTTGAATTCAAACTCGGTGCGCCAGTCGCTGTAAAGGTAGTTCTTGTTGATGTCTTCGAAATACTCGTGCGCCTTGTCGTATTCCCCACGGTCGAAGAAACGGGAAGCGAGCGCATAGCGCACCATCGAGAGTTCGGGCGCCGTGGGATAGTTCTCCGAAAAGACCTTCACCAGCCACTCCGCATTGACGCGGTCCATCGCGATGGCGCAAAGCACGCGGTAGGCCTCCAGTTCGGATCGGCGCAGGGCATAACTATCGTCGATGGCCGCGGAGAGATCGGCAAAAGCCTGTTCCGCAGCCGCATAGGCCCCACTGTTGTAGAGCATGCGCGCAGACTCCAGCCGCTCGCGGAAATCGCCGCCTCCGATACCTGTCGCGCGCAGGGGCATCGCTGCGGCGAGCAGCAACGTCACGGACAACAGCATGCGGCAGAGGCGATTCATTTCCCGATTCTTAGTCAAGCAACAAATATACGAATAAAATTCGTAAATTTGTGCATCAAACCCCTTTGGATATGGAAAACGAGAAGACCCCCCAGCCGATTATCGAATTTGAAGATGTGGATATCTCCAACGGCGAACTCACGGTGATCGAGTCGCTCACCCTCACGGTCCGGGAAGGAGAGTTCCTCTACATCACCGGCAAGGTGGGCAGCGGCAAGACCTCCATCATCCGCGCCCTCATCGGGGAGAATCCCCTCTCCGGCAAGCTGGCCCGCGTGGGCGAATTCGACCTGCTGCACCTGCGCAAACGGCAGATCCCCTACCTGCGCCGCGAGATCGGTATCGTATTCCAGGATTTCCAGCTGCTGATGGACCGCAGCGTGGAGGACAACCTCCGGTTCGTGCTCGAGGCCACCGGCTGGCGGGACAAGGAGCAGATCCGCAGCCGGATCGACGAGGTACTGCGCGCGGTCGGCCTCACCCACAAGGCGCACAAGATGCCGCATCAGCTCTCCGGCGGCGAGCAACAGCGCACGGCCATCGCCCGCGCCCTTCTCAACCGGCCGCGGATCCTGCTGGCCGACGAGCCCACGGGCAACCTCGATGCCGATACTGCCCACAGCATCATGGACCTGCTCTGGTCTATCAACGCCAAAGAGGGAACGGCTGTCCTGATGGTTACCCACAATCAATCCATCCTGAGCGAGTATCCCGCCCGCGTACTCATCTGCGAGGATACCGTCTGCCGAGAACTCTTCCATGAAGAATAAAAAATACGAAGCCATCCTCGGATGGTTTGCGGCCAACCGGCCCGTCGCGGAGAGCGAACTGCGCTTCCGCAATCCCTACGAACTGCTGGTCTGCGTGATGCTCTCCGCCCAGTGCACCGACAAGCGCATCAACCTGGTCACCCCGGCCCTCTTCGCACGTTTCCCGAATGCCGCTTCGCTGGCTCAAGGTTCCGTGGAAGAGATTCTTTCGTACATCAAATCGGTCTCATACCCCAACAGCAAAGCCGCCCACCTGAAGGGAATGGCTGAAAAGTTGGTGGCCGATTTCGGCGGCGAGGTGCCCGACGACCGCGAGGCGCTCCAGACGCTGCCCGGCGTAGGGCGCAAAACGGCCAATGTGGTGACGTCCGTCCTGTGGGACGCCCCGGTGATTGCCGTCGACACCCACGTCTTCCGCGTGGCACGGCGGCTCGGCCTCTCCCGAGGAAAAGATGTGCTTGCGGTCGAAAAAGACCTTACGGCCGGCATTCCGGCTGAGATCCGGCCCAAGGCACACCACTGGCTGCTGCTGCACGGACGCTACACCTGCACCGCCCAGCGCCCCCAATGTTCAGAGTGCGGCCTTGCGCCCTGGTGCGACCGGGCGCTCGGAAAATTCAAGGATTAATTCGCAGCGGGAGTGCTGTTCTTCACTTCCCGCGCCTGCTCGACCAGATGCTCGAAGATGGGCAGGAAGCGGCTGATTCCCATTTTGCCGTAGAGTACCTCCGGGTGAAACTGCACGCCCAGGACCCCTTTCGCTTCCAGGGCCTCTACGATGCCGTCGTCCGCCCAGGCGGTGAAGGTCACGCCCAGGCCCGGCTGGGTCGTGCTGTAGTTGTGACTGGTGTTGACCCAGACATATTCGCTTTCACCCAGCAGTTTGTATAACAAAGAGGTCTTGCTGATCCGGATAATGTGGGCGTTTGCATCGTTCAGGCCAATATTGGTTCCATTCTGGGAATTCTTGTGCAATACATCCGAGGCCGGGACTGCCGTCGTCTTGCCGCCCAGGACGGTATTGATGCGCTGGTGCCCGTAGCAGATGCCCAGGATCGGCTTTCCAGCCGTGAGGGCAGCCTGGAGCACGCGGTTTTCATAGGTAGAGCGGCCGGTGGTATCGCCCGCCGTGGAACCGGGGGTGATGATGCCGTCCACAGAGGCCACATAGGCCTCCGCCTCCGCATCGCTCATCGCATAATACTTGAAGAAGACCGGCTTGGCTCCGCAGGGCTTGAGGCAATTCTCATAGTATCCCTTGGTTGCCTTGCCCATCCCGGAATAGCAGACGCCGATGAGAATCGTATCGACCTCCGGCTTCGGGGTCGGCGTAGGGGTCGGATCAACGGGACCTACTGGATCGACGGGCTTTTCCGAATCGGGATCCGGCGACGGAACCACCCCCTCGCACGCTGCCAGAGAAAACAGCAGTGCGGCCAGGGTGAAATATTTCAATGCTATTTTCATCTATTTGAGTCGGTTTGCCTTGCGGGCGTAGTCAAACAGTTCGGAAGGAAGGTGACAGTAGCCGGAGGGATTCTTGTCCAGGTAATCCTGGTGATATTCCTCGGCCCGGTAGAAATGCTGCAGAGGCAGTTTCTCCACCACGAGCGGTGCATCGAGTTTCTGCTGCTCGGCGGCAAAGACTTCCTCGATCTGCGGCAGGTCGGCCGGATCGGTGTAATAGACGCCGGTGCGGTAACGCGTGCCTTCATCCTCCCCCTGCCGGTTCAGGCTGGTGGGGTCGATGGCCTTGAAAAAGAGCTCCAGCAGGAACTTGAGGGATACCTCCGCCGGATCGTAGGTCACATGGACCGTTTCCGCATGGCCGGTGGTATCGGTGTACACCTGCTTGTAGGTCGGGTTCTCCAGATGGCCGTTGGCAAAGCCGACTTCCGTCGACACCACGCCCCGGATCTGCTTCAGGTAGTGTTCCGCACCCCAGAAGCAGCCGCCGGCCAGGTAAATATCGCGGGTTGCTCGCATGGTTTACAGGGAGAAATGAACCGTGGTCTCGTAATCGTTCCAGTTGCGCAGCGCCAGCGTGATGTTCTTCTGGTCATACACATTGCTATACTGCGTGTCTTCCACCATGCCGTTGTCCCAGACGAGATCTTTCCAGTGGACCTGGGCCAGGCACTCCTGCGCCTCGGCAAAGGTCAGGATGCCATTATGCGCCTTGAGGTAAGCGCCCGCCGTCTCGTAGCGCCACCAGCTGCGGCTGTGGGGATTGCCCACCGCCTCGTCGGGCACGGTGGTGTAGTATTTGGGCGAAAGGAGGTGGTTGGTGACGAGCATCGCGTTCTCCCCTTCCGGCTTGCTGACAATCATCGTCTTCCAGCCGTCGTCCTTGTCGAATTCAATGACGGCCACATCCCCGTAGGCATCCGCCACCATATAATGGTAACCGGTGCCCACCGCCGCATCGTGGCGGATATCGAGCGAGGCGACCAGATCCAGTGCCTCCTGCACGGTGGCGCAGCGGTCCAGGAAGAGACGCATGAGGATGGTGGTACCTACCTTATGCTTGCCGCTCTCCTGCCAGGCACACTGCTTGGGCAGCGCCATGATGGAGGTGCAGAGTCCCTTCTCGTTGATGCCGTCCACCGGCGCATAGACGGCCGCCAGGCAGTTGACCTTCCGGGCCAGCTTGTCGGGAAGCTTGTCGAGACTGTATCCGAAATGCGACATGTCGCTCACCGCGATCGAGGCGTAGCCCTTCTTCGGGCGGGAGACGGTCACCATCGTCGGATTCTTGAAAAAGTCGTAATTACGGCCGTACCAGTAGCCTTCTCCCTCGGCTTTCGACGCCTGGAAGCTGGTGCAGTTCATCACGTTCATCTCGCCGTTCTCATCGGCTACCTGGGAACTCTTGAGCTGGATGGGGAGTCCCTTGCCAATTCGCTTGACCACATAGTCGAGCAGTTTGGCGTTGCTGTCGATATCTTTGGAAATCAGATCGTCCAGGTCGTAAGCGGCCTTGTATTGCATTTCATACAGGTAGGGGTTGTCCCCCACCTGTTTCACGGAGTTCAGCGTGCGGATCTCGCCGCCCCAGATGCTGGCGACGGCGATACAGATTGCGGCCAGGATGCCGATAACCCAAAGAAGAACCTTTTTCATCTTCGCTTCGTTGTTAAGACAATGCGAAGATACAATTTTTTCGGTGATTCGTCCTACCTACCGCCGCCGATTCCGCCACCGCCGCCCGAGGCACGGGAAGCCTCTTCCAGTTCGCCCACGTGACGCCGGCGGCTGCCGGTGGCTTTACCGAAGCTCCAGGTCAGCCCGATATTCACGCGCTGATTGAAGTACTTCTGCTGGAGAACCGAGACCACTTTCCCGGTATTGGTGTCGAGAATGTCGATATTCTGCTGGCTGGTACGGAAGATGTCCTGGATTCCCGCATTGAATGTGAGCGCCCCGTCGAAGAAGGTCTTGCGGAAAGCAATGTCCGAGGAAATACTTGGATGTATTCTGAGATAGGTGTAGACCATCGGCGTTTGCCCATAGGCATCCCATTCAATCTTCCAGTCAGCGGGCAGCGAAAAGGCGAGCGAAGTGCGGAAGAATCCGGAATAGCTGCTTTGGATATAGGCGGTTGCATCGGAGATATTCTTCATCCAGACGCCGGTGATCGAAACGGTCCAGTCCAGCCAGGAGGTCACCGGGAAAGCCGTCATGTTGGCGGATACTCCTGCCTGATAGGTGCGTCCGAAGTTGCCCCATTCCAGCCGCTGATTGCCGCTGGCATCGTAGGTAGGAATCTGTGTGGTAACCTGTGTCGAGTACTGTCCGTGCGCAGCGAGCGAAAAATGCTGTCCGAAGCCAGCCTGGAGGCCCATCGAATTGGTAAACTCCGGCAGCAGGTCAGGATTGCCCACCGTGCTGGTGTGCGCATCGATATATTCTTCCACCGGGTTGAGGTTCCAGTAGCCGGGGCGGTGAACACGACGGGTAAGCGATAAAGCGTAGTTCTGTTTCTCAGTCGGTTGCCAACCCACGAAGATCGTCGGGAACCAGTTCAGGTAGTGGCGGCGCGTATCGGTGCCAGCCGTAATCCAGTCACCGAAGGTCCAGGTATACTCGGCTCTCAAACCGGCCTTGACGCTCCACTTGGCGCCCAGTTGACGGGCGAAGTTGAAATAGGCCGCTCCGATATGCTCCAGATAGGTAAAGGAGGTCGTCTGATCCATCGGTGCGGGGCCCGTTTCAATGCGGCGCGTATCGTTCACTGTCGAGGAGCGGGCCCACTTGGCGCCGGCTTCGAACATCGTAGATCCCCACAGAACGCGCTGGTAATCCGCTTTTGCAGAAAGAATGTTCAACACGCCATTGCCGATAATCTGTCTGCCCGATTCGGTCCAGTCTGTCGTTCCGGTCACCTGGGTCCAGATGTCCTGCTTGTTGTCGGATTTTTGTCCGTTGCGATAGGCATCCAGGTTCACGGTAAGCTCCGCTCCGTGCGCCTCATCGAAGATATGGGTATAGTTGAGGTTGGCCGAAACCTGTGTATAATGGGAATCGTTGATAATGGCAGACTCATCCTTCTGGAGTTCAGTACCATCCAGCAAGAGACGCGAAACGTTTTCGGGACGGCTGCTCTTGGAACCCTCTGAATGCCAGGGGAGACGGATGATGAATCCCAGCGTGTTGCGCTTGTCGACGAACCAGTCGTTACCCAGCGTGATTCGGTTGCTGGAAAAATTGGTCTTGTGGAAAGACTGCGACAGCTGTTCCATCGTGCCGGCCAGTGACTCGGTTTTTGTATCCACATCCAGATCCACATCAAAGCAATAGTCTCCGTGGGAGAAATTCAGGAAAGTGTTGGTTTTATTTGTACGCCAGGAGAGGTTCCCCCATTCGCTGTCTTCCCAGGCAAAACGGTTGTGGGAGCCAAAATACATTCCGCCGAGGTCTGCGCCGAGGCTGCCATGCAGGCCAGAGAGCATATTGCGCTTTGTACGGATGTTGATGATACCTCCCGAGCCTTCCGCATCATATTTGGAAGAGGGGTGCTCGATGAGTTCAATCTTGTCGATACTGCTCCCCTCGGTTCCACGCAGAAAGGCCTGCAGTGCTTTACCGTCCATGTGGGAGGGGCGGCCATCCATCCAGATGGCCACAGACTTTCCGTTCAGGGTGATGTTGCCGTCCTTGTCAATCACCACGCCCGGGGCCTTCTTGAGAATATCCAGGCCATTGGCCTGCTGCGCGATGGCGCTCTGGGCGACATTCATCACCACCTTGTCGATTTTGACCTCCATGATCGGGGCTTTGGCCGTCACGCGCGCACTTTCCAGCAACTGGGCATCCTCCTCGAGGGCGACGGACGGCAACTCGGTCCTCGGCGCCTGCACCATAACGGTGAGACTGCGGTCGCGGTAGCCGATCAGGGAAACACAGAGGATCCACTCCCCTTCCGGCGCGTTCAGTTTGTAACGGCCGCTTTCATCCGACGAGGTGCCGGCAATCAGGGTGCTGTCCGCCGACATCAGCGCCACGGTGGCAAAGCCGAGCGGTGCGCCGGAGGTCTCCGTTACGGTCCCCTCCACGGGAACCAGGGTCTGACGGGCCGCGAAAGCCGGAGTGTTGAGGATGGAGAAGCCGCAGACGAGAGCGGCTGCAATCGAGTATAGAAGTCTGTATTTCATTGTTGAAGCGTTTTTCCTTTCGGGTGGTTTCGGGTGTTAGACTGCTCCAGGCCCGAAAAGGTTGCAAACAATCTGCCAAATTGCGCTATCTTTGTCCACCCGATTACCTTTTTTATATATGGCAGCAGAAAAGTATCCTTTGGGAATCGCGCTCAGCGGAGGCGGCGCCAAGGCGGCGGCCCATTGCGGGGCGCTGCAGGCCCTGAAAGAGTTCGGACTGAAGCCCGATATCATTGCCGGCACCAGCGCCGGATCGCTCGTAGCGGTCTATTATGCCGCCGGGCTGGAGCCTGCCGAGATCTTGAAACAGTTCCTCGGGCTGAATTTCTTCAAGGATATCGTCGCGCCCGCGCTGCCCAAGGGCGGCCTTTTCGACTCGAAGCCCCTGGTGGAGCATCTGCGGAAGACGCTCCCCGTCCAGCGGCTTGAAGAGTTGCAGATCCCGGTCTATGTGGTGGCCTCCGAGGTGGAGCGCGGCCAGGCCCGCGTTTTTACGCGCGGGGAGATTGCACCGCGGGTCGTGGCCTCCTGTTCCATCCCGGTCGTTTTCTATCCGATGACCATCGGAAAGGCGCATTATGTCGATGGCGGCGCGGTGCAGAACCTTCCCGTTCCGGCCATCCGCAAGCAGTGCCGGAAGGTAATCGCCTTCAGTCTCAATCCGCTCGAGGAGGAGTCCTATCGGAACAACCTGATTTCCGTGGCGATGCGTTCCTACTCGATGATGATGCATTCGAACGTCGCCGCCTCCGCCCGGCTGGCTGACCTTTCCATCGACCTGGACACGAAGGGGTGTTCCGTATATGACATGTCCAAGCTGGTGGAGCTGTTCCGCCGCGGTTACGAGAGTACGGTCAAGGGGCTGGAAGAGGGCGGATACCGGCGCCTCCTGCCGCCCGAGAAGGTTTCTTTCCCGAAGCCCCGCAGGAGCGCCGTGCCGGATTCCATCCCCGAAGGATGGAAGCACCTGCTGCCCGCTGGGCTGCGCAGGAAATAATTAGCTATTCCTTCCGGGATTTCGTCGGGCCGGGCCCGACGGCATCCCTGCCCGCCTGCGGCGGGGCATTGCAAAACAAGATGGATGAAAGCAGGCACGCAGAGCGTGCCGCTGCTTTTGCCCTATCCGGGCCACTCGGAAAGCGAGCTTTCCAGATGGCCCGAATACGGCAAAAGCCGGCTCCTCGCCGGCTTTCATTCATCTTGTTTTGCGGAAGGTAAGGGATTCGAACCCCTGAGACGTCGCCGCCTAACGGTTTTCAAGACCGCCGCCATAGACCACTCGGCCAACCTTCCGGATTGGGAGGGCAAAGATAGGAAATCAAGCGGGAAGCGCCAAAAGAATTGGCGGCGAGAAGATAAGCGGCTATTTTTCCGGGGCGGGTTCAGCGTCCTGCTTCTTGCCGAAGAAGCGCCAGTGGAAGATCAGCAGATAGAAGGCGGCAACGGTGATGCAGGAGTCAGCAAAGTTGAAGATGGGCCGGAAGAAAATGACGTGCTTGCCGCCCAGCCAGGCGGGCAGGTCGGTGTCGATGATCGGGAAATAGAGCATATCCACCACCTTGCCGAAGAGGAAGGGGGCATATCCGCCGCCCTCGGGGAAGAGCTGCGCCACCTGAGTGACGGTGCTCTCCGAGAAGATCAAGCCGTAGAAGAGCGAGTCGATGATATTGCCCAGAGCCCCGCACAGGATGGCGGAGAGCCCCACCAGCACCCCCATCGGGGTGGAGGGGCGCTTGAGCAGTTTCCGGATGTAGAGGAAGATCAGAACGACCAACGCCACGCGGAAGAGACTCAGCAACAGCTTGCCGACGGTAGCTCCGAACTGCATACCGAAGGCCATGCCGTTGTTCTCCACGAAATAGATCTGAAACCAGTCGCCGAAGACATGGATGCTCTGTCCGAGCGTCATGTGGGTCTTGACCAGGATCTTGATGACCTGATCAATGACCAGCAGCAGGACGACGAGGAGGGTAATCTTCGTTCCGCGGGAAATCTTCATCTGCTGAAAGGGACTATTTGTAACCTTTTTCCTTGGCCTCAACGCTGAGGGTAGCGTGGGGAACCAGACGGAGCCGCTCCTTGGGAATCAGTTTGCCCGTGGCACGGCAGATGCCGTAGGTCTTGTTCTCGATACGGCCCAGGGCAGCTTCGAGATTCTGGATCAGCTTGTACTGACGGGAAGCCAGCTGGCCGATCTCCTCCTTGGAGAGCGACGAAGCCCCCTCTTCCAGGACCTTGAAGGTCGGAGAGGTATCTTCCGTGTCATTGCTGGTGCTATGGTTGACAATGCCTTTGAGCTGATCGTACTCCTTGCGCGCCACCTCGAGTTTTTCGAGGATCAGCGTCTTGAACTCCTGAAGTTCTTCATCGCTGTAACGCACCTTTGCTTTCTCTTCCATAATGCTATATTTTTTCTACAAATTTAATCAATTCTGCAATCATTTCAAATCTTTGCGACAGAAATCTTGAGCGTGCTCTCTTCCCATTCGACGGAAACCCCTTCGAAGGCCGCTGCAGCGGCAAAACGGAGCGATTCGGTGAGGGTCTGTTCGCAGAGATACTTGCCGTAAGAAGCCAGGGCTTCTTCCACGGAAGGCTCCTGTTCGATTACCACCCGGATGCGGTCGGTCACCTCGAATCCGCTCTCCTTGCGGAGGTTCTGGATCCGGTTGATCAGCTCGCGGGCGATTCCTTCGCGGCGCAGGTCGTCGGTCAGGGTCACGTCGAGGGCGATGGTCAGGCGGCCTTCGGAGGCCACCAGCCAGCCCGGCATATCCTCGGAGTGGATCTCGTAGTCAGCGGTTTCCAGTGCCACAGGGCCGGAGGGCAGATCCAGGGTGTACTCCCCTGCCCGCTCAATCGCGCCGATCGTAGGCTGATCCATCGTAGCAAAAGCAGCTGCAATCTCTTTCATCTGCTTACCGTACTTTTTGCCGAGGGTCTTGAAGTTCGGCTTGATCTTCTTGGTAATCAAACCGGTCGTATCGTGGATATACTCCGCTTCCTTGACATTGACTTCCGTCAGGATCAACGGCTCAACCTTTTCAATCTGTGCCTGCAGCGAAGGATCGATCACCGGAATGATCATCTTGGCCAGCGGCTGACGGACCTTGATGTTGACTTTGCGGCGCAGGGCGAGCACCATCGAGGTAGCCTGCTGCGCGAGGGCCATCCGCTCTTCGAGCGCCGTGTCGATTTCCGCCTCGCAGCAGGCAGGAATGGACTCGAAGTGAACGGATTCTGCACCCGGAACGAGGTCGCACCAGAGGCGTTCCATGTAGAAGGGAGCGATCGGCGCGGCGAGCAGGGCCACGGTGCGGAGTGCCCGGTAAAGCGTCTGGTAGGCCACCAGTTTGTCAGGCGTCAGGCCGCCGCCCCAGAAGCGTTTGCGGTTGAGGCGGACATACCAGTTGGAGAGGTCGTCGCAGACAAAATCCTGAATCAAGCGGCCTGCCAGCGTGATATCAAAGTCGGCATAGGCGGCGTCCACCTTCTTCACGAGGGTATTGAGCAGCGAAACCAGCCAGCGGTCAATCTCCTGCCGCTGTGCGGGATCGGCCTGCGGGGCAGCCGGATCGAATCCGTCCACATTGGCATAGAGGGCAAAGAACGAATAGGTATTGTACAGCGTACCGAAGAACTTGCGCTGGACCTCCGCCACGCCTGCCTCGTCGAACTTTAGGTTGTCCCAAGGCTGGGCGTTGGTAAGCATATACCAGCGAAGCGCATCGGTGCCATAGGTATCGATAATTTTGAAGGGATCCACGGCGTTGCCCAGGCGCTTGGACATCTTGTTGCCCTCTTTGTCGAGCACCAGGCCGTTGGAAATCACCGTCTTGTAGGCGCAGCTGTCGGAAACCATCGTGTGGATGGCGTGCAGCGTGTAGAACCAGCCGCGGGTCTGGTCCACGCCCTCGGCGATAAAGTCTGCGGTCTGGCCGAAGGCCCCCTCGCCCAGCCGTGCGAGGCCTTCCTGGGCATAAGGCATGGCGCCGGAATCGAACCAGACGTCGATCAGGTCGCTCTCGCGCACCATCTTCCGGCCATCGTCCGAGACGAGGAAGAAGTTGTCCACATAGGGACGGTGGAGATCCACCTTGTCATAGTTCTCCTTGGAGAAGTCGCCCGGAACGAAGCCGGCCTTCCGGAGCGGGTTCTCCGCCATGATGCCGGCGGCCACGGAACGGTCGAGTTCGGTGCAGAGTTCTTCGAGCGAACCGATGCATTTTTCCTGCTTGCCGTCTTCCGTGCGCCAGATCGGGAGCGGCGTGCCCCAGTAGCGGCTGCGGGAAAGGTTCCAGTCCTGGATATTCTCGAGCCACTTGCCGAAACGGCCCGTTCCGGTGGATTCGGGTTTCCAGTTGATGGTTTTGTTCAGATCCACCATCCGCTGCTGGACAGCCGTCGTGCGGATGAACCAGGAATCGAGCGGATAGTAGAGCACCGGTTTGTCGGTACGCCAGCAGTGTGGATAGTTGTGCACATGCTTCTCAATGCGGAACGCGATCCCCTGTTGCTTGAGTTCCATGCAGATGTCGATATCGAGCGTGGGAGCATCCGGCGCAAGGCTGTCATCGTAGGCGTTTTTGACGAAACGGCCGGCGAAGGGAGCGTAGAGCGATGCATCCACCCGCTCCGCTACGAACTTCGGATCGAGATCCTCGATGCGATAGAGTTTACCGGTGCGGTCCACCATGGCCTGTCGGTTGCCCGCCTTGTCGATGACCTGCATCGGCGGAATGCCGGCGGCTTTGGCCACCTTGTCGTCATCCGCACCGAAGGTCGGTGCGATATGCACGATACCGGTACCGTCTTCCGTGGTGACGTAGTCTCCGGGGATGACGCGGAAAGCGTCTCCTTCGGGCTTCATCCAGGGAATCAGCTGTTTGTAACGGATGCCGACCAGCGCGGTACCCTTGACGGGAGCGCCGGCCACGGTGCCCGGATTCTTATCGTTGAAATGGGCTTCCAGGAGCGGCTTGGCAACGATATAGCGGGCCGGAGCCTTGGAATAGGGATTCACGCTGTCAACAGCCACATATTCGATGTTCGGACCGACGCAGAGCGCGGTATTGGAAGGCAGGGTCCACGGCGTGGTGGTCCAGGCCAGGATATAGACCGGACGGTCAGCCCCCGCGAAGAGGAATTCCGAAGCGGCGTCGCGGATCACCTCGAACTGCACGGTGACGGTGGTATCCTTGACATCGCGGTAGCAGCCGGGCTGGTTCAGCTCGTGGGAGCTCAATCCCGTGCCGGCAGCCGGGGAATACGGCTGGATGGAGTAGCCTTTGTAGAGGTAACCCTTGTCATAGATCTTCTTGAGCAAGTACCAGAGCGTCTCGATGTAATGATTGTCGTAGGTGATATAGGGGCGGTTTGTATCTACCCAGTAACCGACCTTTTCCGTCAGCGAGACCCACTCGGAGGTGTATTTCATCACCTCTTCGCGGCAGGTCCGGTTGTATTCCGCCACGGAAATCTTCTTGCCGATATCCTCCTTGGTAATGCCGAGTTTCTTCTCGACACCGAGTTCCACCGGCAGGCCGTGGGTATCCCAGCCGGCACGACGGTCCACGAAGAAACCCTTCTGCGTCTTGTAACGGCAGATGGCGTCCTTGATGGAACGGGCCATCACATGGTGGATGCCCGGCATGCCGTTTGCGGAGGGCGGACCCTCGAAAAAGACAAACTCAGGCGCCCCCTGGCGCAGTTTCATCGATGTCTGGAACGTATCCTTCTTCTTCCAGGTGGCGAGGACCTCGCGGTTGATCTCCACCAGATCCAGTTTCTTGTACTCGGGAAAACTCATATCGGTCAGTTACTGATAGCAATCATTAATAACTCGCAAAGATAATATTTATCACGGATTATCAAGCGGGCCCGCCCCGTGAAAACACCTGTTCGGCACGAAAAAACGCTTTTTTAAAAAAACGTCGCCCTTTTCAAAAAAGTGCTTCAGGACCAATTCTGCGCAAGGTGTCGAAAATTGTTTTCAGCGACATCCAACTTGCCGCGGAGGTGCTTTCCTTTGCCGGAGCAAACCCGCAGAACGATGGCACGCCAATCAGACATCCTTCCCCTGAGCGACCTGCAAGTGACGGCAGACGGACTCGCCCCGCACCTGAGCGGAGCGGCCAAAGGGGCCTACACCCTGCTGATGCTGACGCTCGCCCTCCTGATGCTGGCTGCCTTCGCCTTTTATCTGTAGCCTATGAAAACCGCCATCAAACAGCACGACCTTTCGGATTGCGGCGCCGCCGCCATCTGCTCGGTGGCCCGCCACTACGGACAGGACATTCCCCTGACCCGGATTCGCGAGGCCTCCGGTACGGATCGCGCCGGCACCACCTTCCAGGGCATGATCGACGCCTGCCGGAAGCTGGGATTTGAGGCCCACGGCTACCGCTCGGCCAACCGCGACACCTCGCTGCTCGGCAAGTTGCGCACCCCCGCGATTCTCCATGTGGTCCAGAAAAACGGCGATCTGCATTTCATCGTACTCTACGGCGCTGACAAACGGCGGGTCCGCGTAATGGACCCGGCCATCGGACGCCACCGCAAACTCTCCTATGAAGAAATCGGCCGCCTCTGGAGCGGCTACCTGATAACCCTCTCCCCCGATCCCGGCAGCACACAATCCCACTCTCAGCCGCGTCGCGGCAATTCTTTCTCACAGTACACTCGTCTTATTTCTTGCGTTAAAACGGACTATCTACGGTCCCTGCCGGGATCTTTCTTATGCGTGGGAGCGGGCATCACGACTTCGCTGTTTCTGCAGCACATCATCGATACGGTCATACCGGGCGGAAGCATCCGGGAACTGGCGGGAGTTTCGATCCTCCTGGCCCTGATCCTGCTCTGCTCCGCCCTTGTCGGATATGGGAGTTCCATCTTCGCCCTCCGGGCCGGCGTCCGGATGGACGGAAACCTGATTCTGAACTACCTCAGACACCTTTTCAGCCTGCCTGTCGGCTTTTTCCAGCGCCGGGGAGCCGGGGAACTGAACGCCCGGATCACCGATGCCTTCAAGGTGCGCAGCATGCTCACCGAAGGGCTCACGGGCATCACGACGGGGGCCCTGCTGCTGGCCGGTTCGTTTGCCCTGATGTTCACCTACTGGTGGAAACTCGCGCTGATGACCCTGCTCTTCGTTCCCCTCTATGTCGCGGTGTACCTCCTGGCAAACCACGTCACGCGCGACCTGAACAAGGACCTGCTCAGCAGCGTGGCCGAATTCGAAGACAGCGTGATCGAGCGGATTTCCGCCATCCGCACCGTCAAGTATTTCGGACGCGGAACCATGGGCTACGGCGACCTGCAACATGCATTTGCCAACATGAACTGGAACATGTACCGCACCGGGCGCGCCCTGGGGCGATTCTCGCTCTCGGCCGACCTGCTGGCCAAGCTGATGACGCTCGTGCTGCTCAGCATCGGTTCGGCATTTGTCTTCCGGGGCGACCTCACCACCGGAGAGCTGGTCTCTTTCTATGCCCTCTCCGCCTGGTTCGCTTCGCCCCTCGGGGAGATGGTCTCCGTGGTCTGCCGCCTCAACGAATCCAACGTCTCGCTGGAGCGGCTACAGGACATCACGCTGCTCGAGGCGGAACCGCAGGGCGGGCTCGAGGGGCCGTTGGGCGATCCCCAGGCGCTGACCTTCCGCGATGTCCATTTCTCCTACCCCGGCTGCGGGCCGCTGCTGGTAGGCTTCAACGCCACCTTCCCCAAAGGAACCCTTACGGCCGTCATCGGGGAGAGCGGATGCGGGAAAAGCACGCTGGCAGCCCTGCTGATGCGGGATTTCGAGGTGAACGGCGGGCATATTCTGTGGGGCGAGACCGACATCGCGCAGATTGATCTTTCCCACTGGAGACACTATATTTCCATGGTTCCGCAGGATCCGGGGCTGATCAACTGCTCCATCCTGGACAACATCACCGGCGGCGAGAAGGACCCCGACCTGAAAAAGGTAGGCCGGATTCTCGAAGAACTGCAGATGGCGAGGTTCGTCGCCTCCCTTTCCCTGGGCATCCTGACGCCCGCCGGTGAACATGGAAGCCTGCTTTCGGGCGGCCAGAAGCAGCGGATCGCCCTGGCGCGGGCCCTCTACCGCGATCCGCAGATCCTGATTCTCGACGAGGCGACCGCCGCCCTGGACGAGTTTTCGCAGGCCTGCATCCTCCGCAAGGCGGCCGCCCTGCGCGACGAGGGCCGGATCGTGATTATGATCACCCACCGCCGCGACAATGTCGCCGTTGCGGACAGAGTACTGGATATGAATCAATTGAGTGCGCACTCATAGGGCTGTTTCCGCACGCCCCCTTTCAAGTTGCGGAAGCTGAAAAACGTACAATTTATGGAAGAACTAATGTTGTTGGAAACAGGGTTGCGGGAGATGCATTCTTCCGAACTCTGCCTGCGCGGAGGTGCCTCGGGATCCCTTCTGAACGAGATCTTCACCAAGGCAAAAGCATTGATCAACTTTATCGCGGATTACATCCCGAAAATCGTCAAGGGATTTATCGAGGGATTCTCCCTCCGAATCTTTTAGGAGGGCCGCGCGATGAGAAACGATTCCGTTCTGCTCGCCCTGGAGCCGATGGGCGCCACCGAGCTTCGTACCCTTCGCGGCGGTGTGGATAAACAGGCGCAGGAGGCACTCTGGATGGTGGGCTACGTGGTAGGCATCATCGTCAAGGTATTCGCCTCCCTCTTCTCCCTGATCAGGGGTATCTGATCCACACTCGCCATGCCTTTGGGATTCATCATAGCGGTTCTGGCAACCGCACTGCCCCCGTGGACGCTGGAGCGCTGCATCGAGCGCGGCCTGCAGGAGGGCATCGGTCTGCAAAAACAGGAAGTGTTACTCCGGCAGCGAAGCGCCGACCGGCGCCTCTCCCTGCTGGATCTGCTGCCTGAGGTCACCCTGCGCACGGGCGGCGATTTTGGTTGGGGTCGCACCGTGGACATGCAGGAGCTGATGATTGTGGACCACCGGCTGAACTTTTCAAACAGCTGGTCGGCCGGGGCGGCACTCTCTTCCTCGAATGTGGTAGGCGCCCTGTTGGAGCGGCGCGAGAAAAAGAGCCGCCTCCAGGAGGCCGCTGCCGGATTGGAAGAGATGCAGACCGGGCTGAAGATTGCCATCACCGAGGCCTACCTCGAACTACTCCTGGCGGAAAAGAACTACGAAAACGCCTGCGCCGGATACGAATCGATCCTGGCCCAGAAGGAACGCACGGAAAAAGAGGTTCTTTCCGGACGGCTCTCGTACCGGTCGCTGGCGGAAATCGAAGCGCAGACCGCCACCGAGAAGGCCGCAGTGGCCAGCGCCCGCGGCGGCAGGCGGACCGCCGCTATGACGTTATCCCGCTACCTGAATCTGTCGCCGGAGGAGGAACTCTCCGTGACCCCTCCGGCCGACGATTCCATTCCCGAACCGTGGCCGATGCCCGCTTCTGGAGCGATTGCCCGCTATCTGGCCCGTCATCCCCGCATCCGG
Organism: Bacteroidales bacterium; assembly: GCA_017544005.1. GTDB lineage: Bacteria > Bacteroidota > Bacteroidia > Bacteroidales > UBA932 > Cacconaster. The sequence goes on from JAFYEZ010000005.1 coordinate 49,077, forward strand.
CAGGCAGAGGCCGCGCTGGAGGCGGGACGGACCGGATTGCGGATCAGCCGGGCCGCCCTGTTGCCCGAGGTCACCCTCTCGGGCGGTTACGGCACCTATTACAGCAACGCCAGCCGGGTGACCTGGTACAACCAGCTCACCGCCAACGGCAACCCTTCGGTGGGCGTAACCCTCACCATACCGCTGCCCACCGGCCGCGCCTTCACCCGGATCCGGCAGGAGGCCGCCGGCGTGGAACAGCTTTCGCGGGAGGTGGAGCAGACGCGACGCGATCTCGAAGGAGAGATGCTCTCCTCGCTGCTGAACGTCATCAACTGCTACGAGAGTTGCCTGGCTGCGGAAGAGAACATGGAGGCCCTCTCTAAGGCCTTTCAGGCCAATGAGGCCCGCTTTGAGAACGGAGCCATCTCCAGCAGCGAGTACCTGATTTCCCGGACTGCGTGGCAACGCGCCGTGGGCGATTACTGGCAGGCGCGTTACCGATATCTTTTCCAGATGAAAATCATCAGTTTACGGGATATCCCCGTCGGGGAAGGAGGCACGCAATGACCCCGCGCACAAAAGGCTGGCTCCGGGGCGCCCTGGTGGCGGGCGGCCTCCTGCTGCTGTTCCTGTTGCTGGGCGGACGCAAGCGGTCGCCCCTGCCCGAAGTGGAGGTCATGCGGGTAGCCATGCGCGACCTGGTGGAGACCGTGCCCGCCAGCGGCAAGCTGCGCCCCGTAACGGAAATCGCCGTCTCGCCGGATGTCTCCGGCGAAATCGTGGAGCTGAACTTCCGGGAGGGAGATCCGGTCCACAAGGGGGATATCCTCGTGAAAATCAAGCAGGATCTCTACCTCTCCCTGGTTGAAAAGGCGGAAGCTGCGCTCGGATCGCTCCGCGCGGAATTTTCCCGGCAGCAGGCGGCCGCCCGTCAGGCCACCGCCGCCCTTTCTCGCGCCCGGTCGCTCTATGCGCAGCACGCCATTTCTGCCTCGGAGCTGGAGGCCGCCCAGGCGGAGGCCGACATGATGGCCGGACAACTGACCGCAGCCCGCTGGAATGTCCGCAGCGGAGAGGCCTCCCTCAAGGAGGCGCGGGAAAATCTCACGAAAACCGTCATCCGCGCCCCCATGGAGGGTACCGTTTCCCGGCTCAGCGTTGCGCTGGGCGAGCGAGTGGTAGGCACTTCCCAGATGGCCGGCACGGAACTGCTGCGGATTGCGGATTTCAGCCGCATGGAGGTCGTGACCGAAGTGGGCGAGAACGATGTGGTCCGGATTGCGCCCGGGGACAGCGCCACGCTCTCGCTGGACGCCTATCCGCGCCTGACTTTCAGCGGATTGGTCACACAAATTGCAAATTCCTCCAAATTCGTTGCCGCGGGTATCGGGCAAGTTGCTAACTTTGAGGTGCGGATTGCGGTCCGGCCCGCCTCCTACCAGAGGCTTCTCCAGGAAGATCCGACGCCGCTCAAACCGGGCATGTCGGCCACCGTCTCCATCGTGACGCGCGAGCGCATGGATGTGCTGGCCATTCCCCTGCAGAGCGTATTCCTCCGGGACCGGAGGGAAGCCGTCTGGATTGTGGACGAAACCGGCACCGTTACCGCCCGGGAGATTGAAACCGGCATCCAGAACCTCACCTCCATCGAGGTGTGCTCCGGACTGGCTATCGGCGAGGCGATTGTTACCGCCCCCTATCAGGCCATCAACGGAGAACTCAGCGACGGATGCAAGGTCAGGATCCGCAACCCATAAAGAGCAAAACCATGAAAGAACCCCGCATCCTGCTGCTGGAAACCAGCACCGAAAGTTGTTCGGTGGCCCTTTGCGAAGGGACCACGCTGCTGGCCAAACGCTATACCGACACCCCGAAACTCCAGTCCTCCCTCCTTGCGCCGTTTGTGGATGAAGTCCTGCGGGAGGCCGGTCTGAAAGCGGCCGAGTGCGACGCCGTCGCCGTCAGCGAAGGTCCGGGTTCCTATACTGGCCTGCGGGTCGGCGTCTCCACCGCCAAGGGAATCTGCTTCGGTGCGGGTCTTCCGCTGATAGCCGTCGGGACCCTGCGGGTTCTCGCCGAGCAGGGACGCGGAGAAGCCGGGATCATCGTACCGATGATTGACGCCCGGCGGATGGAGGTCTATGCCGCCGTTTTCGACGGCCGCACCCTCGAGGAGCGCTCCGGCGTGGAGGCGGTTATCCTGGATGAAAACAGCTACCGGGAGGAGCTCGCAAAGGGATCCGTGCTCTTTATCGGCAACGGCGTGGAGAAGTTCCGCCCGCTGGTCACCTCCCCGAACGCCTGCTTCTGCGCCTGCTATCCGGATGCGGCGGCCATGATCGGGCCAGCCCTGGAGAGCTGGCAAAAAAAAGAGTTCAAAGACGTTGCGTACTTTGAACCCTTCTATCTCAAGGAGTTTGTAGCCGGAATCAGCACCCGGGCCGTGCTCTAGAGGCACCTGAGAATCTGTCGCTCAAGCGCAGCGGCCTCGAACACATCCCGCGCCACGATATCACCCTTGCGGTCGATCAGGAAGAGCGCCGGAATCCGCCCCACATTGTAGGAAGAAACGGCCCGCGAATCGCGGCCTGCCCCGTCGTTGACGCTGATCCAGGGAATCTGCTGGTTGCGGACAGCAGCCGCCCAGACGGGCTTGTCCAGGTCGAGGGCAATCTGGTAGATCTCCAGGCCCCGGTCGTGGTACTTGGCGTAGAGGTCGGCGAGGGTGTGGTTGTACATCTTCATTCCGTCCTCGGCGGCCATCCAGAAGCAGACGAGAATCACCTGTCCCGTGAGGTCGGAGAGAACCCGCTGGTTGCCGTTGATATCGGGCATCTTCAGGTCCGGGAACGGAAGCACCTTGGCCTCGTCAATCCGGTTGTTCAGATCCAGCAGCTGCTCCCGCGAACGGATTTCGTCGGCGAGGGCCAGCACATATTCAGACTGGGGATAAACCGGCTGGATGGAATCATATACCTGCTTGAATACCAGCACATCCGTCAGTTCTCCGAACACCGGAAGCTCGCTGCCGAACTTCTGGAAGAAGAGGGCGGCGGAGGTGATGGAGGTGGGATGCGACATCACGTGTTTGAGCGCGAACCGCTTGTAATCCACATAGGTGCGGCCGATATCGGCGCGAAGCTCCTTGGCGGTGCGCTCATCGGCGGCCACCTCGAGGGCGTCGGCGCAGACATTCATCTTGTAGCCGGCCAGGCGATATTCGTCGTTGATCTCCTTCAGCAGGGTGCACTCCTGGGAACCGCTCACGGTATAGTCGCCGTCCGGAAGCAGCTTCAGTTTGACCTGATCGCCCGGCAGAAGCACCAGCGAGGCCAGCGTGAGGGATCCGTCCGAAAGGTGAAAGAAAACGGGGGCCTCTTTGCGGACCGCCACCTTGGCGGCGAAAGTGCCAGCGGCATCCACCCGGATGGTATCCACCGTGGTGAGCTGGTTCACAATCACCTTTTGCAGCAGAAGGGTCGTGTCGGAGAGGTCTTCCGAGACGCCTTCAATCCGGGCGGTCGGAGTGGGGTTGCAGGCAGCAAAAAACAGAAGGGCCAGCAACGGCCAGACAAATCGTTTCATAGGGGTTACTGTTTGTCAAATTCCAGGGCGATCGCCTGCGCGATTTCCGCGAAACGCTCCGGTTTCAGTTCCAGTTTCGGTTTCCGGAAATCCAGGTCGGCCTCGCTCTGAAGGGGAACCAGGTGAATATGGGCGTGCGGAACCTCCATGCCGAGCACCGCTACGCCGATTCGCTTGCAGGGAAGGGCTGCCTTCTGAGCGCGAGCCACCTTGGCTGCGAAATCCCAGAGTTTGCGGTAGGTTTCGGGGTCCAGGTCGAAGAGGTAATCAACCTCTTTCTTGGGAATGACAAGGGTGTGACCCTCCGCCAGCGGGGCGATATCGAGGAATGCATAGCAGCATTCGTTCTCCGCCACCTTCCAGGAGGGGATTTCACCGGCTACGATGCGGGAAAAGATGGATGCCATGGGTTTTAGATGGAGATGTTGAGAATTTCAAATTTCAGCAGTCCGGAGGGAACCTGAACCTCCACGATATCCCCTTTCTTACGGCCGAGCAGGGCCTTACCGATGGGCGTGGCTGCGGCGAGCTTGCCCTCTTTGAAGTTGGCTTCGCTCTCGCCGACGAGGGTGTACTCGACCACCGAGTTGTTTGCCAGATTCTTGATTTTGACCTTATTGAGCATCTGCACGCGGTCCGTATTGATTTTGGATTCGTCAATCACGCGCGCATTTGCCACCATATCCTGAAGTTTCGCAATCTTGAGTTCAAGAAGGCCCTGGGCTTCCCGGGCAGCGTCATACTCCGCATTCTCCGAGAGGTCGCCTTTGTCGCGTGCCTCCGCAATCTGCGCGGAAATAATGGGCCGCTGAGCGGTCAGTTTTGCCAGTTCGTCCCGGAGGTTGTCGAGACCTTCCTGTGTCACATAATGGATGTCAGCCATACCAATTTTTAATAATAAAGACAAAATTAAAAAGAATCCCGCAGGGGGACCCTTTCATACGGTTCAATCATAAATCTGCGACAAAGGTAAGCAATTATTTTAATTGTCGCAACCGGATTATGTTCAACCCGTCGCGCAGCGGCAAGATGAAATTCTCCAGCCTGGGATCGGCTGCCACCGCCGCATTGAAATCGAGAATGCCCCGGGTCTGCCCCGTCTCCCGGGAGCTTCCGTCACAGACTTTGCCGGCCCAGAGCACATTGTCCGCCACGAGCCAGCCCCCTTCCTTCAGATGCGGAATCACCCGTTGCAGAAACTCCGGATAGCGGCGCTTGTCCGCATCGAGGTAAACCAGGTCGTAGGCCGCCTCGGGCAGCGTGGGCAGCAGCTGCAGCGCGTCGCCGAAGTGGAGCCGGATGCGGTCCGCCACCCCGGCGCGGGCGTATCCTTCCCGAATCAGATCCTCCAGTTCGTCGTTGATTTCCAACGCATCCAACACCCCGCCCTCGCCCAGGCTGGAGGCCAGAAAAATGGAGGAATAGCCGGTGAAGGTGCCAATCTCCAGCACCCGCTGCGCCCCCATCATCCGGACCATTGCGGCAAGCAGGCGTCCCACCTCGGGACCGCAGAGCATATGGGGATAGTTGGTCCGCAGATGGGTCTGCCGCTCCAGCCAGCGAACGGCCTCCGGCAAGGGGGCGGAGAAATCTTCAATATATTTTTCGAGATTGTTCATAACTCCGCTGCAAAGTTAGAGTTTTTTCCTACTTTTGTGTGTTTAAGGCAGCATCACCATGGCACAGTTTATCGTATCCGCACGCAAATACCGGCCGAACAGTTTCGGCTCCCTGATCGGACAGGAGAACATCGCAACGACGCTCAAGAACGCCATCCTCCGCGAGCAGCTGGCACACGCCTACCTCTTCTGCGGACCGCGCGGCGTGGGCAAAACCAGCGCCGCCCGCATCTTTGCCAAGATCATCAACTGCGCCAATCCTTCCGCCGACATGGAACCCTGCGGAGAATGCGAAAGCTGCCGCGCCTTCGCCGAGGGCCGTTCCTACAACATCCACGAACTGGATGCCGCCTCGAACAACTCAGTGGACGACATCCGCGCCCTGACCGACAAGGTGCGCATTCCGCCCCAGATCGGCCGCTACAGTGTCTATATCATCGACGAGGTGCACATGCTCTCGGCTTCCGCCTTCAACGCCTTTCTCAAGACGCTCGAAGAGCCCCCGGCCTATGCCATCTTCATTCTGGCCACCACCGAGAAGCACAAGATTCTTCCCACCATCCTCTCCCGCTGCCAGACCTACGATTTCAACCGGATCACCATCTCCGGCATCGTGCAGAATCTCCGCCATATCGCCCAGTGCGAGGGTATTACCATCAGCGAAGATGCCATGCACATCATCGCCCAGAAGGCGGACGGCGCCATGCGCGACGCCCTCACCCTCTTTGACCAGATGGTGGCCTTCTGCGGCAACGACATCACCTACGAGCAGGTGGTGAAGAACCTCAACGTCCTCGATTACGACTACTATTTCCGCCTGACCGACGCCTTTCTGGCCGGCGACAGCGCCTCGGCGCTCCGGATCTTCGACGAGATCCTGGCGGCGGGATTCAATTCCCAGCATTTTATCGGCGGCCTCTGCAGCCATTTCCGCGACCTGATCGTCTGCGCCCGAGGAGCGGCCGACACGCTGCTTGAACTGGCGCCGACCGTTGCGGAGCGCTACCAGGGCTGCGCGGCCACCCGCCAGCCGGAGTTTCTCTTCCAGGCGCTGGATATCGCAACGACCTGCGACGCCGCCTACAAGCAGAGCGGAAACCCGCGTCTGCTGATCGAGTTCGCCCTGATGAAGATCTGCCGCCTCTGCGAACCGGTGGCGGCCCCGATCCGTCGGGAAGCCCCCCAGCCCTCCGCTGCGCCCGCCCCGGCACCGGTTCCCACCCCTGCAGCTGCAGCCGCACCAGCACCGGCAACGCCCGCGCCAAAGGCGGAACCCGCTCCGGCTCCTGCCCCCGAGCCCGCACCGAAACCGGTCGAGCCCTCTCAGCCCGCGGAAGCACCGCGCAAACCTACCGGACTCTCCATCAAGAATATGCTTCAGCAGGCCGCTGCCGTGAGCGCTCCTGCAAACAAGGCCGAAGTGAAACCGCTCGAGCCGGAGACCGTCAACGCCGCCTGGCAGAAGATGGCCGCCGCCCAGCCCCAGCCGCGTCTCTCCGCCGTGCTGGCCGCCGGCAATCCGGTCATCGATGCCGAATCGCACGAACTCGCCTTCGCCGTGGCCTCCCAGGCCCAAAAGGACTGGATCGACCATACCTGCCGCCAGAAGCTCGAGGCCTATCTCCGCACCGAGCTGACCGACAATACCATCCGGCTCCGTTTCACGGTGGATGAGCAGGCGGCCGTGGTGGAAGAGAAGGTCCCCTACATGCAATCCGACAAAGACCGCTACCTGCGGCAGAACTCCCCCGAATTCGTCGAACTCCGCAAGGAATTCGAACTGGAAGTAAAATAATCCGCCATGAAACTCAGCTGCAAAGACCTGGTCAAGAAATACGGCAAACGCACCGTCGTCAAGGGCGTTTCCATCGAAGTCGAACAGGGTGAAATCGTCGGTCTTCTCGGCCCGAACGGCGCCGGAAAGACCACCTCATTCTACATGATCACCGGTCTGATCAAGCCCAACGACGGCCAGATTTTCCTTGACGACGAGGAGATCACCAAACTCCCGATGTACCGCCGGGCCCAGAAGGGCGTCGGCTACCTGGCCCAGGAGGCATCGGTCTTCCGCACGATGAGCGTTCAGGACAACATCCTCTCCGTCATGGAGATGGCCGGATTCGAGAAGGCCTACCGGCTGGAGCGGCTGGAGGCGCTGATTGATGAATTCGGTCTTCACAAGGTCCGCAAGAGTCTGGGTATCCAGCTCTCCGGCGGCGAGCGGCGCCGCTGCGAGATTGCCCGGGCGCTGGCCATCAACCCCAAGTTCATCCTGCTGGACGAGCCTTTCGCCGGAGTCGACCCGATCGCCGTGGAGGATATTCAGCACATCATTGCCAAGCTCAAGACCAAGAACATCGGCATCATCATCACCGACCACAACGTGCACGAGACGCTGGCCATCACAGACCGCGCCTACCTCCTGTACGAAGGCAGCATCTTGGAGAGCGGCACCGCCGAGCAGCTGGCCGCCAATCCGGAGGTTCGCAAGAAGTATCTGGGTCAGAATTTCGAACTCCGCAAAGCCGTCCTGCACGAACGGCCGGAGTAATCAATCCCCAATCAGAGGCACTTTTCAGCCGGTGCAATCGGGTGCTCTCCCACCGTCAGGATGGGAGGCAGTTGCGCCACTTTGAACGCAGCCCCGGCCTTGACCCGGATAATCCGCTCCACAAGCTGAGCATCCGCACCGCCGGCGATCACCTCGTCGGCCGGGATCCCCTCCTCATGCAGGGCATGGAGGACGGGATCCAGGACGCCGTAAGGGGGCAGCGTATCCGTATCTTTCTGATCCGGCTTGAGTTCGGCGGAGGGCTCTTTGGAGATGGTATGCAGCGGAATGATCAGCCGCTCGGCATTGATCTCCTGCGCCAGTTCATAGACCTGCAGCTTGTAGAGGTCCGCGATGACCATCATCGCACCGCAGAGGTCGCCGTACAGCGTGCCGTAGCCCATGAAGAGCTCGCTCTTGTTGGAGGTGTTCAGCAGCAGGGCGTCGTAGCGGTTGGCATAGGTCATTACGATGGTGCCACGGATCCGCGCCTGGAGGTTCTCCTGCGCCACAAACCACTCGCCGATCGAGAAATACCCGTTCATCTCGCGCATGAAAGCGGCGTAGATCTTCTCAATGGGGATAATGTCGTAGCGGCCGCCCACGTTGTTGACCAGCTCCACGGAGTCGGAGACCGAGTGGATGGAGGAGTATTCCGAAGGCATCAGGATGCCTCGGACATTGTCCACCCCGAGCGCCTCCACGGCGAGGGCGTACACCACGGCGGAATCGATCCCGCCCGAGAGGCCCACGACGGCCTGGCGCTTGTTGCAGTTCGAGAAATAACGGCCGATCTTGTCGACGAGGGTGGCGTGCACCTGCTCGATAGGAAGCGAGGGTTCGAGAATCATGGTCTGGTTAGCTGCGGATAAAGAGGTCGCTGACCGGCTCGTTGTGGTAGATATGGTCAATCACGTCGGCGAAGAGGCCGGTCATCGAGAGTACGGTAAACTTGGTATTGTCCTTCTCAGGCTTGAGGGGAACGGTGTCGGCCACGATGAACTCCTTGATGGGGGAGTCGTTGATGCGGTCGTAAGCGGGACCGGAGAGGATGGCATGGGTGCAGACGGCGCGTACGCTACGGGCGCCGCGGCTCATCAGCACTTCTGCGCACTTGGTGATGGTACCGGCCGTGTCCACCATGTCGTCCACGATCACGACATCCTTGCCCTCGATGTCACCGATGGCGGTCATACTGCCCACGACATTGGCTTTCGAGCGGTCTTTGTGGCAGATGATCAGCGAAGCGTTCAGGTATTTGGCATAGACGTTGGCTTTCTTGGCACCGCCCATATCCGGCGAAGCGATGGCGAGGTTCTCCAGATTCAGGTTCTTGATGTAAGGGATGAAGATGGAACTTGCCCAGAGATGGTCCACGGGGATGTCGAAGAATCCCTGAATCTGGGCAGCGTGAAGCTCACAGGTCATCACGCGGTCGCATCCGGCAGCGGTAAGCATATTGGCCACCAGTTTGGAAGCGATTGAAACGCGGGGGCGGTCCTTGCGGTCCTGGCGGGCCCAGCCGAAATAGGGAATGACGGCAATGACCTTGTAGGCGGATGCACGGCGCGCCGCATCAATCATCAGCAGCAGTTCGAAGAGGTTGTCAGCCGGCGGATTGGTTCCCTGAACGATAAAGACGGTCGCGCCGCGTACACTCTCCGTGTACTGGGGCTGAAATTCCCCGTCACTGAAGACGGTAAGTTCAGAATCGCCGACCCGGGTGCCGAGTTTTTCAGCAATCTTCTCTGCAAAGGGGCGGGCGCCCGTGCAGGCAAAGATTTTCAACCGGTGATCGTACTGTTCCCAACGATGATTACGCTGTTCCATAGGTATTGATAGATTTAAAGTGATTGTAGAATGGTTCCGATGTAATTGAGAATCTCTTCGCGGCCGGTTTTCTCCTTGGAGGAGCTGCGGAAGACGGGCGGGAGTTCCTCCCACTCCTCCAGCAGGCCGGCGTTGTTCTGGGAAATCTGGGCCTCCAGGGCATGGGTGCCCGATTTGTCGCACTTGGTATAGATGATGGCGAAGGGGATTCCCTCCTCCCCCAGCATCCGCATGAATTCCAGGTCAATCTTCTGCAGGGGCAGCCGCGAGTCGAGCAGCACGAACAGGAGCGCCATTTCCTGTGAGCCCAGGACATATTCCCGGATCATCGCAGCGAGGCGGTCCCGCCCCTGGCGTCCCATCTTGGCATAGCCGTAACCGGGCAGGTCCACCAGATACCAGCTGTCATTGATCAGGAAATGATTGACCAGCCGCGTCTTGCCCGGCTGCGACGAGGTGTGCGCCAACTTGCCGTGGGCGCAAAGACAGTTGATCAGGGAAGATTTACCGACGTTGGAGCGGCCGATAAAGGCGAATTCGGGGAGACGGGCAGCAGGCCTGTCCTGAAGCTTCTGGCTGCTTCCGGCGAACAGAGCGCTGCGGATTTCCATCATGTTGACCCCCCGTTTTTAGATGGGGCAAAGATAGGAATTATATCTGGAATTTCCGCGCAGCGGAAAGGTCTTTCTTCAGTTGTTTTTTCAGGCCGTCGAGCGAATCGAATTTCTGCTCGTCCCGCAGGCGGCTGATAAACTCGATGCGAAGATCCAGGCCATAGATGTCCTCCTCAAAATCGAGGATATGGGCCTCCACGATCTGACCGCGTCCGTCGGCCAGCGTAGGCCGCGTTCCGATATTGCAGATTCCGAGGTAGCTCCGGCCGAGCACCGTGACCTTGACGACATAGACGCCGCCGGCGGGAATCAGCTTGAGCGGCTCGTAGAGCGAAAGGTTGGCGGTCGGAAAACCGAGGGTCCGGCCAATCCGGTTGCCGGCCACCACCACGCCGTCGAGCGCATAACGATAGCCCAGCAGACTGTTTCCCAGGACGACATCGCCCTGGGAAAGGATGTCGCGGATCATCGTCGAACTCACGGCACGCCCGGAAGCGGAGAGACTCTCGGTGACCGAGACCGGCACAATCCCGCACAGGCGGACGATCCTGTCGCGCTGCTCGGCCTCGCGGACATCGTCGCTGCCCAGGTGATGGTCATACCCCAGCACCAGGTGCGTAACGTTGTACTTTCCAACCAGATAGCGACTGAGGAACTCGCTCGCCGTCAGGCCGCTGAACTCCCGGGTGAAGGGCAGGACCACGAATTCGTCCACGCCGAGGGCCAGGCAGCGCTGGCGCTTCTCCTCCAGAGAGGTCAGCAGCCGCAGTTTGTCCGCATCCAGCTGGAGCACGTTGCGCGGATGGGGCCAGAAGGTGACGACCATACTTTTTCCGCCCGCCTCGCGGGCCATGGCCACGGCTTTGTCAATCACCATGCGGTGACCGCTGTGAACGCCGTCGAAAAAACCGGTTGCAGCTACGATCATTGTTCTTCCTCCTTGAATAGTTTTTCCATCTGTTCCCGGTCGCCGCGGAGATACTCCTTGCACCAGGCAATCTTCTCCAGCGCACTGCGCACATCCGCCGCCACGGCCGCCAGTTCCCGCTTGGGATCCTCGATGGCCGCGACCAGCTTTTCCAGCTCGGCAAAGACCGACTCGTAGGTTTTCTTCTGCTCTTCCATATTCAGTTGTTTTTCATTGTCTTGGATGTAACTTCCGCCTCCACCGTTCCGTCGCCGAAGCAGACCGAAAGCCGGTCGCCGGCCGCGAAGGCAGCCGCCGAAGAGACCCGCATTCCTTCCCGCAGGACCAGGGCGCCGCCCCGGGCAAGCTGGGCCTCGGGATCCGCCGCGGCCAGGCGCAACTGCAGGGTCTCCAGGCGCTTCTCCTCCAGGGTGTAGCGGAGAGACAGCGCGCTGCGGATGCGGAGCAGCTGGGCGGCGAGTTGCGACTCGCTGCGGGAGGCTTTGGCTTCGAGCGCCAGACGGAGCCGCTGAGCCAGGGAGGTGAGTTCGTAATCGGCCGAAGCAAAACGCTCGATCAGGTAGTCGGCCAGGGCGGTCGGGGTCTTGACCGCCGTGTGGGCCACCTCGTCGATGATGTGGTGGTCGTGGTCATGCCCGATTCCCGTCAGCACCGGGAGCGGGAACTGCGCGACATTGACCACCAGTTCGTAGTCGTCGAAACAGACCAGGTCGGAGGCGCTGCCGCCGCCGCGGAGAATCAGCAGGGCGTCAAATTCCGTCTCGCGCGCCGCTACGGCATCCATCGCCTCGATGATACTCGCGGGGGCCTCGCTTCCCTGCATCGTAGCCTGGAAGAGGACGGCGGAAAACTGGAATCCATACTCATTGTCGAGCAGGTGGTGGCGGAAATCCCGCCAACCCGCCGCCGTGGCGCTGGTGATGACGGCAAAGCGGCGCGGCAGAGCCGCCAGCGGCAACTGACCGTTCAAGTCGAGCATGCCCTCGCTCTCGAGCCGCAACAACGTCTGCCGGCGGGCCGCCTCCACTTCACCGAGGGTAAAAGAAGGGTCGATATCGGTGATAATCAGGGAGAGGCCGTAAAGCTCCGAGTACTGGACCTGGCAGCAGACGAGAATCTTCATGCCGACGGCCAGGGGCTGTCCTGTCTGCCGTTCGAAATAGGGGCCGACTAGGCGCCAGGAAGAGGCCCAGATGATGGCGGAACAACGCGCCCGCATCACCCCCTCCTTCTCGGTCTTGTCCACCAGGGTCAGGTAGCAGTGTCCGGCCGGATTCTCCTTGCATTCACTCACTTCCGCCCACACCCATACCTTTCCGGCAAAATCTTCTGCCAGAGAGGCTTGAATCCGATGCTGCAGTTCATACAGCCCGATCGCTTCCCGCGGGTCCGTTTCCATATCGGCAAAAGTAAGAAAAATTGCGCTTGTTGATAACCCGCTGGATCGTTGTGGATAAAATGTGGAAATAAATGTAAGGAAATGGAAGAAAATGGAAGAAATATCCCTACCTTTGCACTTGGTTAATTTCCGACCGGATTAGACGATGGCAACATTTATCGGTGAATACAAGGCAAAGGTGGACGACCGGGGACGCATGGTGTTTCCCGCGGCGTTCAAACTGGCGATGGGCCCGGGTGCAGACCTGCGGTTCGTGGTCAAGGCCTCCCTCTTCACCAGCAGCCTGGAGATGTACTCCTACGCAGAGTGGGAGGCCGACTCCGCCGCCGTCAAGGCGAAGCTGAATTTCTTCAACCGCGAACACGACCGCTTCTGGCGGGAGTACATGCGCGGAACGGCCATCGTGGAACCGGATGACAAGCTAGGCCGCATCCTGATCCCCAAATCCCTTCTGGAGCAAGCCGGCATCACATCCGGAACAGAAGTGGTATTCTCGGGCAACAATCACAAGATCGAAATCTGGCCGAAGGATCACTACGAGGCCCAGAAATTAGAAAGCACTGCGTTCGTCGCCCTTGCCGAGAAAATTCTCGGATAAATCAGGGAGGACGACATGACCGCTTACCACATCCCCGTACTTCTCCAAGAGAGCATCGAGGCGCTCCTTCTCAAACCCGAAGGGGTCTACGTTGACGCCACCTTCGGGGGCGGCGGCCACAGCCGGGCCATTCTGGAGCGGCTCAGTCCCAAGGGACGGCTGATTGCCTTCGACAAAGATACCGACGCCCTGGCGCAGGCCCCGGCCGACAAACGGCTTATCCTAGTGCACAACAATTTCCGGTTCGTGCACAACTTCGTCCGTTACCACGGCTACCCGCAGGTGGACGGCATCCTGGCCGATCTGGGCGTCTCCTCCCACCAGTTCGACACCGGGGAACGGGGATTCTCCTTCCGGTTCGACGCACCACTGGACATGCGGATGAATACCCGCGCGGGTCGTACCGCAGCCGATCTGGTGAACGACGCCGGCGAAAATGACCTCGAGCGCATCTTCCGCCTCTACGGCGAGGTGGAAAACAGCCGCAGGGCGGCGGCACTGGTGGTAAAAGCGCGGGAGAGCGCCCCTATCCGCACAACGGGCGACCTGGCCCGCGCGCTGGAGAGCATCCTGCCCAAGATGGCGGAACACAAATACCTCGCCAAGGTCTTCCAGGCCCTTCGGATTGAGGTAAACGGCGAACTGGAAGATCTGGACGGCTTCCTGCAGGGAGCCATCCGGAGCCTGAAACCGGGCGGCCGGATTGCCGTCATTACCTACCACTCGCTGGAAGACCGCCTCGTCAAGAACTATTTCAAGTCCGGCAACGCTACGGGCGAGATCCAGCGGGACCTGATGGGACGCGGGGCCTCCCCGCTCGAGAGCGTGGAGCGCAAGCCGATCCTGCCCCGCGAGGAAGAGATTGCCGGCAATACCCGCGCACGCAGCGCAAAACTTCGCGTCGCAAGACGCACGGACGCATAGAAGATGGCCAAGGTAAAGAACATCACCCGGAAGTTCGTCAACTTTTTCAGCGGCGACTTCATCCTCAACCGCAAACTGGACCGCCACGTCTGGTTTATGGTCTATATCTTCGTCCTCTTCAGCATACTCATCACCTGGAGCCTGACGGTGGAGAGCGCCCTGGTCAAAGTCCGCAAGAACGAGAAGACCATCGAGGCCCTCAATATCGCCCGGGACCAGCGCTCCGTGGAACTGCTGAGCCTCGACCGGCGCAGCACCCTCGAAGAACTCCTCAAAAAGAATCATTCCACCCTCAAGGTCCCGGAAACGCCGGCCGTCATCCTGGAAGAAAAGTAACGGACTATGCGGGCGAATATCATCAAAGTGGGCATCTTCTTCGGTCTGTTCGTGATCGGCTGCATCGCGGCCGTCATCCGGATCGTGGACTTCCAGCTCATCCACAAGCCCGACACCAGTTTCGCCATCCCCACCACCTCGTCCGATCCGATCGCCTGCCGCCGCGGCAGCATCCTGGCCACCGACGGCCGATTTCTGGCTTTCTCCATTCCGGAGTACAAGGTCGTGATGGACTGCTGCCAGAGTGATTCCACCAAGTTTGCCAACGGGGTGGACAGTCTCGCCCGGGGACTTGCCGCCATCCTGAAGGACAAGCCCGCCAAGGAGTACCGCAAGATGCTCGTGGGCGACCGCAGGGCCGGCAAGCGCTACACCCGCCTCACCCAGAAGTATGTCACCTACCAGCAGATGAAAGCCATCTGCGCCCTTCCGATCCTGCGCGAGGGACGTTTCGGCGGCGGTGTGATGACGGAGATGTACGACCGCCGGCAGTACCCCTACGGAGAGCTCGCCTTCCGTACGCTGGGCCATATCAAGGCCAATGAAACCTCGCTCGTGGGAATCGAGGGCAGCTGCGACTCCCTGCTCAAGGGGACCGAAGGCATCCGCTACACCCGCATGACCGAGCATCACCAGTGGATCGAGGACACCGAACATCCGCGGGTGGAGCCCGTGGACGGCATCGATGTCCGCTCGACCATCGATATCGACATTCAGGACATCGCCGAGCGGGCGCTGCACCGCCAGCTGGCCAAGAGCGACGAGCTGGAAGCCGGTTGCGTGATCGTGATGGAGACCGCCACCGGCCGCATCCGCGCGATGGCCAATCTCCGCAAGGAGGGCAAGGGAAAATACCGTGAAACCTACAACTACGCAATCGGACAGGTCGGCGAGCCGGGATCCGTCTTCAAGCTGGCCACGCTGACCATCCTGCTCGACGAGGGAAAGGTGAAGCTGGAAGACGAAATGCCCGCCACCGTGAACTTCCAGTGCGGAAAGGGCAAACCGCTGGTGGACCACTACCTGGACAAATACAAGACCATCTCGATCCTGCGCGGATTCGAAATCTCTTCGAACAACGTCTTCCGTATCCAGGCCTACAAGAACTACGGCAGCAATCCGGCGCACTTCGTAGAGAAGCTTGCGAATGACTTGCATATTAATTATAAGTACGACTTCGATATCCGGGGTCTGGGCCGCGCCCGCATCAAACACCCCAACGACGGAAGCTACTGGGCTGAAACCGACCTGCCGCAGATCGCCATGGGCTATACGGTGGAGGTCACGCCGCTGCACACGCTCAACTTCTACAACGCCATCGCCAACGGCGGCGTGATGGTGGCTCCGCGCCTGCTCGAAGAGTTCAGCAAAGACGGCGAAATCCTCAAGGAGTTCCCCGTACAGACCATTGGCCGCGTTTGCAAGAAAGAGACGGTCAAGGAGTTGCACCGGGCCATGCGCAGCGTGGTGGAGAACGGTACCGGTTACTACCAGTTCCGCGACTGCAAAGTAGCCGTGGCTGGCAAGACGGGTACCTCCCGCGTGGTGATGGACAACGGCAAGTATGAAGACCGGCTCGGCCGGCACAAATACCAGGCGACCTTCGCCGGCTTCTTCCCGTATGAAAATCCGCAGTACACCGTGATGGCGGTCATCTACTCCTACCCCACCCACCGCTCCTTCTACGGAGCCACCTGGGGCGGCCCCGTGGTCTGCGAAATCGCCAATGAAATCTATGTAAACCGGCCCGAATGGAAACAGCCCGTCACCCCCACCGGCAGTCTGCCCAAGGTGGAGGCCGCCACCTTGGCCCGCGCGGATTCGACGGGCGGCGTACCGGATGTCCGCGGACTGGGTCTGCGCGAAAGCCTCCTGCTGCTCGAGGCGCAGGGCTACCAGGTGACGGCCTCCGGACACGGAAAGGTCTCCGCACAGCATCCCGCCCCGGGCGACACGTGCCGGAACGGCCGGATTGAACTGACTCTTACCGACGAAAAAACTTCCAAGAAATGATACTCACCGATCTTCTCCAGGACATCACGACCCTCGCTGTCAGCGGCAGCACCGCCATCGACATCCAGGGCATCTCCTTTGACTCGCGCACCTGTGCGCCGGGCTGGCTTTTCGTGGCCGTCAATGGCACGGAGGCCGACGGACACCGGTTCATCGATTCCGCCATCGCAAACGGCGCGGTGGCCGTCATCTATGAAACGGGAGAGTGGCAGCGCACGGGTGTGACCGCCGTCAAGGTGGAAAACAGCCGTCTGGCACTCGGCCTGGCCGCCGACAACTTCTACGGCCATCCCTCCTCCAAGATGGAGGTCGTGGGCATCACCGGAACCAACGGCAAGAGCACGACCGTGACGCTGCTCTGGCAACTTTTCACGTCGCTGGGCTACTGCTGCGGCCTCTTCTCCACCATCGCCAACTATATCGGCAGCCGGAGGCTCCCGTCCGACCACACCACCCCCGACCCGGTCAGCGTCCACCGGCTGATGGCTGAGATGGCCGCCGCGGGCTGCCAGTACTGCTTCATGGAGATCAGTTCGCACTCCCTGGCCCAGGACCGCATCGCCGGCATCCGTTTCAAGGGAGGCATCTTTTCGAACATCACCCACGACCATCTCGACTACCACAAAACCTTCGCGGAGTATCTCCGCTGCAAGAAACTCTTCTTTGACCACATGCCGCAGGATGCCTGGGTGCTGACCAACCTGGACGACAAACACGGCGAGGTGATGACGCAGAACACCCGGGCCGCCATCCATACCTACGCCTGCCGGCGGATGGCCGATTTCCGGGCCAAGATCGTGGAAGAGACCCTCGACGGCATGGAACTCGAGATAGACGGACGCCGCCTCTGGTGCAATTTCATCGGAGCGCACAATGCTTACAACCTGCTCGCCGTCTATGGTGCGGCCATTCTGCTGGGTGCCGACAAGGAGGAGGTGCTGGTGCGGATGAGCGCCCTGCGTACGGTGGCCGGACGCCTCGAATACTACCGCAGCCAGCATCGTGATCTCACCGCTTTTGTCGATTACGCCCACACGCCCGACGGCCTTGAGAATGTGCTCAAGACCCTGCGCGAGACCGCCCGGGACCGCCAGCTGGTCTGCGTGTTCGGCTGCGGCGGCGACCGCGACAAGACCAAGCGTCCCGAGATGGGCGAGATCGCCGGCAAGTATGCCGACCGGCTCGTGGTGACGAGCGACAATCCCCGTACGGAGGATCCACTGGCCATCATCGAAGACATCAAGGCCGGCCTGAACCACGAGGCCATGCGCAAATCCATCTTCATCGCCGACCGCAAGGAGGCCATCCGCACCGCGCTGATGACCGCCGACGAGGGGGCCGTCATCCTGATTGCCGGAAAGGGCCATGAAGACTACCAGATTATCGGAACCACCAAGATCGACTACGACGAGCGCAGCTACGTCGCAGAACTGATGAAAGAAATCTAATTCAACGTAATACGACAGGTTATGCTCTATCATCTGTTTGACTATTTCCAGCGGGCCGGGATCGATTTCCCGGGTGTGGGCCTGATGCACTACATCTCGTTCCGTGCCATTGCCGGCAGCGTCGTCGCCATCCTGACCGCCCTGATCTTCGGCCGTCGCATGATCAACTGGCTGCAGAAGAAACAAATCGGCGAAACCATCCGCGACCTGGGGCTGGAGGGGCAGCTTCAGAAGAAGGGCACCCCGACGATGGGCGGTCTGATCATCCTCATCTCGATTCTCGTTCCGGTGCTGCTCTTCGGCGACCTTACCAACATCAACACGATGCTGCTCATCGTGACCACCATCTGGCTGGGAGCGCTCGGTTTTACCGACGACTATATCAAGGTCTTCAAACACAACAAGGAGGGCCTCAGCGGCAAGTACAAGATTATCGGACAGGTACTCCTGGGCCTGCTCGTGGGCCTCACCCTCTACCTGACCGCCGACCAGGGCGTGAGCTACAGCCGCACCACAATCCCCTTCTTCAAGGGCAACGAGTTCGACTACAAGTGGCTGATTCCCTTCTCCGGACAGTTTGTCCGTGCCCTGCAGGGCGGCCTCTATGTACTGGTCATCACCTTCATCATCACCGCCTGCTCGAACGGAACCAACCTGACCGACGGCATGGACGGTCTGGCTGCCGGCGTCTCCGCCATCGTGGGCGCAACCCTCGGTGTCCTGGCCTATGTCTCCGGCCACAGCGGATTTGCCGAATACCTCAACATCATGTACCTGCCTAAAGTCGGCGAAATCACGGTTTATATCAGCTGTTTTATCGGCGCACTGCTGGGCTTCCTCTGGTACAACGCCTTCCCGGCCCAGGTCTTCATGGGCGACACGGGCAGCCTTGCACTGGGCGGCATCATCGGCGTCTGCGCCGTGCTGATCCGCAAGGAACTCCTGCTTCCGATTCTCTGCGGCATCTTCTTCATGGAGAGCCTCTCGGTGATCCTCCAGCGCTGGTACTTCCGCCGCACCCGCAAGAAGACCGGCACGGGCGTGCGCATCTTCCGGATGGCGCCGCTGCACCACCACTATCAGAAAGAGAATCCGGACGCGCTGCTGCAGCGTCCCAAGGGACTTCTCCCCGAAAATAAAATCGTCGCACGCTTCTGGATCGTCTCGATTCTGCTGGCCGTGCTGAGCATCGTTACCCTGAAAATCCGTTAACAATGAAAAGAATCGTCATATTGGGCGGCGGAGAGAGCGGCGTTGGAGCCGCCGTACTGGCCAAGGTCAAACAGTTCGACGTCTTCCTTTCCGACAGCGGCTCGCTGAAGGAGAGCTACAAGCAGACGCTCGAGGAATACGGCATTCCCTTTGAAGAGGGCCGCCATACCGAGTCGCTGATCCTCAACGCGGACGAGGTCATCAAGAGCCCGGGCATCCCGGAGACCGCCCCGATGGTGGTGGCCCTCCGCGAGCGGGGAATCAACGTGATCTCCGAGATCGAATTTGCAGGCCGCTACGACACCGCCAAGAAGATCTGCATCACCGGCAGCAACGGCAAGACGACCACCACCTCGCTGATCTACTACCTGCTCAAGAATGCCGGGCTCGACGTGGGGCTGGGCGGCAACATCGGCAAGAGTTACGCGATGCAGGTCGCCCTGGAAAAGCACGATATCTACGTCTTGGAAATCAGTAGTTTCCAGCTGGATGGCATGTATGATTTCAAGGCCGATATCGCGGTGCTGCTCAACATCACCCCGGATCATCTGGACCGCTACGACCACAAGATGCAGAACTACATCAACGCCAAGTTCCGCATCACCCGCAACATGAGCAAGGACGACTGCTTCATCTTCTGCTCGGACGACGCCATCACGATGGGTGAGCTGGACCGGATCGTACTCCAGGCCAAGAAGCTCCCCTTCACCCAGGAGGGCAAGGTGGAAGAGGGCGCCTACACGGAAAACGGCAACATGGTGGTTGCCTACGAAGGCGAAAAGTTCAAGATGCCCATCGATGACATCCAGATCAAAGGGCGTCACAATGTCTACAATTCGATGGCGGCGGCCATCGCCGGCAAGATCATGCATATCACCGACAACGCCATCCGGGATTCGCTGATGAGCTTCCAGGGCGTGGAGCACCGCATGGAAAAGGTGCTCTCGATCGGCGGCGTGCTCTACATCAACGATTCGAAGGCCACCAACGTCAACTCCACCTGGTATGCGCTCGAGAGCGTCAGCGGCTCCATCATCCTGATTCTCGGCGGCAAGGACAAGGGGAACGACTACGAGCCGATCTACGACCTGGTGCGCGAGAAGGTGCGTGCCATCGTCTGCCTGGGCGTGGACAACGCCAAGATCCACGCCTGCTTCGAGGACAAGGTGGAGGCCATCTACGATACCCTCTCCGCCGAGGAGTGCGTCCGCAAGTGCGCGGAGATTGCGGAGCCGGGCGAGACGGTGCTCCTCTCCCCCTGCTGCGCAAGTTTCGACCTGTTCAAGAATTATGAAGACCGCGGCCGCCAGTTCAAGGAGGCGGTCCGTCGGCTCTAAAACCCACTGACGAGGCGATGGACGTTAAAGAGATCGTACAGAAGATACCGCGGCCGAAGCTGCGGGGCGACCGGGTCCTTTGGATCTGCGTCATGCTCTTCGCAATGATTTCCGTGCTGGCGGTCTTCTCGTCGAGTACCTTCATCGCCAACCGGCACGATATGCCCAAGACGGCCATCTTCTTCAGCCAGCTGAAGTTTGTCGCCCTCGGGTTCTTTACCCTGTTCATCTGCTACCTGGTGCCGATGCGCCTCTACCGGCGGGCGGCCTTCTCCATCTTCCTGATCACGCTGGCCGGCCTGTTGGCGGCGATGATCTTCGGCGAGGAGATTAACGGTGCCAAGCGCAGTTTCAGTATCGCCGGATTCACGGTTCAGCCGCTGGAGTTCGCCAAGATCGGCCTCATCATGTACCTGGCCAAGGCGATGGAGCTCTGGAAGGACAGCCTTAACACCTTCAAGGACTTCGCGCTCAAGCTGCTGCTGCCCATCGGCGTCACCTGTCTCTTCGTGCTCCCCAACAGTGCCTCCACGGTGCTGCTCTTCGGGTTGCTGAGTTTCCTGCTGATGTTCTTCATGGGCGTGAAGCCCAAGTTCCTGCTCATTACCCTCGGCGCGGCAGTGGCGGCGGTGGCCTTGCTGCTGCTGATTTATAATGTCGCCTATGCCGGCAAGACGCATGCCCCGGGTGAAAATGTGGGTACTGTGGAGAAGTTCTTCAACCGAATCGGCACGGCGCAGAGCCGTATTTTGAACTTTGCCGGCGGTCACGACGACGAGGACGCCGCCTCGGAGGCCCTCTCCAAAGAGGAACTGGAGAAAATCAAGGACGCCAAGCGCCAGAGCGAGAACGCCAAGATCGCCATTTCGCAGGGCGGTCTGGTCGGAAAGGGACCGGGAAAGAGTACGCAGCGCTACTCCCTCTCGATGGCCTTTTCGGACTTTATCTTTGCCTTTATCGTAGAAGAATACGGTCTGCTGGGAGGCGGATTCGTAATTCTCCTCTATATCATCGTGCTCTTCCGGTGTATCCGGATGACACGCAAATGTTCTACCACCTTCTCGGAGGCCCTCATTCTCGGACTGGCCTGGCTGATTGCCCTGCAGGCGATGCTCCACATCTTCGTGAATGTCGGGCTGCTGCCGGTCACCGGCCACACCCTGCCCCTGATCAGCCACGGCGGCACCGCTTACCTGGTGCTGAGCGGCGCGATGGGAATGATCCTGTCGGTGAGCCGTCACCTCGAAAAGAAGGAAGAACAGGAAAAACAGTTGGAAACGGAAAACGAAGTTGCCCTGGAAACCCATGAAGAAACCCATTAAAGTCATCATCAGCGGCGGCGGCACGGGAGGTCACATCTTCCCGGCCCTGTCCATTGCGGAATCCCTCAAGGCCATCGCTCCGGAGACCGACATCCTCTTTGTCGGCGCCCTGGGCAAGATGGAAATGGAAAAAGTACCCGCAGCCGGCTACCCCATCAAGGGGCTTCCGGTGGCAGGTCTGCAGCGCAAGCTTTCGCTGAAGAACCTGGCGCTCCCCTTCAAGGTGTTCAAAAGCCTTCGCATGGCGGGCAAGATTCTGAAGGAATTCCAGCCCGACGTCGCGGTGGGGGTCGGCGGATTTGCCAGCGCCCCGCTTCTCTGGAGCGCTTCGCACCACGGCATCCCCACCCTGATCCAGGAGCAGAATTCCTATGCCGGACTGACCAACAAGATCGTGGGACGCCGGGCCAAGACCATCTGCACCGCCTATGAGGGAATGGAAAAGTTCTTCCCGAAGGACCGCATCATCCTGACCGGCAATCCGATCCGCGCGGAAATCAACCGTCCGACCGCAGCCCAGCGGGAGGAGGGCTACCGCTTCTACGGTCTGGATCCGCAGAAGAAGACCCTCTTCGTGGTGGGCGGCAGCCTCGGTTGCCGCACCCTCAACCAGACCCTGATGCGCTGGATTGAGAACGGCGGCGACCGGGCCGGCTTCCAGGTAATCTGGCAGTGCGGAAAGTATTACAAGGAGTCCGTGGACGCCTTCGTGGCGGCACATCCGGCGGCCAATGTACACCACTACGACTTCATCCGCCGGATGGACCTGGCCTATGCCGTGGCCGACGTGATTGTCTCCCGGGCCGGAGCCGGCACCATTTCCGAGCTTTGCGTGGCCGGAAAAGCCACGATTTTCGTACCTTCGCCCAATGTGGCGGAGGACCACCAGACCCACAATGCCATGGCCCTGGTTTCCAAGGGTGCCGCGCGGATGGTGAAGGATGCCGAGGCGCCCGAAAAGTTGATGGGCGTGGCGGAGGAGCTGCTGAACAACCCTGCGGAGATTGCCTCTCTGGAAGAGAATATCCTCAAACTGGCCCGCAAGGATGCCGGCGAGGTGATTGCGAAAGAGGTCCTCAAACTGGTTAAAGAACGATAGCGATGGGCAACTATAAGAACTATTATTTCCTGGGAATCGGCGGCATCGGCATGAGCGCCATCGCCCGCTATTTCCACCACGCGGGTTACGCCGTCTCCGGCTATGACCGGACTCCGTCAGCCCTGACGGCCGCCCTGGAGAAGGAGGGAATCGCCATCCATTACGACGACAATCCCGCCGCTGTCCCCGCCGCCGTGGAGGAGACCTTTGTGATTTACACCCCGGCCGTTCCGGAAGACCTCGGCGAGTTCCGTTACATCCGCGAGAAGGGTTATGCCCTCTGCAAACGGAGTCGCGCGCTCGGCGAAATTGCCCGCGGCCAGGAATGTCTCGCCGTTTCCGGCACCCACGGAAAAACCACGACCAGCACCCTGCTGGCCCACATTCTCACCCAGGCCGAAGGCGGTTGCAACGCCTTTCTGGGCGGAATCTCCAAGAATTACGACACCAACCTGCTGCTAAGCACCCGCAAGGTGCTCGTGGCGGAAGCAGACGAATTTGACCGCTCCTTCCTCCAGCTCTTCCCCGAGATCGCCGTGGTGACCGCCACCGACGCCGACCACCTGGATATTTACAACGACCGCAGCCACCTGCTGGAGGCCTTCGGGGCCTTTGCCGCGCAGGTAAGCCGGGCCCTTGTGGTCAAGGCAGGGGTGGAACTCCCGACGGAGGGGGTGAAGGCCCGCGTCTGGCGCTACGCCTATGACACGCCCTGCGACTTCTACGCCTCCGATATCGTCCCCATCGACGGCGGCCGGTTCGATTTCACCCTGAATACCCCGATGGGACGCTTCCCGCACTGGAGCGTTGGCATCCCGGGCTGGGTAAACGTAGAAAACGCCGTGGCGGCATCGGCCGTGGCCCTGCTTCACGGCACGGGCCCCGATGCGGTGCGCGCCGCCGTGGCCACCTTCAGCGGAGTGAAGCGCCGCTTCGACATCCACCTCAACACCCCGATAATTGCCTACGTGGATGACTACGCCCACCATCCCAACGAGATCAAGGCGGCCATCACCTCGATCCGCAATATCTTCCCCGGTCGCAAGCTCTGCGGCATCTTCCAGCCGCACCTCTATACCCGTACGCGCGATTTCGCCGATGAATTCGCCGAGGCGCTCAGCCAGCTGGACGCCCTGATCATGCTGCCCATCTATCCGGCACGCGAGCTCCCCATTCCGGGCGTCTGCTCCGAGATGATTCTCAACAAGGTAACCCTCGCCGACAAGCAGCTTGTCGCCAAGGAAGACCTCATGGCGCACCTGGCCGCCCGCAAGCTGGACTGCCTGATTACCTTCGGGGCCGGGGACATCGACCGTTTTATCGAACCCATCGAACAATACCTCCGTACGTTATGCTGAAAAAAGTCCTCCTCACCATCCTGATTCTCCTCGGCGTCGCGGGGCTCGGCGGTAGTTATCTCTACTTCGTCGGGCGCATGGCGCAGAAGGAGCGTGCACAGGTGGCATGCAAGGAGGTCCGCATCGACATCAAGGGGGACGGCAGCAACCTGATTGCCAAAGACGATATTTACGGCCTGATCGGCGGCGAAGGGAGCCTGGTGGGCTGCAAGGCCGATTCGATCGACCTCTGCGGCATCGAGCAGACGCTCGCCCAGTGCGGTGAAATCCTGGACAACCAGGCCTACTGCAAGGCGGACGGCACCGTGATCATTGACGTACGCCACCGCCGGGCCGCGCTGCGCCTGCTCTGCGCGAACAACGCCTTTTACAGCGACCCCTCCGGCTACCTTTTCCCGCTCCGCAACCCGGCCGACGTGCCGGTCGTCACGGGCGCGATTCCCCTGCAGCTGGGCAGTCAGTACCAGGGACGTCCCCGCACGGCGGGCGGCATGCAGTGGCTGCAGGATCTGCTGGCGCTGGGACGCTATATCGAGGAACACGACTTCTGGCACCGCCAGGTGGCCCAGATCGATGTGGAGCCGGGCGGAGACCTGGTTCTCTATATGAACAGCGGCGAGGAGAAGTTCATCTTCGGGCGGGCTGACAACCTGCAGGAGAAGTTCGACAAGATCAGCCGCTACTACCGAATCATCGCACCGCTCGAGGGGCACAAACCCTACCGCAGCGTCAACCTGAAATTCAAAGACCAAATCGTTTGCAAATAATACACAACGAGATATGAGCACTTACGTAACAGCCGTCGATTTCGGCTCCGGAAAAATTGCCGTGGCAGTCGGTGAGAAACGGGACGGACGCGTCCACGTGGTCCACTACGAATCCGCCCAGGCAACCGGTATCCGATACGGCGAGATTTTCAACGACTACCAGGTCAGCCGGATCCTCAATCCCATGATCCGCAAGGCCGAACAGGTCATCGGAGAGACCATCTCCAGCGCCGTGGTCAGCATCTCCGGCAAGTTTATCCGGACCACCGATGCCGAGGCGCGCGACAAACAGAAAGACCCCAACCGCCGCATCAGCATGGAGGATGTCAAGCGGATGATCGCCGAACAGTACACCCGTGCCGCAGGCGGCGACAGCATCCTTGAGGTGGCACCGCAGTCCTACAACGTGGACGACCAGATCGGCCTCTCCGGCAGCGACCTCGAAGGAATCCGCAGCAGCGTGCTGGACGGTTACTTCAAACTGATCATCGGCAAGAAACAGCAGCTGGACAAACGCCGCAGCGTGCTCTCCGAGTGCTCGCTCTCCATCCGCAAGGCCATCTTCTCCCCCGTCGCCTCCGCCCGCGCGGTGCTCACGGCCCAGGAGATGGACAACGGCGTGGCGCTGGTGGATATCGGCAAGGATCTCACCGAAGTGGTGATTGTCAAGGAGAACGTCATCCGTGACGCCTTCGTGATTCCCTTCGCCGGCGAGAGCATCACCAACGACATCAAGAACCTCACGAACTTCACCGCCACCTGGGCCGAGACCACCAAGCTCGCCAACGGCTCCTGTCTCGAGGAGAAGGTGCCCGACGGCAAGATGCTGGAACTGGTGGGCGAAGAGGGCAACGTAGAGGGCAGCGTGGACCTGCTCCTGCTGACCCGCATCATCGAGGCCCGCATGAGCGAGATTCTGGACGCCGTCAAATACCTGATCGACAACAGCGAATACGGCACCCGGATTCCGGCCGGCGTAGTCATCACGGGCGGAACGGCCTACCTGAACCACCTGCCGCTTCTGGCCGGCGCCATCCTGGGCCGCAAGGTCCGCCTGGCAGCTCCCCGCAGCGCCATCGCCGACGACTCCGTAGAGGCCGCGCTCGATACCGTTTCCTCCACCGTGGTGGGTCTGCTGCTCGAGTTCTACGAGCCCAGGCTCTCCACCACGCTGAATGCGGCACAGCGTCCGGAAGCTCCGCTCTCGGGTGGATTCCGCTTCAGTGAACCCGAGAGGAAGAAGGCCGACAAGGTGGAGCGGGTCGAGAGAGTCGAAAAGGCGGAGAAGTTCGCTGCCGAACCCGTCGCTGCGGAGCCTGCAGCCGCCAAACCGGCTCCGGAACCGAAGAAAGAGAAGCCCCGGAAAGAGAAGGGCAACGGCCTGGCCGGATTCAACAAGTTTATGGGAACCCTGTTCGGAGACAGCGATGCAGGCGATAATGTATAAGGAGACAAGACTATGAGCACGACCATTCATCCTTCCTTCATTCCTTCCGATTGGGAATCCTCGCCCAACATCATCACGGTGATCGGCGTGGGCGGTGGCGGCGGCAATGCCGTCAACTATATGCAGGAACAGGGCATCAAAGATGTGAACTACGCGATCTGCAACACGGACAGCCAGGCGCTCGAAGCCAGCCCCGTCACCCGCAAGGTGCAACTGGGCGAAAAGGGCCTGGGTGCCGGAACAGAGGCCTCCGTGGGCCGCAAGGCCGCTGAGTCCTCCATCGAGGAGATTTCGCAACTCTTCAAGGGAAAGGTCGAGATGGCCTTCATCACCTGCGGAATGGGCGGCGGTACCGGCACCGGAGCGGCGCCGATTATCGCGGAAGTCGCACGCAAGGCCAACAAACTGACCGTAGGCGTTGTCACCCTCCCCTTCCGGGACGAAGGCGAAGAGGCGATGGAGCGCGCCATTGAGGGCATCAAGGACCTCAACGGCCAGGTGGACAGCATCCTGATCATCGACAACCAGAAGCTCTACGACATCTACCCCGACCTGAACATTTTTTCCGCTTTCCATATGGCCGACGAGGTGCTCTGCACGGCTGTCAAGAGTATTGCAGAGGTCATTACCAAGAGAGGTTTCATCAACGCCGATTTCGCCGATGTCAAACGCGTGATGTCCAACAGCGGAGTCGCCATGATGGGTATGGGCCGCGCCAGCGGGGAGAACCGCGCCGTCAGGGCCGTGGAGATTGCCCTGCAGTCGCCCCTGCTCAACAATATCGACCTTTCGACCGCCAAGAACGCCATCGTCAACATCACCGGCAGCGGTGAGGACGGGTACGCACCCAGCACGGAAGAACTCCGGCAGATTATGGAGGAGGTCCGGGCGCGGATCGGCAGTACCGGCGTCTTCAAGCGCGGTCTGGTGCGCGACGATTCGATGGGAGAAGAGATCAGCGTCACCGTCATCGCCACCGGTTTTGCGATGACCCAGTTGCCGGTCCTCTCGCAGCGCCGCAAGAACGTGATTTCCGTCACGGCCGCCAGCGCAGCGCCCAAACACGGAACCCCCGTCTATCCGCAGGAGGAGATCCGGATCAACCGCAAGCAGGCCTTCGAAGGCGTTCCTTCGCTGATCGTGACCACCCAGGAAGAACTCAACCAGATGGCCGAAGAGGCGGCGTACAACCGCCGCGAACGGCTGATTGAAGCACAACAGTCTGAATAAGAAGAACCGATATTCATCATGACCGAAAAGAAAAGAAGAGTCCGTTTCGCGCCCAGCCCGACCGGTCCGCTCCACATGGGCGGCGTCCGGACTGCACTGTATAATTATCTGTATGCCAAGCAGGTCGGAGGTGACTTTATCCTCCGGATTGAAGATACCGACTCCAACCGGTTCGTGCCGGGCGCCGAGGAGTACATCATCGAGGCGCTCCGTTGGTGCGGCATCCTGCCCGACGAGGGCGTCGATGCCGAAGGCCACGTGGTGGAAACCCCTTCGGAAAAGCATCCCCACGCACCGTATCGCCAGTCGCAGCGCCGCCACATCTACCGGAAATATGCCGAAGAGCTGGTCTCGAAAGGCTTTGCCTACTATGCCTTTGACAGTTCCGAGGAGCTGGCCGCCCTGCGGGCCGCCGCCGAGGCGGAAAAGCGCACCTTCACCTACAACCACGAAACGCGCCTCTCCCTGAAGAACTCCCTGACGCTCTCTCCGGAAGAGGTGGTGCGCCGGCTGGTGGAGACCAACGACTGGACCATCCGCTTCAAGATCAATCCGGAGAGACTGGTGGAGATGGACGACCTCATCCGCGGCCATATCACCGTGAACGCCTGCACGCTGGACGACAAGGTGCTTTGGAAGAAGGCCGACGAACTCCCCACCTACCACCTGGCCAATATCGTGGACGACCATCTGATGGAGGTGACGGACGTCATCCGCGGCGAGGAGTGGCTTCCCTCTCTTCCGCTGCATTACCTGCTCTACGAAGCCTTCGGCTGGCAGGACACCCGTCCGAACTTCGCCCACCTTTCGCTGCTGCTCAAGCCGGACGGCAAGGGCAAGCTGAGCAAACGCGACGGCGACAAGATGGGCTTCCCCGTCTTCCCGCTCCGCTGGGTGAGCGCAGAGGGCGAAGTCTCCCGCGGCTACCGTGAAGACGGTTATTATCCGGAGGCTTTCGTGAATCTGCTGGCCATGCTCGGCTGGAATCCGGGCACCGAGCAGGAACTCTTCACCCTGCCCGAACTGGTGGAGGCCTTCTCGCTGGAGAGGGTGGTCAAATCGGGTGCCCGCTTCAACTTTGACAAGGCCAAATGGTTCAATCAGGAGTACCTGCGCCGCCGCGACCGGGCGGAGCTGATTGCTGAATTCCGCGCGCTCAACGCCGAGCACCTGGAGGGATTCAACGACGAATACATCGGTGCGGTGCTGGACCTGATGAAGGAACGCGCCCACTTTGCCCACGAACTCTGGGGGCTCACCGCCTTCTTCTTCGAGCCGCCCAAAACCTACGACGAGGCCTCTGTGGCCAAGTTCTGGAAGGAGGAAGTGCCCGCCATTCTGCCCGAGGTTTCCCGCTTCCTCAAGGGACTCAAACCGTTTGACAAAGAACATATTGACGAACTGCTGCACGACCTGATCACCTTCCGGGGCTGGTCCATGGGCAAGGTGATGAACACCCTGCGCCTCTTCCTGGTGGGCGAATCCAAAGGTCCGGGCGTTTCCGACATCATGCAGATTATCGG
This sequence comes from Bacteroidales bacterium, assembly GCA_017544005.1. Lineage (GTDB taxonomy): Bacteria > Bacteroidota > Bacteroidia > Bacteroidales > UBA932 > Cacconaster. Next base: position 78,199 of record JAFYEZ010000005.1, read on the forward strand.
CCGCGACGAGACGGGCTTCCGGATCGACCGCGCCATTCGGATTCTCAACGCAAAATAACGCATTATGGCAAACGACAAACCGATTCTGGGCATGGCGGCGGATCACGCCGGCTACGCCATGAAAGAGGCGCTCAAGCCGCTCGTAGAGTCGCTGGGCTACGCCATCAAGGATTTCGGCACTTACAGTGAGGAGAGTATGGACTATCCCGATGCCGCCCATCCGCTGGGCTACGCCGTAGAGGCAGGCGAGGTGGCCTGCGGGATTGCCATCTGCGGTTCGGGCAACGGCATCAACATGACCCTCAACCACCATCCCGGGGTGCGGGCCGCCCTTTGCTGGACCCCCGAACTCGGTGCGCTGGCCAAGCAGCACAACAACGCCAACGTACTCTGCCTGCCCGGCCGGTTCATTCCGGTGGAGACGGCGGAGGCCATCGTGCGCGCCTGGAACGACGCCCAGTTTGAAGGCGGACGCCACCAGCGCCGCATAGACAAGATTCCCTGCCGATAGTTTGGAACTGAACCCCTATATCCTGACCGGATGCCCGGTGGAGACAGCCCTCGAGTATTGCGAAGGCCGCCTCTCGCACAGCATCGAGGATTATCCGGAAGGCATTCTGATTCCGATAGACAAACCGCTGCGCTGGACCTCCGCGGACCTGGTCCGCAAGATTAAATTCCAGTTGCAGAAGCATTTCCACACCCACAAGCTGAAGGTGGGCCACGCGGGCACGCTGGATCCGATGGCCACCGGGCTGCTGATTGTCTGCGTGGGACGCGCCACCAAGATTGCCGAGACGCTGCAGGCCCATGAGAAGGAATATCTGGCCCGCATTGCCTTTGGCGCCACCACCGCCTCCTACGACTTGGAGCAGCCGGTGGATCAGTTCTTCCCCTACGACCATCTCACACGCGAAGGACTGGAGGCCGCCCTGCAAGGTTTTATCGGCGAGCAGGAGCAGGTGCCGCCCATGTACTCCGCCAAGATGGTGGGCGGTTTCCGGGCCTACGAATTCGCCCGCGCCGGCGAGGAGGTGGAACTCCGCACGGCGCACATCGTCATTCGCTCCATCGAACTGCTGGACTGGCGCGAGGCCGGAGAGGCCGAGGGGCCACAGGCCGAGGCGGTACACGTATCGGAGGTGGTACGCAACGTAAAGAACTTTCATACAGCCGCCCGCAGTGAGGTTCCGGGTCCCGAGGCGCTGCTCCGTATCCGCTGCAGCAAGGGAACCTACATCCGCTCGCTGGCGCGCGACCTGGGAATCGCCCTGCATTCCGGCGCCTACCTCACCGCCCTGCGCCGCGTGGCTTCGGGCGACTTCCGGCTTCCGGACGAAATATCGGACTAAAGAAAAAAGTTGTATCTTTGCCCTTCGCAAAAACACGGAATTGTTTAACCGATTAATACTTAACCTATGAAAAAATTCTTCCTCGCAGCAGCTCTGCTCATTGCATCTGTTTCGGTTTTCGCTCAGGATTATAACTGGGCAGTCGGTCTCCGCGGTGGTGGCGACCTCGGTGGTCTTACCGTAAAGCGCAACTTCGGCGGTTCCGCCATCGAGGGTACCCTCGCTTATGCATGGGATAACAGCATCGGCGGCGACGTCGCTTACGAGTTCAACGTTCCGGTCATCGCTGACGGCTTCGTGCTCTACTACGGTCCTGGTATCGTGGCTGCTGTCGGCAACAAGGTCCTCGCGCTCGGTATCGAAGGTGTCGTGGGTCTGGAATACAAGATTCCGGTCGCTCCGATCGCTATCTCCCTCGACTATCGCCCGCGCATCGTTGTCAGCACGGCTGACGGCGCTTTCGCTCCGGGTCTCTGGGGCATCGGCCTCGGCATCAAGTTCACCTTCTAACTCGTTGAACCTGACCCAAAAGAGCGCCTCCGTACCCCGGAGGCGTTTTTTTTGTATCTTTGCACTTTCAATACGCAAAGATGCAAGAACTGACCCTTGTTCCCGTAAAGGGAAAACGGATGCTCCGGCGGTTCATTCACTTTCCGCTGGATCTTTATAAAAAATGTGACAAGTGGGTACCCGCTTTCGAGGGCGATGAATACGCCTCGCTCGGACCCAAGAATCCCTCTCTTTCGTTTTGTGAACGCGAACTCTACCTGGCCCTGCGCGGCAGGGAGGTGGTAGGCCGCGTGGCCGCCATCATTAACCACAAGGCCAACGAGAAGTGGAACGAGAAGACCGTCCGCTTCGGCTGGATTGACTTTGTGGAGGATTTCGAGGTGGCCCGGGCGCTGATTGACGCGGTCGTCGAATGGGGCCGCGCCCGCGGGGCCCGGAAGATCAAGGGGCCGCTGGGCTTCACCGACATGGACCGCGAAGGCCTGCTGGTGGAGGGTTTCGAGAATGAAAGCCCCTTCACCGTCATTTACAACTACCCCTACTACGGCGAATATCTCGAGAGGCTGGGCTTCACCAAAGATGTGGACTGGACCCAGCGCTACGTGGATTTCTCCGACCAGCTGCCGCCCATGATGCAGTATGCCTCCCTGGTGGAGAAGCGCTACGGCGTGCGGATCTATCGCGCCGCCAACATGAAGCAGATGGCCCGCCGCGGCCGCGAGATGTTCCACGTGCTGAACGACGCCTTCGCCGGCCTCTACGAATACAGCAAGCTCTCCGAGGAGCAGATTGACAGTTATGTCCGCCAGTACGCCCCGGTGCTGAACAAAGATATGGTGGCCTTCGTGGTGAACGAGGAGGACAAACTCGTGGCCTTCACCGTCACGATGCCCCACATCAGCGCCGGCGTCCGCAAGGCCAAGGGACGCATCTTCCCCCTGGGCTGGCTCCATATCCTGCCGCAGCTCAATCCCCGCCGGAATCACATCGCAGAAGGGCTGCTGATCGGCGTACTGCCGGAATACCAGGCCAAAGGCGCCGCCCTGCTGATGTTCAAGTACCTGCATGAGAATTTCATCAAACTGGGCATCAAGCGCATGCTGCTCAACCCGCAGCTGGAGGAGAACCACAAGGTGCAGACCCTCTTCGGAGACTACAACCCGCAGCCCTACCAGCGCCGCCGCTCCTACGTCAAAGAACTCTAATACACTACGATCATGACCAATCAGGAATATTTTTACAGAATGCTTCCGAAGGAGGAATTCGAACGGATTCCCTACCTTCCCACCATGGGCCGGTTTGTGGACTGGTTTACCCGGGAATATGCAGATATGCCCGCGCTCTCTGACACTGTCAATACCCTTACATACAAAGAACTCGGTGAACGGGTAGCCCGCCGCCGCGCCTTCATCCAGACGCTCGGTCTCCCGAAGGGGTCCCATATTGCCATCTTCGACCGCAACAGCCAGGATGCCATCGAGCTTTTCCTCGCCGTAACTTCGGCCGGCTACGTGGCCATGAATTTCCCCGCATCGCTCCCGGAGATGGCCGTCGTGGGCTCCTGCATGAAGTTTGACATCGCCGCCATTTTCGTGCGCGAAGAATTCATGCCCCTGACCGCCAAGTTGCAGGGGGTCAAAGTGCTCCCCGCCGCTTCCATCGCCGACACGGCCGCTCCCGCTGCTGATATTGATCCGGAGAGCCCCGCTGCCATCTTCTTTACCGGCGGTACCACCGGCACGCCGAAGGGCGCCGTGCTGAGCCACCGGGCCCTGATGCGCGGCAACTACAACGCCATCTTCAAGCCGGGAAAGGTGATTGGCGTGCACCGCTATATCGCCCTCCTCCCGCTGAGTCACGTATTCGGCCTGATTGCCGGCACGATGGGCTGCTTCTACACCGGTAACCTGCTCTTCACCTGCGAGGATATGAAGGCCACCATCGGCAAACTGCCCGCCCTCAAGCCGACTATTCTCGTGATCGTGCCCGGTATCTGCGATATTCTGAGCGGCCTCGTCAAGATGTACGGTCCGCAGTTCCTGGGCGGCGCGCTCCGGATGATTATCTCCGGTGCCGCCAACGTTCCGCCGCGCCTGGTGGATATCTTCACCAAGCTCGGTGTTGAGTTCTGCTTCGACTACGGCCTCACGGAGACCGCCAACCTGACCTCCGCCAACGCCGACGCCGTGGAGAAGCCCACCTCGATCGGCCGCATCTACCCCGGCCAGGAAACCAAGGTGGTGGACGGTGAACTCTGGGTTAAGGGAGACAATGTCTTCTCCGGCTATTACAAAGATCCCGAGAAGACGGCCGAGGCCCTCACCCCCGACGGCTGGCTCCGCACCGGCGACCTGGTCCGTTTCGATGAAGAGGGCTTCCTCTACATCACCGGCCGCATCAAGAACCTGATTATTCTCTCGAATGGAGAAAACGTGAGCCCGGAGAGCCTCGAGGAGCCGTTCTATGCCGACCCGTGCGTCCGCGACGCCATGGTGAAGGAAGACGACCTGAACGGCAGCCCAGTCATCGCCGTGGAGATCCTCCCCTTCATGCCGGCCTTCGACGGCAAGCCCTGGGAAGAGGTTGAAGCCTATATGAAGGCCCTGGTCGGCAAGATCAACGCCACCCTTCCCACCACCCATCAGATTCGCAAAGTCACTGTCCGCACGGAGGATTTCAAGCGTACGGGCAGTATGAAAGTAGCACGCGTATGACCAAGGAACAGATTTTTGAAGGTCTGAAGGAGATTATCGGCGTAATCCGCCCCAACACGGACCTGACCAACGTATCATTCAGCACCGAACTGGTGAGGGAACTCGGCATCGATTCCCTCACCATGCTGCTGCTCTCGCTGGCCGCCGAGGAGAAATTCCAGATGCACTTCCCCGACGGAGCCCCCGCCCCCGTCACCGTGGGCGAAGTCTGCGACGCCGTTCTCCAGGCCCAGTAGCCGTGGAAGTCACCAATCTGCTGGAGATTCACTCCCGGGAGGAACTCTATCGCTGGTATCAGGAGAACCACGGCAGGGTCTCCTGCTTCTGGCTACGGGTCAACCGTTCCCCGGCGCCCTACCCAGGCGTAATCCGCTACGAGGACGCCGTAGAGGTCGCCCTCTGCTTCGGCTGGATCGACAGCACCCTGAAACGGATCGACGACGGGAAACCCGTCCAGCGCTTTACGCCCCGCCGCAAGGGAAGCCCCTGGAGCGAGAGCAACATCGCCCGCTGCCGCCGCCTGACCGCATCCGGCGAGATGACTCCCGCCGGACTCGAAGCCCTGGGCGACCGCGGCTAGGTTTTCCCTGCTAAGGGCAGCATATGGAGCGTCCGGCAGAGTAAACGGCGTCTGCTATAGCCTCTTCCACCAAACTGGCCGAAAGGGCTCCCACGGCATCCAGGTTGGCCGGTACTTTTTCTTCATCAGGTCCGACGGAGATGGCATAAACGGTGTCTCCATCGGCCGTGGTAAAGGCGGGATTAATACTTCTTGCAAGGCCGGCCGATGCCATCTGGGAGAGGTGCTTGAGCTGGGCAGGGGTGAAATCCCCGTTGGTGAATACGGCTACAAGGGTGGTGTTTGTGGTGCCGGAGGGCGTGCTGATAAACAGGTTCTCTTCGGCTGTCTGAAGCAGGGTAGTGTAGGAATCGGCCTCCTTGGATTGCATTCCGGCTATTTTCTTTCCCTGGTAATAGATGTCTCCGTAACTGTTCAGGACCACGGCTACTCCTATCTGGAGAGACCCCATCTGAACGGCGGCATACCCGATGCCGGCTTTCTGGGCCAGGGCCATTCCGGCTGCTTTCCCTACGGTGGCACCTGTCCCGGCACCTACGCTTCCGCTACGGGGATCGTTGGCCGCAAATGAGGCCTCACAGGCCGTATAGCCCATCTTTTCGTCTGGCCGAACAGTGGCGCTTCGATACCCCAGGTCGTATATGCAACTTTGGCATACGAGGGGTACCAGGGCGATGCCGGTCTCGTATCCCACACCGTGCTCTTCCAGGCAGCGCGCTACGCCGCCCGATGCCGCCAGTCCATAGGCCGATCCTCCCGAGAAGACTAGAGCATTGAACGGGTGGTTCCGTTCTACAGCAATCACTTCCGTTTCCCTGGATGCCGGACCGCCGCCAAAGATTTCTACCGCTGCACGTCCCGGAACTGTAAAGCGGAACACCGTCACGCCCGTTCCCGCCGCCTCATCCTGAACATTTCCAACGCTGACTCCCCGAATATCCGAGAAGGGGATGGTCTTCAGGTTGGAAACCTGTCCCTGTGCCATAAGGGCCGATACCAGCAGTATTCCTATAAAGGTCGATAGAATTCTTTTCATGGCGAATAAATCTAATAGACAAAGATACGTATTTATTAGAAATGAGATCGCCACTCGCACCGGGGCGACACACCCTCGCCGGGGACTCCGTTCGCTCCGCTCACTCCGGACTCTCGCACATACCCAAATGCGAACGCGCTGCGTTCGCAATTGAACTGGACACAGTACAGGACACTGATACAGATTTCCGACCCGGATAAACGGGAGTATTATGAGCTGGAGGCCGGCGGGGAGCCAGCGCGATCCGACGGAGGCGCGATGCGGGAGCGGTGGGCACCGGAGCAAAGGCGGAGAGTCGAGCAGGCTGGGATGCCGCCGTCCCGTGCGAGAACTTGTCTGACGACCGTTAGGCGGCGAAGCCGACTAAAAGGGAGGAGTTTCGAGCAAGGCGGCAGCCGTCTGCGAGCAGCCTTTGCGACACTGTGCCCCCTGCCCCGCATCCGCTCCGGCGGAATAGTTTGCACTGGTACGGATGAATACGTATCTTTGCTACACGCAAGAACCTGGTCGTCGAATCGGCCGGTATCGAAATCAGGAGCAGTAAGCCTTTCGCTTCTCGAAAGCGGCTCCCTTCACAATTATCTCTATCTAAAAACCTGAGAACAATACGTTCACTCGTGAATGTATTTTCTCTCAATCAATTGTATATCTATGGTAATCCCGACTGGAAACAAACAGGAAGACATAATCACCCGAAGAAAAATCATTTCTAATTATTATAGAGAATGGAGAATAGCCAATCCGTCTTTAAAGCGTTTCAACCTTTCTTTGAAAGAGTACATCAACATCCGCTTTGTCTCTGTCACTGAAACATGCACGCATGCATCCAGATCTTATCTTTCTACGCTTGCAGTTCTTCAACTCGATGCGATTTTGACCAATGCAAAGAAGATCGGAGAAGATCCAGCTAAAGACAATGCAAATCAAAAGCCATTCAACAAGATAATAATTATGCGCTACGACTGTCCTGGAATTGGATCTGTGAGGATGACCGTTGGAATAAGGCGAAGCAATCACGAAAAGGTCCAATACTGCATAACTGCTATTGAAGGATAAAGAAAAGGATGCTCCGAAAAGCATCCTTTAAACTTGCCCCAAGAAAACGCGATAGATTTTTACCCGAAGGTGAGGCTCGAGGCGGGGACTTTGCACTTCGCGAATTACCTCATCGTAGCCGCGGCTTATTTCTCGAGACAAAAGTAATGCTTTTCTTTGATTCTGCAAACAATCCTTCGTCAGATTCCTTCTGAGAGGAGCGCACGCAGCGGGGGAAGGAGCTGGAGGTCGGCGGGGAGCCAGCGGACAGAGTCGAGATCGGCGGGGCTGAGCCAACGGGCCGCTTCGTGCTCGTTCAGGTGGAGGTCGCCGACGAGCGCACTGAGATAGCAGTGCATCGTCAGGTGAAAATCGGGATAATCCCATTCGATGGTCCGGAAGAAGCGCTCAACCCGGATATCGGCCGAGAGCTCTTCACGGATCTCGCGGACCAGGGCTGCTTCCGGTGTTTCGCCCGGTTCCATCTTTCCGCCCGGGAAATAGATGCATTTCCTACTATCTTGTAAATCAAGCAGATAGCAGTTATACTCTTTCATTTTTGTCCCCGTAGTGTCCCCATAATGGGTTCGGGGACAATTTTTTGACGAGTGCATCAGTGAG
>JAFYEZ010000047.1 GCA_017544005.1 Bacteroidales bacterium
CACCGAGTATGTGGATTCCATCAAGGAAGACATTGCCTGGCTGGGTTTCCATTGGGATAAGGAACTCTATGCGAGCGACTACTTCGACCAGCTCTATGCCTGGGCCGAAGAACTCATCCAGCGCGGCCTGGCCTATGTGGACGACCAGACCCAGGAAGAGATCAGCGCGGGACGCGGCACCGTGGAGACTCCGGGCAAGGAGAGCCCCTGGCGCAACCGCACCCCCGAAGAGAACCTCAGGATCTTCCGCGAGATGCGTGACGGCAAATATCCCGACGGGGCCAAGGTACTCCGCGCCAAGATAGACATGGCACATCCCAACATGATGTTCCGCGACCCTATCCTCTACCGCATCAAACACGCGCATCATCATCGCACCGGGGACAAATGGTGCATCTACCCGATGTACGACTACACCCACGGCCAGTGCGACTCCATAGAGCATATCACCCACTCCATCTGTACCCTCGAGTTCGACGTGCACCGGCCGCTCTACGACTGGTTTATCGAGAAGCTCGAGATCTTCCCCTCGCACCAGTACGAGTTTGCCCGCCTGAACCTCACCCACACGGTGATGAGCAAGCGCAAGATGCTGGAACTGGTGAAGAATGGCTATGTGGATGGCTGGGACGACCCGCGCATGCCGACCATCTGCGGTCTGCGCCGCCGCGGCTACACGCCGGAGAGCATCCGCGCCTTTGCCGAGAAGGTGGGTGTGGCCAAGCGGGACAATATCATTGACCTCTCGCTGCTCGAGTGGTGCGTCCGCGACGACCTGAACCGCCGCGCCAACCGCTACATGGCCGTGATCGACCCGGTCAAACTGGTGATTGACAACTGGAAGGAGGGCGAAGTGGAGTGGTTCAACGCCCCGCTCAACCCGGAGGCGCCGGAAGGCCCCTTCCGCCGCGTTCCCTTCACCAAGGAGATGTATATCGAGCGCGCCGACTTCATGGAGGATGCGCCCAAGAAGTACTTCCGCCTGAAACCCGATGGCGAAGTCCGCCTGAAATACACCTATATTGTCAAGTGTGTCAGCTTCCAGAAAGACGCCGAGGGCAACGTCACCGAGATCCACTGCACCTACGACCCCACCAGCAAGCCGGGCGCGGGCGAGTGGCGCTCCGTCAAGGGCACGATCCACTGGGCATCGGCTACGCACAGCGAGAAGATCCGCGTCAACCTCTTCGACCGCCTCTTCACCGAGGAGAAGATGGGCGAACTTCCTGAAGGCGTGGATTATAAGAGCTATCTCAACCCGGATTCCCTCGTCGTGAAGGAGGTTTGCTACGCGGAACCCGACCTGCTGAAGGACGCCAGCGGCATCGCTGTCCAGTTTGAGCGGCTGGGCTACTTCTTCAAAGACAGCAAGAACGGCGGCTACAACAAAGTCACCGGCCTGAAGGACACCTTTAAACTGTAAGAAGGTTTCATAAGCCGCCGCATGGCGGAGACGCGCAATAGCGAAGCAAGGACTTTTTCGTCCGAGCGAAGCTATTGCCGCGAAGCCAAGGCGGCTCCTAGAAAAGCATCTCGTTATTCTGGGCTAACTCCCTGACCTTCTCAAACTGGGCGGGAGAAACCTTGAAATCCGCATAGCGGGCCATCTGGCGCGCGGCGTGGATGTCGCTCGCCACGAACGAATACCAGTCGTGGTCCAGGAAATACTTCAGGTTGGCCAGCGAATCGGGGCCGTAGGCGCCCGAGAGCGACTGGATATTCAGCTGGAACTTGCACCCCATCTCCTGCAACTGCTCCAGCTCCTCCACCCCGCGCGGCCGCTTTTTGCCGCCGAAATAGAAGATATAGCGCTCCGGATGGGCCAGCACCGGCGTAAAGCCGTCCTGCACCAGCCGGAAAATGGTCTCCAGCAGCCCGGGGCTGCGGACACCGTAGGACATCTCCACGAGAATGTGCTGATTGCTGTAGTGCAGCAGGTCCGTCAGCGAATCGAAATACTCGTCCATCATATACTCCGAGGCCAGGTGCAGGGAAATCTTCCCGGCCAGGTCCTCGGGCAGCGTGGCCACCAGGTGGTCGAAGCGCAGGCGCAGCTCGGCCGCCTTGTTGGGGAACATGGTGGAGACGTGGGGCGTCAGGATAAAGCGCTCCACCCCTTTCGCGTGCATGGCGCGCAGGATGGCCACGGAATCCGCAAACTCCCCGGCGCCGTCATCGACACCGGGGAGAATATGGGAGTGAACGTCGCAGCGGAGTCCGATGTCCGCAAACGAATAGTGGTTTCTATTGGCGAAAAACCGGAACATCTTCCTCAGAATCAGGCATTGTCAGTCGAAGTATGCTCGGGGTTGACGGCCTCTTTCTTCTTGCGCTTCTTCTTCCAGAAGGCAATCTTGTCTTTCAGCTTCTCGGGGACCTTGGTCTGCTTGAGCTTGGCCTCGTCGAAACCGTAGCCATAGCCGTAACCATAGCCGTAGGTACCGCGGCCGCCGTAACCGCCATAGCCGTAGTGGCCATAGCCGTAGCCGTTCGAGTAGCCGTAGGTATGCGAAGACATGTCAATGCCGTTGAGCACGATAGCCACATTCTTCAGCTTGCCCTGGGCCACGATGTTGTCCAGTTCGGAGACGAACTTCAGCGCCGTCACGCCCGAGCGGACCACCAGCAGGTTGGCATCCACATAGGAGTTGATCACCACGGAATCGGCCACCGGCAGGTACGGCGAGCTGTCGAAGATGATGTAGTCGTAAGGCATCTCCTTGACCTTGCCGATAAACTCCTTCATACGCTCGGACTCAATGAGTTCGGAAGGGTTCGGCGGCACGCTGCCGGCAAAGATCACATCCAGGCCGGCGACATTGTTCAGGTCGTGCTGGATCAGCGGTTCAATCTCGTTCGTGCGGCGGATCAGGTAGGAGACTACGCCGTGCGTATGGCTCTTGATGCCCAGCATCTGGCCCAGACGCGGCTTGCGCAGGTCCACACCGACCAGCAGCACCTTCTTGCCAGCGTGGGCCAGCGAAGCGGCGATGTTGGCGGCGATGAAGGTCTTACCCTCGCCCGGCGAGGAGGAGAGCACCTGATAGACGCGGTACGGGTAGTAGCGGAAGTTGGAACGCAGCACGCGGAGCGCCTCTTCGTGCGGGTCGCGGCCGTTCGGGCGGATCAGATGGTCTGCCTCGTCGGTCAGCGGGATGGAGGCGATCACCGGCAGCGAAGTGCGCGTGGTGACATCGGTCTTGCCGTCCACCGAAACGCGCATCATCTGCTTGAGGTAGAACCAGCCCGGCGGAATGATGAAGCCCAGCAGGAAGGCCAGCAGGAGAATCATCTTCTTGTTCGGGGCGGTAGGATAAGCCGTATTGGCAGCCGGATCCACGATCTTGCACTGGTCGGAGATGGAATAGAGGGCGATCAGGGCCTCCTCCCGCTTCTGCTGGAGCAGAATGTAGAGCGGCTCCTTGATCTGCTGCTGGCGCTCGAAGGTGGAGAGGGCGAGCTGCTGCTCCGGAATATTGGAGATGCGGCGCTTGCCTTCGCGCAGCTTGCTTTCAATATTGGATTTCTGCAGGCCGTAGGATTTCTCCAGGTTCTTGACGGAGGCGCGGATGCTCACGAGCAACTCGTTGATCTGCTGGTCTGCCGCCACCACCAACGGGTTGGAGTCGCTGGAGCTGGCCGCCATGCGGTTGCGCTCCATGACCAGCGTGTTGTACTGGTTGATGGTTGCATTGAGTCCCGTGTCGGCAATTCCGATGTTGGCCGGAATCACCGTGCGGGCATTGTTCATGTGCTCGACATATTCGCGGATAATGCCCAGCAGTTCGATCTGCAGGTTGACCTTGTTCAGTTCGGATTCATACTGCTGGTCGGTGGTCAGCGAGAGGCTGGACTGCGTGGAAACGTCCACCACGGTCTGGGAACGGCGGTACCGCTGGTACTGGCCCTCGATCTGCCCCAACTCCTTGGAGATGGTCTGCAGACGCTCATCCAGGAAAGCGATGGTATTGTTGGTGGACTTGTTGCGGAAGGAACGGGCGTCCTCGTTGTACTGGTAAATCAGGGCATCCAGGATCGCCTCGCAGCGCTTGGGAAGAATGTCCTTGTAGGTCAGCGCGATGACATCCGGCTGGGTGTAGGACTTGGCCCCGACGGTGGCCACATTCAGGTTCTTCATCAGGGACTTGGCCATCAGCAGCGAGCTGCGCATCGAGACGGTGTAGGTCTTTTCGTAGTCGAAACGGGTGACGCCGGTGGGCCGGATGGCGAAGTTGTGTTCCCAGAGGGGAATTTCCTCGCCAAAGGTATATTCCTTGTCTTCAAAGGGATACTTTCCCTGCTGAAGCTTGATGGCTTTGATGCGGAAGTGGACGCTGTCGGTGGGGACAAAGGAGATCACCGCGTTGGCCGGGGTGGGGAAATTCTCCTCGCCGTCATAAATCAGCGTGAAGGGCGAAGCATCGAGGTCGAAGATGATGGGCTTGGCGATCCGGTCGCGGCCGTAGACGTAGTTCAGGCCGAGCTGCTCCACCACCCGCTGCATCAGCGTGCGGGAGCGCAGGATGGCCATTTCGTTGTCGGCCTTGCTGGTCTTGGTGATACCCGTAATATCCTTCAGCAGCGCAGTTTCCGCAGAACCCATGTTGTCTCGGTTGACAATCACGATGGTATTCTGCGCCGTGTACTGGGTGCGGGTCACCTTGATATAGGCGAAGGCCGCCACGAGGCAGACCAGCACCGAGAGGATGATCCACCAGCGGAGTCCCCAGACGACGGAGAGGATGCTCTTTATGTCAAATTGCGAGGAGCCCTGTTCTTCCGTAAGGACTTCCTTGCCAGGCAGTTTGGAATTGCTGTCCATGTGCGATTACTATTTAAACCGGATTATGAGGGTGATGACGGTGACCAGCGTCGTGATGGAGGAGAGCACCGTGGACCAGAGCGAGGTGGCGGCGGTGCCCTGCATCACGCGGGTAGCGCTCTGCGGCACGTAAATCACGTCGTTCTGGTGCATATAGAAGTAGGGCGAATTGAGGATGTCGCTCTTGGTCAGGTCAATCTTGATGTGGGTCTGCTTGCCGTCCACGTCGCGGATCAGGATGATGTCGTCACGCTTGGCGGTCAGCAGCAGGTCGCCCGCCTTGCCGAGGGCCTGCAGGATGGTATTGCGCTCGCCGTCCATCACATAGGTACCCGGGTTGCGGACCTCGCCGAGGATCGTCACCTTGTAGTTCATGAAGGAGACCGATACCACCGGGTCCTTGATCAGACCGCCGTCGCGCAGCAGGTCGGTGATCTTCTTGACCAGGTCCACGCGGCGCATGCCCTCCACCTTCATACGGCCGAGGCCCGGCATGTCGATGCAGCCGTCCGAATCCACCAGGTAGGGCACCACGGACTGGGAGGTCGTGTAGCCGCTGCTGGTGTTGTCGCTCAGCGTGAAGTTGTACGGCGAGATGATGGATTTGTCCGGACCGGAAATCAGGATCTGGAGCTTGTCGTCCTTCATGATGACCGGTTCGTACTGTTCCTCGATCTTTTTCATCTCCGTCTGGTCGATATCCTGGAAATAGAGGATATCCTTGGGAGAGGTGCAGGAAACGGCAAACCACCCCAGGGCGAGGAGCAGCAGCCATTTAAGATTTGCTATGTTTTTCATGACGAAAAGATGCTTCTTATCAATCTGCAAATATAACAAAAGAAAACGGAATTACATCGCCATGCCGCCGTCCACCTGAATCACCTGTCCGGAGACATACGAAGCGAGGTCGGAAGCGAGGAAGACGCAGACCTTGGCCACCTCATCCGGCGAGCCGCCGCGGCGCATCGGGATGCCGGCTTCCCAGGCCTTGAGGGTCTCGGGCGGCATCTGGGCGGTCATCTCGGTGAGGATGAAGCCCGGGGCCACCACGTTGGCACGGACGCCACGCGGGCCGAGTTCCTTGCCGATGCTCTTGGCCAGGCCGATCATGCCGGCCTTGGAGGCCGAATAGTTGCACTGCCCGGCATTGCCATGAACGCCCACCACGCTGCTGATGTTGATGATGGAACCGCTGCGCTGCTTCATCATGACCGGCGAGACGGCGTGGATGAAGTTGAAGGCGCTCTTGAGGTTGACCGTCAGCACGCTGTCCCACTGTGCCTCGGTCATGCGGACCATCAGGCCGTCGCGGGTGATGCCGGCGTTGTTGACCAGAATATCCACCCTCCCCCACTGAGCCACGACCTGCTCCACGGCCGCGTGCGCCTCGTCAAATGAAGCGGCGTTGGAGGCTACGGCCAATACCTTGACGCCCAGTGCCTCCAGCTCTTTGCAGGTAGCCTGGGCCGTTTCGTCGATGGCCAAATCCGTGAATGCAATATCCGCCCCCTCGGCTGCCATCGCCAGCGCGATGCTCTTGCCGATTCCGCGGGCTGCGCCCGTGATGAGGGCAACTTTTCCTTCGAGCAATTTCATAACCGTTGTTTTAAAGCGGCTCGCCGAGCAGGTCGTACTCCCCGGCTGCCGCAATCTTGCAATCAGCAAATGTACCGATAATTTGGGAAGATTGCAACCCCCGCGCACGGAATTCAGCTTCGCTGACCAGAATCTCCCCGTCCACTTCGGGCGATTCCCCCTGCGAGCGGCCGGTCAGCACGCCGTCCGAGACGCTGTCGAAGAGCACGCGGGCGGTGGTACCAATCCGCGAGCGGTTGTACGCCGCGGAGATGGCGCTCTGAAGCTCCATCAGGCGGTCGTAACGTTCCTGCTTCACCTCGGGCGGAACCTCATCTTTCAGATTCTCAGCGCCCCAGGTCCCCTCCTCTTCCGAGTACTGGAAGGCTCCGAGCCGCTCAAAACGGGCCTCTCGGACAAAGTCCAGTAGCTCCGCGAAGGCGGCCTCATCCTCGCCGGGATGGCCCACCATCAGCGTGGTGCGCAGCACGACGCCGGGCACCTTCCGCCGGATCTTCTCAATCAACGCGCGGATTTCGGCCCCGGTGGTGGAGCGGCGCATTGCCTTGAGCACCGGATCGGCGATATGCTGCAGCGGAATGTCCAGGTACTTGCAGAGTTTGGGTTCGGTGGCCATCAGATCGAGCACCTCCTCCGGAAACCCGTCGGGATAGGAGTAGTGCAGCCGGATCCACTCGATGCCGGGAATCTGCGCAAGCTTTTCCAGGAGCGGCGCGAGCATCCGCCTGCCATAGAGGTCCAGGCCGTACCAGGTGGTGTCCTGGGCAATGACAATCAGCTCCTTGACGCCGGCGGCGGCCAGGCTTTGGGCCTCATCCACCAGTTGTTCCATGGGAACGGAAACGTGCGGGCCGCGAATGAGCGGGATGGCGCAGTAGGAGCAGCGCCGGTCGCACCCCTCGGCAATCTTCAGGTAGGCATAGTGCGAAGGCGTGGTGAGGTGGCGCCGGGCCCGGAGGTCCGCCCGCTCGGCAACGCCCAGGGCGGCCAGAATGCCCGCCGTATCGGCAGCGCCGAAGAAACCGTCCACCTCGGGAAGCAGCTCCGGAAGTTCCCGAGCATAACGCTGGGCGAGGCACCCGAAGACGAACAGCCGGCGGATCTGCCCCTCCCCTTTGGCCCGGGCCGCCTGGAGAATCATCTCGATGGACTCCTCCTTGGCATCCCCGATAAAGCCGCAGGTATTGATCAGGACGGTATCGACGCCGGCCGAGGCAAGGTCCTCTCCCTCAGGCGAAATCTCCCATCCTGCCGCGGCCATCTGCCGCAACAGGTGTTCGGAGTCCACCCGGTTCTTGGAGCACCCCATGGTGATCAGCTGCACCTTCGCCATGGCCGTACACTATTTCGCTTCCTCTTTCTCCTCTTCGTCGTCCGCGAAATCCAGCGAAGCGTACTGACGCAGGCAGTTGTACCACTCGAGGACCTTCTTCATGTGCGAGACATAGAAGCGGTCGCCGTCGTAGTCGGGCACGGCCTTGTCAAAGAAGGCGCGGATGGCCTTGGGATCGGCCTTGGCGGAGAGTGCCTCGCCGCCGGCGAGTTCAGCGGCCATCTTGCGGAAGACCTCCTTCAGCGGAAGTTCCTCTTCCAGGGTAAAGATGGAGATGTCGCCCAGGGCGGAAACGCGGGCGTGTGCGCCCAGGGTGGTACGTTTGCCGTTCTCAAGGGATTCGACAATCATGCCGGCTTTGCCATGGGCCAGGTAACGGAAGAGTCCGTGTTCACCGGAAACGGATACAATTCTTTTTAAATCAGTTTTTTCCATATACTATTCAATTGCGGGAGCAAGGGTTGCTCACCATCGTTTTCCAAAATAAAATCGGCTTTTGCGCGCCGCTGCGCTTCGCTCCACTGCGAGGCCATCCGCTGCAGGACCGCCTCCCGCGGAGCGCCGTCCCGGGCCATCACCCGGGCCAGGCGGATCTCATCGGGCGCGCTGACCACCAGTACTTTGTCATAAATGTCGCGGTACTGCGGATGCTCCAGCAGGATGGCGGACTCCAACACGGCGAAGGGGCCGCTCTGGCGGGCCTTCCAGGCCGAAAAGTCGCGAATTACGGCTGGATGAACCTTCTCCTCCACCTGCGCGCGGAGGGCCGGATCGGCAAACAGACTGGCGGCCAGTGCCTTGCGGTCAAGCTTTCCATCCGCTCCAAGCACATCCCTGCCCGCGAGCGCAACCACTTCTGCAAGCAGCTGCGGATCCTCGTCGTAGAGCGCCTTGGCGCGTGCATCGCAGTCATAGGCGGGGCATCCCATGGCACGCAGCATCGCCACGACAAAGGATTTGCCGCTTCCGATACCGCCGGTGCAGAGGAGAACCTTCATCAGTCGGAGACGTTTTCAGAGAGAATGCACTCCACGAAGCGCGGTTCGAACGACCACGTATAGAGGAGCGGCGCAATGGCTGCCGCCGGACGCGGCCCCACGAGGGCGCTGCGCGAGAGCAGGAAGTCGTTGTAATCCACCACGAAAGCGCCGGGCGCACGCAGCGGTTCCAGCTCCCCGCCGAAGGGGATCCGGCAGGTCACCTCCAGTTTGGAGGGCAGCAGGATCAGCTGCTTGCCGGAGGGCACGTTCACCGCGGAGAGATCCACCGTGAAGCGCTGTTCCACATAGCGGGCGACGGGGGCATAATAGGCCACCGCAGCAGGCTCCACCCGCAGGCCGCGCCGCGTCTCGAGCGGCACGTAGCCGCGCAGGGACTTGTCCACCCGCGAGAGCGACAGGGTCCGCGTGGCGACGGTCGAGACCGCCTCCAGCTCGTCCGTGTTGCCATAGACCAGCACGGAATCCGGCGTCAGCTGCAGTTCAGCCGTTTCCATATACTGCGGCCGGCAGGAAACCGAGAGCCGCGAAGTGACGGGCACCTTCTTGCAGGACTGCGGCACAAACGTGAAGGAGAGCGGGGTGGAAGGAATGTAGTTCACATCAAAGGAGCTGCCCACGGCATCGTCCAGCTGGTCGCGGAACTGCGACAGATCCAGCAGGAAGACGTCCGGGCGCGTGGGATCGGCCGTAAAATAGCGGGCATCCGCCTTGATTTCCAGCGGCTTCCCGCGGCCGTCCCGGTGGCCCAGGATATAGAACCCGGCCGCCTGGCCGCCCAGCACCAACTCTTCTTCGGATACCGCCGTCGGGGCGTATCCCTCCAGATTGGCGGTGACGCGGACGCGGTACTGCAGGTACACCATGTAGTCCTGCGTCAGGTTGTGGGCCGTCCAGGTGACGAAAGCCAGCAGAAAGGAGAGTATCAACAAGATGACATCTCCTTTCTTCAGGCTGATTCTGAGCCTTCTATGGGCTTTTCGGGCCAAGATGTTATGCGTTCTGCTGCGCGTCGGAATAGTCCTTCACGAGCGAAGCCTTGTCCACCGTAATGGTGACGTTCTTGTCGATGTCGAGGGACACGCGGGGACCCTTGACCTCGTTGACCGTGCCGTAGATGCCGCCGACGGTGACCACTTTGTCACCCTTCTTGAGGCTGTCACGGAACTTGTTCATCTCTTTCTGCTTCTTCTGCTGCGGACGGATCATGAAAAACCACATGACCACAAAGATCAGCACGAGCATCAGGATGAAGGAGAGGCCGCCGCCTTTCTGCTGCACGGGAGCAGCTTCAGCAGCCTGGAGGAAAAATGTCAGGAAATTCATAATTAGCTAATTATTAATTAAATATTCGTAATCTAAACGTTTATTCTTCGCGCAATCCACGGTCGACCTTGGTAATCTCGCCCGATTCCAGCTTTAGGCGGATCAGGCGGTCCAGCATGCCGTTGACAAAGATCCGGCTGTTGGGCGTGCTGTAATACTTGGCAATCTCCACGTACTCGTTGATGGTCACCTTCACCGGAATGGTCGGGAAAGAGACGGCCTCTGCCAGTCCCATGACGATCAGGGCGATATCGGTGGAAACCAGGCGGTCCGGATCCCAGTTGGAGAGGTTGCCGGAAATCAGCCGGCTGTACTCGTCATAGCCTGCGATCGACTCCTGCAGCAGGGTCTGCGCAAAGAGGCTGTCGTCTTCATTCTTAAAGACTTTCCTTACCGGAAGGGCGCCCCGGGCCGCAATGCCCGGCAGGTCGGAGATGATGACATTCAGCACGAAGGAGAGTTCATCCGCCCAGTCGTCCAGCCCCTCCTTCCAGGGACGCTTCAGGGAGATGTCCTCAAAAATCGACTCCAGCAGCTCGTTGTCCTCGAATTCCTCCTCGAAGATGCGGCCGAAGAGCCGGCAGTCAGCCTCGATGGAATCCTCCGCGGAGGCCATATATTCCTTATAGTAATCCGACGCGGTGACCGAAGCGAAGAGCTTCTTCACGAAGATGTCGTATTCGCCCCAGGTGAGTTTGTGCTTCTGGCAGAAACGGCCGAACTCGGGGTCGTCGTCAATCAGCTTGGAGAGCCGGTTGTTGACAAACTTGTAGTTGGGGTTTGCCTCCTCTTCCGTGGGATGGAACTTGTGGAGACCGGTATCGATTCTCTCCTGCGCAAGCCGGACCAGCGATCCGGAGATATTGAGCAGAAAACAGTATAGTTCAACGGTCTTTTCGCAGGAGCGGGCCAGCATGTCGGACGCCGTGGTGGCGGAGTCCGCGCCCGAATTCTCGAAAGCAAAGAGCGCCTTGAAGACCTTGATCCGAATCAAACGACGGTTCAGCATATCAATTTTTATAAATCTTTTGCAAAGATAACCTTTGTAATCGAATAAAAATTTATCTTTGTCAAAGATTATTAAAAAAAGTAGAGAGAAATGTATTTTGAAGATTACGACAACAATGCTCAGAATGAGCATGGTGGGGACGATGTCTATTCCAAACCGGTAAGAGCTGGCAAGCGAACCTATTTCTTTGATGTCAAGGCCACTAAGGGCAATGACTACTACCTGACGATTACCGAGAGCAAGCGCCGCGTGGAGCACGACGGCCGCTACGTGTACGACAAGCACAAGATTTTCCTGTACAAAGAAGATTTTGAAAAATTTGCGGACGGCCTCCAGGAGGTGGTGAACTACATCCGCGAGCGTTGCCCGGTCACGGAGACCAAGCACGACGTCAATTTTGAAGATTTATAGTCTCGGTTCCGACGTGAAACTCATCCGTGCCCCGCTGCCCGGATGACGGAACGCCAGAAATGAGGCATGCAGCATGAGCCGGCCGGAGAAATCCGCGCCGGCTTTTATTCCGCCATAGAGTCGGTCCCCCACGATGGGCCGGCCAAGCCCGGTTTCATGCGCGCAGTGCACCCGGAGCTGGTGCGTGCGGCCGGTGTGGGGCATCAGGCGGACCAGCGCCGTGCCGTCGGCGGCCTCTTCCAACAGTTCATAGCCCGTCACGGCGGGTTTTCCGTTCTGCGGATCGACCATCTGCCGCGGGCGGTCGTAGTAATCCGCGCTGAGCGGCAGGCTCAGGGTGCCCTTCACCGGAGAGAGTGGGCGGCCGGGAACGAGCCGCGCCAGGTAGGCCTTGGTCACCTCGCGGTGCTCAAACTGCTGCTGCAGGGCGCTTTGCGCCGCAACGCTCTTGGCATACACCATCAATCCGGAGGTATCCATATCAAGGCGGTGGCAGGGATAGACGGGGCCGCCGCAGGCGCGCGACAGCCAATCGGCCAGCGATTCGCGGGGCGTTCTGCCCGGCACGGCCAGCATGCCCGCAGGCTTCTCCACCACAACGAGCGTTTCATCTTCATAGCGGATGACCGGGCGGTCCAGCTGCCAGAGGGCGTCGCTCTCGAGCGGATTGGGTTCTACCGCAACGCCTTGCAGCATATAGGCGAGCAACGGGCCGCACTTGCCGGTGCAGGCGGGATAGAAACACCCCGCGCGGCGGACCTCCTTGCGGGGCGGCCGTCCGTACCAGAACTCCCCGATCGCGAGCGGTTTACAGCCTTGCTGGAAGGCTGCTTGCAACAGCTTCGGTGCCGCGCAGTCTCCGGTTCCGCCGGGCGGCACCAGGCCGCGGTCCGCAAAGATCTCCAGAATGGAGCGGCGCTCGCCCCGCCCGTTCAGAACGACATACTGCTCGAACAGCCAGCGCTGCAGCCGCTTCGATTCTTCCGGCGAGGCGGCCACAATCGCGGCCGGATCATAATCGAAAATCGGGGGCACAAAGCCCTCCATCACGGATTTCTCCCCTGCCCGCCCGGAAAAGGCGTACAGAAAGTCCCGGGTCCCGTCCGGCCGCTCCACCTGCAGGACGCCCAGCATCTTGCCCTCCGCAAACAGGGCGCTGAGCTCCGGTGAAGCGTCGATACGCGCCGAGAGGGCACGGGCCGCCTCCGCTATCTCCGCACTGGGGACATAGCAGAAGGGATTATTCAACATAGAGCAGGAGTCCCTTCAGGTACTCGCCTTCCGGGTGATAGATATTGATGGCGTGATCCGCGGGCTGGCCGAGCCGCGCCAGGATCCGCACGCGGCGGCCGGTCTCAGCGGCAGCGGAGAAGACGGCCAGCGTAAAGGCTTGCTTGTCAACCGCCTGCGAACAGCTGAAGGTGAATATGAAGCCGCCCGGCGCCACCTTGGCGATGGCATCGGCGTTGAGCCGGCGATAGGCCCGGAGGGCGTTGGGCAGCGCGCCGCGGTGCTTGGCGAAGGCCGGCGGATCCACAATCATCAGATCGTACTTTCCCTCGGGCGCCTCATGCAGAAAATCCAGGGCATCACAGCAGTGCGACGCGTGGGGCGCTGCAGCCGGGCCACCCTGCGCTTCCGCCTCCCGGGCGAAGAGCGCCACGTTGCGGTCCGTCATCTCGATGGCGCGGGCCGAACTGTCCACCGAATCCACGCTCAGCGCACCGCCTGCAAGGGCATACACCGAGAATCCACCCGTATAGCAGAAGAGATTCAGTACGCGGCGTCCCCGGGCATAGCGCTCCACCAGGGCGCGGTTCTCCCGCTGGTCCAGGAAGAAACCGGTCTTCTGCCCTTTCTCCCAGTCCACCAGGAACCGGTGGCCGTTTTCCAGTACGGATTCCGGCAGGGCCGCCCGGCCGCTTTCCAGGGCCGGAGAACGCCAGAGATAGCCGTCGGCCAGCTCCAGTCCGGCCTTGTAGGGAGCCGTTCCCTCACTTTTGTCATAGACGGCCAGCAGACGGTCTCCGTACACTTTTACGAGCGCCGCGGCAATCCGGTCGCGGCTGCGGAACATGCCGGCCGAATGGGCCTGCAGCACGCAGACGCCGGCATAATAATCCAGGATGAGCCCGGGCAGGCCGTCCCCTTCCCCATGCACCAGCCGGTAACAGTCGGTGGCCGGATTCTCAGCCAGGCCGAAAGCCTGACGGGCCGCATAGGCCGCCTGGAGCCGCTCCTCCCAGAAGTCGGGCAGCAGGGCCGGCGCTCCAAAATCCAGCATCCGCACGGTGATGGAGCCCACCTGGTAGTGGCCGCATCCCAGACAGTTCCCGGAGGCGGACCAGACGCTCACCAGGTCGCCCTCGGCCGGTTCGCTCCCCTCAATCCGCGCCACCGCCCCGGAGAAAACCCAGGGGTGGAAGCGGCGGAGGGATTCGTCGCGGCCTTTTTTCAGGATGACTTTTGCGGGGGCCATAGCCGTAATCGTTAAAACACGGGGGCAGGATCGCCGGGCAGGTGTTCCAGCCGCACGAAGGGAGAGCCCAGCAGTTTCCGGTAGAGCTGCACGCAGATCCACGCATCGGTAGCGGCGTAGAGCAGCTGCGCCTCGTTCAGCGGTTCGGCCTCCCAGTTGGAGCACTGCTGCGCCTTGGAGACGCGGCGCCCCAGCACGATAGCCGTCAGCTTCCGGATGCTCTTCTCCCGCACGCCATAGCGGTAGGCGAAGGTCTGCAGGTCGATAAAGCGGTTGGGATGGACGGTGCGATAGTGGCAGAGCCCGTAGATGTCGTCGAGCACCGCCGCCCCGACCTTGGTAATGTAGGGATCGCTCAAAACCTCCACCACGGAGGCGGGCAGCCCCAGGTGGTTCAGGCGGAACAGGTAAGCGTCACTCTCGCTCGAGAGCTGCAGCAGGGCCGTGTGGTTGCGCGGAGCGTGGGGCTGGAAGACCGGGCGGGTCTCGGTGTCGAACCCGATGACACGCTGTGCCTTGAGGTGTTCCACCGCCGCGTCCAGCTCGGGTCCCTCTTCCGTAATGACATGA
The DNA here is from genome assembly GCA_017544005.1 of Bacteroidales bacterium. Taxonomy (GTDB): domain Bacteria; phylum Bacteroidota; class Bacteroidia; order Bacteroidales; family UBA932; genus Cacconaster. The sequence continues at coordinate 14,545 of JAFYEZ010000047.1, forward strand.
ATCGTACCCGGGAAGGCGATCAGCTCAAGGGGCTCGATCGCCTCCGGGGTGATGGTTTCAGCGAACATTAATGCATCGTGGGATAGATGAGCGAATAGGAGCACGGAAGCAGTTTCTCGATCCGCTTCAGGTTGGTCTCGTCGATATTCGACTTGGAGAAAGGAACCGGTTTGGTGGTGATCTCCTCCGTGCCGACTTCGCGGCCGTACTTGTACTCGTATTTCAGGCTGCCGTCTTCGGTCAGGTGGCTGGCGTCCAGGTCGCCCGCAGGCACGGAGATGTAGGGTTCAACCTTCATCTCGGTGATGCGGAAGGCCAGATTGCCGTCTTCGCGCAGCGTGCGGTAGCACTCGATGGCCGTATAGACGGCCGGATCGATAAAGGCGAAGTCATCCGCAATCAGGTGGCGGTAGATGTGGATGCCGTCCACGGTATAGTCACGCAGTTCGGCAATCACCTGCTGCAGCGTCTCGATCAGGAACGGATAGTGGGTGCAACCCAGAATCACGGCCTTGAGCGGAACCGTGCTGCCGCTCTGCCGGTGGCGCTCCACCAGCGAGACGAGGTTGAAGCGCGCGTAGTTGATGGCGTTGTTCAGCTGGAATTCCGTAAACTGGCCATTCTCGCCGACAGCGGTCAGCACGCGGCCCTGCGTCATGTCGAAGTTGTAAACCGGAAGCAGCGCCGGCTTGATGTCGGCATCCGCCTCGCCGAAGCGCGGGCCGCGGTAGGATGCGCGCGGCGCCTTGAGGTACACGTTCACGTAATCCGGCTCACTGTCCACCGATTCCGCAAATCCGTAGCCGCTCTGGTTGACCACCGTGATCTCCTGCTTCAGGCCTCGCTCGGCCGCCATCTCGCGGATGGTGCGCTCGTAAGCGCCCGAGGAGATGGTGCCCTGGGTGGCCAGCACGCCGATCGCATAGGGTGCCGTTTCCCCGGCGAACTGGTCGAGGGTGGCCTTGACGCCGGCATTGATCACACCGATCACCTTGACGCCCGTACCGCTCTGAGCCAGCATGGACTGCACGTATTTCAGACCGTAGGCGGTAGCCGTGTTGCAGGCGATCACCATGATCTTGACGCGCGGCTTCACACCGGCTGCAGGTGCCTGGAAGGGGTTTTCGTAGTATTTGTCGCCCATCAGAAAGAGCGCATCCTTCACCACCAGTTCCCGCAGGTAATCCGCCTTGCCGCAGGCATCATACACGCCGTAGGGCATGTTCGCCTGGTCTGCCAGGTAGATGAAATGTTCCCCGGCAAAATCCGGAATGTTGTCCTTGCCCGCTTTGCCGGTGATGTTCTGGAAGCCGTCCAGCGAGAGAATCTTCTCCAGCACGGTCAGTCCGCCGGTACCGCTGTCGAACACGCCGATGGGCAGTTCCTTGAGGTCGGTCGGGTAGGCGCTGAAATTCGCATAGAAGGCCGAAGTCTCCTCGGAGAGCGCCTTGTCGATAATGGGGATGTTGTCGTAAACTTCCTGCTTCTTGCCCTTGCAGCCGGGGAGCAGCAGGGCGCCGGCCAGCAGAAGAATCGCAAAATTTCTGATTTTCATTGGGTAAGCTTATTTGAGTTTTGCCAAAGCAGCCTTGATGCGGGAGATGGCCTCGACGATGTTTTCATCCGAGGTTGCGTAAGACATGCGGATGCACTCGGGGGAACCGAACGCGTCGCCGCCCACCGTTGCCACGTGGCCTTCTTCAAGCAGATACATGGCCAGGTCGCTGGAGGTGTTGATCACGCGGTCACCGGCCTTCTTGCCGAAGTACGAGGAGCACTTGGGGAAGAGGTAGAAAGCGCCTTCCGGCACGTTGACCTCGAAGCCCGGGATCTCCTTGGCGAGGCGGACGATCAGGTCGCGGCGGCGCTGGAAGGCCTGGCGCATCGTTTCGACGCAGGTCTGATCCGCATTCCAGGCCACGGTAGCAGCCTTCTGGCTGACGGAGCACGGTCCGCTGGTGTACTGGCCCTGGAGCTTGTTGCAGCCCTTGATGATCCACTGCGGAGCGGCCATGAAACCGATACGCCAGCCGGTCATGGCATAGGCCTTTGAGACACCGTTGATGATGATGGTGCGCTCGCGCATGCCCTCGATCGATGCGATGGAGGCGTGCTTGCCGATATAGTTGATGTGCTCGTAGATTTCGTCAGCAAGGACGAAGAGGTTGTCGTGCTTCTTGATCACTTCTGCGAGGCCTTCGAGTTCCTTGGCGGAATAGACCGAACCGGTCGGGTTGCTCGGCGAGCAGAGGATCAGCATCTTGGTCTTGGGGGTGATGGCAGCCTCGAGCTGAGCCGGGGTAATCTTGAAGTCCGCTTCAATCTTGGCCTCGACATAGACCGGGGTACCCTCGGCCAGTTTGACCATCTGCGGGTAGCTGACCCAGTAGGGAGCCGGGATGATCACCTCGTCGCCGGCGTTGACCAGGGCGAGCACGGCGTTGCAGACGCACTGCTTGGCACCGTTGGAGGTCAGGATCTCGTCCGGGCTGTAGTTCAGGCCGTTCTCGCGGGCGAGCTTGTCGCTGATGGCCTTCCTCAGGTCGGGATAACCCGGCACCGGAGAGTAGCGCGACCAGTTGTCGTCGATGGCCTTCTTGGCAGCCTCTTTGATGTGATCCGGAGTATTGAAATCAGGTTCGCCGACAGAAAGGTTGATGACGTCGACGCCCTGCGCCTTGAGCTCACCGCTGCGCTGCGACATAGCCAGCGTGGCAGACGGAGAAAGCTTGTTCAAGCGATCAGAAAGAATGTTATTCATGATGAATCGGTATTAAGAATTGTTAGGTTGTACGATGTGTTCGCGATTTATCCTGCAAATATAACACTTATTTATATTTGGCGTATTGGAAAAGTTTTGTACCTTTGCATCGTAAAATGGTGCTTGGGCCGGGAGGTTAGGCACTGGTCTGCAAAACCAGGTAGAGCGGTTCAATTCCGCTAGGCACCTCCAAAATAAGCAGCTCGCCGTGGGGCGGGCTGCTTATTTTGGAGGTGCCGGGGCACTCGCTTCCACCGGGGGACACCCCCAGACCCCCGCGCTTCGCGGGGAGCTTTCTCGCGGGTAGCTTTCTCGTCACGGCCGTCTCCCTCGCAGACGGCTTTTCCTATTGGCGAGCGCCACCGTCGCGGGCGTTTTGCAACCATCGCGCGGATGGAAATAATGTTAATCACTGAATCACTGATAGTTAGGATTTCGACGTCCGCGCGGTGTCGCGCCGGATGACAGACCGCGCGGGCTCTCAAAAATCAACACACTGACAATCAGGCCGTTCCAGAAAACCATTCCGCGCGATGGTTGCAAATGAGCGCAGTTTCCGCCAGATTGTTTATCTTTGAAGTAAGAATTATCAGCGAGAATACTACCCATGATGAAAATCGGAGACAATATGCCGGAGTTTTCGGCGAAAGATCAGAACGGAACGATCTGGACGGCAGAGGCGCTGCGCGGAAAGAAGACCGTGCTGTATGCCTACCCCAAAGACAGTACGCCCGGGTGCACGGCCGAGGCCTGCGACCTGCGGGACAATTACAACCGCTTCCTGGCGCTCGGCTACAACGTGCTGGGAATCAGCAAAGACAGCATGGAGTCGCACGTGAAGTTTGCGGCGAAATATGCGCTCCCCTTCCCCCTGCTCTCGGACCCGGACCACACCCTGCTCGAGGCGCTCGGCGCCTGGGGTGAGAAGAAACTCTACGGCAAAGTCTCGATGGGAACCCTCCGGAAGACGTTCCTCTTTGACGAAGAGGGCCGCTGCACGGAAATCATCGAGAAAGTTGATACCAAGAACCACACCGCCCAGATCCTGAAATGATCCCCGAACTGAAAAACAGAAAGTGGAAGGTGCTCTTGAGCGAGAAGATGCTCGACCGGGGCGTCTGGATGCGTCTCCGGAAGGAGCGGGTGCAACTGCCCTCCGGCGTGGAAGTCCCTGAATGGTTCATCCTGGATTTCCCGGACTGGGTCAACGTGATTGCCATCACCCGGGAGGGACAGTTCGTGCTGGAAGACCAGTACCGCCATGCAGTGGGCGAGACCCATTTCGAGCTGGTGGCCGGGGTGATTGACGAGGGCGAAACACCGCTGGAGGCCGCTCAGCGCGAGCTCAGCGAAGAGAGCGGCTACGGCGGAGGCCACTGGGAACTCTTCATGACGGTAGCCCCGAATCCCACCAACCAGAGCAATTACAGCTATACGTTCCTGGCCACCGGCGTTGAAAAGACCGGCGCGCAGCACCTGGATGCTTCAGAAGATATCCAGGTCCATCTTTTTTCCCGCGATGAAGTCCGGGAACTGCTTGAGACCGGGCAGATTATCCAGGCCATGCACCTGGCGCCGCTCTGGAAATACTTTGCAGAAGCACCGAAAACCAAATAAAAATCGTACCTTTACTGATTACAATTTATAATGAATATGAAACAACTGATTGAATGTGTCCCCAATTATAGCGAGGGACGTGACCGGGCTGTGATTGACAAGATTGTCGCCGCCGTTGCCACCGTGAAGGGAGTCAAGGTGTTGGATGTGGATCCGGGCGAAGCGACGAACCGGACGGTCGTCACCTTTGTCGGAACGCCCGCAGACGTCTGCGAAGCCGCTTTCCGCGGTGCTGCCAAAGCGCAGGAACTCATTGATATGCGCGTCCATCACGGCGCCCATCCCCGGTCGGGAGCGACGGATGTCCTCCCGCTGATTCCGGTGTCGGGCATCACGCTCGAAGAGTGCGCTTCATTGGCCAGAGAGCTTGCGAAGCGCCTTTTTGTTGAATTGGGGATCCCCTGCTACTGCTACGAGGCGGCCGCTTACAAGCCGGAGCGAAAAAATCTGGCGGTCTGCCGCGCCGGCGAATACGAGGCCCTTCCTGAAAAGATTGCCGATCCCGAGCGCCGGCCGGATTTCTCGCCGGAGAGCTGGAACGAGGTCGCTGCCCGCAGCGGCGCCACCAACGTGGGCGCCCGCAACTTCCTGGTAGCGGTCAACTACAACCTGAACACCACCTCCACCCGCCGCGCCATGGCCATCGCCTTTGACGTCCGCGAGAAGGGTCGCAAGGCCCGCGAGGGCGGTTCGCTGACCGGCAAGCTGCTCAAGGATGAGAACGGCGAGCAGATCTGGATTCCCGGAACGCTCAAGGGTTGCAAGGCAATCGGTTGGTATATAGATGAATACGGTATCGCACAGGTTTCCATGAATATCACGGATATCGAGGCGACGCCGCTCCATGTGGCCTACGAGGAGGTCTGCCGCGCTGCAGCCGCCCGTGGCCTGAAGGTAACGGGTGCCGAAATCGTGGGCCTCGTGCCCAAGAAGGTGCTGATGGAGGCCGGCAAGTTCTACCTGGCCCGCCAGCAGCGTTCGAAGGGCATTTCGGAAGAGGAGATCATGAAGATTGCCGTGAAATCGATGTCGCTGGACGACCTCAAGCCCTTCAATCCCAAGGAGAAAGTCATTGAATATCTGATGCAGGACGAGGCCGAGGAGGCGCGCCGCCACCGGCTCATCCGCATGACCGCAGAAGGCTTTGCCCGCGAAACTGCGTCCGAATCGCCCGCACCGGGCGGAGGCTCCATTTCCGCCTACATGGGTGCGCTGGCTTCGGCCCTTGCCACGATGGTGGCCAACCTTTCCGCCCACAAGCGCGGCTGGGACGACCGCTGGGAAGAGTTCTCCCTCGTGGCCGAGAAGGGCCAGGCGCTGATGCAGGAACTGCTTGATCTGGTGGACGAAGACACCGCCGCCTTCGACCGCATTATGGATTGCTTCTCCATGCCCAAGAATACGGAAGAGGAGAAGGCCGCCCGCGCCGCTGCGCTGGAAGAGGCAACGCTTTATGCCGCTTCGGTTCCGCTTCGCACCATGGAGGCCTGCCTGAAGGCCCTGCCGCTGGCCAGGGAGATGGCCGAGAAGGGCAATCCCGCTTCCGCATCGGATGCGGGCGTGGCCGCGCTGGCCGCCTTTGCCGGCATCCGGGGCGCAGAACTCAATGTCCGCATCAACGCCTCCGGCCTGAAGGACAAGACCCCTGCCCTGCCGCTGATCGAGCGCGCCGCCGAGATCGTGCGCGAAGCCGCCGTTCTCCAGGGCGAGGTGCTCGAAGCCGTGAACGGCCATATCGACGCCTAGGCAGGCACTCGCAACCGTAACTAAACGTAACTAAACGTAAACAAACGGATCATCCCGTATGAAAAATACCTTCCAAGAAGCCATCCTGGCCGGCATTCCGGACATCCTGCCGGAGCCGCGCCCCTATGACCCGGAAATCAACCACGCCCCCAAACGCAAAGAGATTCTCTCCGGGGAGGAGAAGGTGCTCGCGCTGAAAAACGCCCTGCGCTACTTCCCGGCCAGGCATCACGCTACGCTGGCACCGGAGTTCGCCGCCGAACTGGAACAGTACGGCCGCATCTACATGTACCGCTTCCGCCCGACGTACGAGATGTACGCCCGGCCGATCGACGAATACCCGGCCCGCTGCCGCCAGGCGGCCGCCATCATGGCCATGATCCAGAACAACCTGGACCCGCGCGTGGCGCAGCATCCCCACGAACTGATCACCTACGGCGGCAACGGCGCCGTCTTCCAGAACTGGGCGCAGTACCTGCTCACCATGCAGTATCTGGCCACGATGACGGAAGAGCAGACGCTGGCCATGTTCTCCGGCAATCCCATGGGGCTTTTCCCGAGTCACAAGGATGCCCCGCGCGTGGTGGTGACCAACGGCATGGTGATTCCCAACTACTCGAAACCGGACCACTGGGAGAAATTCAACGCCCTGGGCGTGAGCCAGTACGGCCAGATGACCGCCGGCTCCTATATGTATATCGGCCCGCAGGGCATCGTCCACGGCACCACCATCACGGTGATGAATGCCGCCCGGATGCAGCTCCGCAAGCGGGGCCTCAACGGCGATGACCGCGGCGGCGTGCTCTTCGTGACCGCCGGCCTCGGCGGCATGTCTGGCGCACAGCCCAAAGCCGGCAACATTGCCGGCGTGGTGAGCGTCACCGCGGAAATCAACCCCAAGGCGGCCGAAAAGCGCTACGAACAGGGCTGGGTGGACGAGCTTCACCGCGACCTGGACGAGCTGCTCCCGCGCATCCGCCAGGCCGTGGCGGCCAAGGAGGTGGTCTCGCTGGCCTATGTCGGCAACGTGGTGGACCTCTGGGAGCGGCTCGCCGACGAGCAGCTGCCGGTGGATCTGGGCTCCGACCAGACCTCGCTCCACAATCCGTGGGCGGGCGGCTACTATCCCGTGGGCTACAGCCTCGAAGAATCCAAGCGCATGATGGCCGAGGAGCCTGAGCGCTTCAAAGAGGCGGTACAGGCATCGCTCCGCCGCCAGGTGGCTGCCATCAACCGCCTGACTTCGAAGGGAATGTACTTCTTCGACTACGGCAACGCCTTCCTGCTCGAGAGTTCCCGCGCCGGCGCGGATATCCTGCTGCCCGACGGCCGCTTCCGCTATCCCTCCTATGTGCAGGACATCATGGGTCCCTTCTATTTCGACTACGGATTCGGGCCGTTCCGCTGGGTCTGCATGAGCCAGGATCCGGCCGATCTGGCCAAGACCGACGCGATCTCCGTCAAGGTGTTGCGCTCCCTGGCCACCGAGGCGCCGGATTCCATCCGCGGACAGATGCTCGACAACGTGCGCTGGATTGAAGAGGCCGGCCGCAACCACCTGGTGGTGGGATCGCAGGCCCGCATCCTCTATGCGGACTGCCAGGGCCGTACGAAGATTGCGCTGGCCTTCAACGAGGCCATCCGCAAGGGCGAAATCAGCGCACCGATTGTCCTGGGCCGCGACCACCACGACGTTTCGGGTACCGACTCCCCCTTCCGGGAAACCTCGAACATCTACGACGGCTCGCAGTTCACCGCCGACATGGCCATCCAGAACGTAATTGGCGACAGCTTCCGCGGCGCCACCTGGGTCTCGATCCACAACGGCGGCGGCGTAGGCTGGGGCGAAGTGATCAACGGCGGATTCGGCATGGTGATCGACGGCAGCGCCGATGCGGACCGCCACATCCGCGAGATGCTTTTCTGGGATGTCAACAACGGCATCAGCCGCCGCAGCTGGGCACGCAACGAAGGGGCGATGGAAGCCATCCGCCGCGAGATGGAGCGCACGCCGCTCCTGCGCGTCACCCTGCCCAACCTGGCAGACGAAAACCTGATCAGAAACGTTTTAAAGAAATAATATGCACGCAATATCCCATACGCATCTCTCCCTCGAGAGACTGCAGGAAATCCTGGAAAACGGGGAAAAACTGACACTTTCCCAAGAGGCGGTGGATGCCATCAACAAATGCCGCAAGTATCTGGACGACAAAATGGAAGACCTTGACCGGCCCATCTATGGCGTCACCACCGGATTCGGCTCGCTCTACAATGTCACCATCCCCAAGGAGGACCTCTCCCAACTGCAGCACAACCTCGTGATGTCGCACGCCTGCGGCACCGGCGAGGAGGTCCGCCCGGCGATCGTCAAGCTGATGCTGCTGCTCAAGGTGCAGAACCTCTCCTACGGCCATTCCGGCGCGCAGCTCATTACGGTGCAGCGCCTGGTGGATATGTTCAACAACGACATCCTGCCGGTGGTTTACCAGCAGGGGTCGCTGGGCGCTTCGGGCGACCTCGCCCCGCTGGCACACCTCTGCCTGCCGCTGATCGGTCTGGGAGAAGTGCGCTATCAGGGCGCCGTCCGGCCGGCCCTCGAGGTCTGGAACGAACTGGGCTGGGAGCCGATCCGCCTGCAGTCCAAGGAGGGCCTCGCGCTGCTCAACGGCACGCAGTTCATGAGCGCGCACGCCATCTGGTCGCTGCTGCAGGCCAAGCGCCTTTCCCAGTGGGCGGACCTGATCGGCGCCATGTCGCTCGACGCCTATGACGGCCGGATCGAACCGTTCCTGCCCCTCACCCACCAGATCCGTCCGCACTACGGTCAGATCGCGACGGCGGAGCGCTTCCTCAAAATCTTGGAAGGCAGCGAGTTGATCCGCCGTCCCAAGGAGCATGTGCAGGATCCCTATTCGTTCCGCTGCATCCCGCAGGTGCACGGGGCCGTCAAGGACAACCTGCGCTACGTGCAGTCCGTCATCGAGAATGAAATCAACTCGGCCACCGACAATCCGAACGTCTTCCCGGACGAGGACATGGTGATTTCGGCCGGCAACTTCCACGGCGAGCCCATCGCCATTCCGATGGACACGATGGCCATCGCCCTCTCGGAACTGGCCAGCATCTCGGAGCGCCGCGTCTATCTGCTGATCCACGGCTACCGCGACCTGCCCAAGTACCTGGTGGCCAAGTCGGGACTCAACAGCGGATTCATGATTCCGCAATACACGGCCGCCTCGATTGTCAGCCAGAACAAGGGACTCTGCTGGCCCGCTTCGTGCGACTCGATTCCCTCGTCGAACGGCCAGGAGGACCACGTCAGCATGGGTTCCAACTCCGCCACCAAGCTGGTGCGGATTGTGGACAACGTGGAGACGGTACTCGCCATTGAGCTGTTCAACGCCGCCCAGGCGCTGGAGTTCCGCCGCCCGGCCAAGAGTTCTCCGCTGATTGAACAGATTCACAAGGACTTCCGAGAACTGGTCCCGTATCTGGAAGTGGATACCTATATGCACCCGCTGATCATGAAGGCGGCGGAATTCATCCGCACGAGAAAGTACCTTTAATGAGACGGCTGTTTACCCATATCGCCACGCTGGCCGGCATCCTGCCGGAAGGCATTCTGCGCAAGCAGGGGGCGGAAATGGACCAGGTCGGCACACTGGAGAATGCCTGGCTGCTGACGGACGGGGGGCGGATTGCCGCCTTCGGCAGGGCTGGCGAACCGCTGCCCTGCGGTGCGGACGGCGCGCCGCTTCAGCCCGATGAAACGGTGGACTGCGCAGGGGGCCTCCTGATGCCCGCCTTCTGCGACAGCCACACCCATATCGTCTATGCCGGCAGCCGCGAGGGTGAATTCCTCGACAAGATCAACGGCCTCTCCTACGAGCAGATCGCCGCGCGCGGCGGCGGAATCCTCAACTCCGCCGACCGGCTTCACGAGACCTCGGAAGACGAACTCTTCGCCCAGGCCCTGGAGCGCGTGCAGGAGATGACCGCCAAGGGGACCGGTGCCCTCGAAATCAAGAGCGGCTACGGCCTCAACCCGGCGGACGAACTGAAGATGCTGCGCGTGATCGACCGCCTCAAAAAAGCCACTCCGGCGCTGGTCAAAAGCACCTTTCTGGGGGCCCATGCCGTGGGACGCGGCTATACGCATGACGCTTATGTCCAGGCCGTCTGCGACATGATTCCCGAAGCGGCCCGCACTGCGGATTTCGTGGACGTCTTCTGCGACGAAGGCTTCTTCACGGTGGAGGATACCGCCCGGATCCTGGCGGCCGGAAAGGCCGCCGGCCTGCGGCCCAAGATTCACGCCAACGAACTGGCGGAGAGCGGCGGCGTACAGGTGGGTGTCCGCTTCAATGCGCTCTCAGTGGACCATCTGGAGCGCACCGGCGCCGCTGAAATCGAAGCGCTGCGCGGCACAGAGACCATGCCCACGATGCTGCCCGGCTCCTCCTTCTTCCTGGGAATCCCCTACGGCCGCGCCAAAGAATTCATCGCCGAAGGGCTCGGCATCGCGCTGGCATCGGACTACAACCCCGGCTCCTCCCCGTCGGGCGATATGCGGTTCGTGATGGCCCTGGGCTGCATCCGGATGCGTCTCACCCCCGCCCAGGCCTTCAACGCCGTGACCCTCAACAGCGCGTATGCCATGGGCGTCAGCGCAGAAACCGGCTCCATCACCCCTGGCAAACGGGCCGATCTGATCCTTACCCACCCGGGCTGGAACCTCACCAAAATTCCCTACCTGCACCACACGCCTTTCATTCGGAAAGTGTATATCCGTGGAAATGCAATGTAATTTATATATCTTTTTATATATCTTTGTGCTTTATTACTGATAGACCGCCTACCCTATGAAACGATTCTCCAGAATCCTGCTTCTCCTCTCCCTCGCATCTTTTGCCACCGTTTCGTGCATGTCATTCGACCAGGAGGGTGAGCGGACAGCCGACCAGAAAAAAATCGGGTTCGACATCAGCGTCACCCGCGATGGAACCCCCATCCCCAAAGAGCGGATCGTCACGCGTAACGGCATGGTGGACGCCCAGGATTATATCGCCACGATGGACCCGAACCGCCCCTTCGGCCTGATCGGTATCGAAAAGGACAGCGGCGCCATCTACCTGGAGAACGCCTCCGTATATCAGCGGGAAGGTTCCTATTCCCTCTCCCTGGATCCCAACAGCTGGTCGCTGCCCACGCCAATCGTTTTCAGCGCCTACTATCCGCACATTGAGGGCGTTGCCTACGGTGCCGGCAACACGACCTATTCCCTGGCATTCGGTGTGAGCGAGACAGACGCAGGTCCGCTCGTTTCCAAGACGGTGGAGCGCTATGTCTCTCAGATCAACATGCTTCCGCTCGAGTTCAACCATATCACCAACGACATCGGCTTCAAGGTCTGCGACGTCACCCCGACCAAAGAACTCCAGGGTCTGATTCACCTGCGCGAGCTCCGGGCCATCAACGTGGCCTCCGCCGGCGTCTATGTGAACGACCTCAAGAAAGGCCTCGGCCGCTGGTCCTTCAGCGGATACTACCGGGATGTCACCGTCTTTGCGGGCGATGCCCTGGTGGGCGTCGGCTCCGAGAACGAACGGTTCGTCGGTTCCTCCAGCCTGGTGGAGCACATGGCGGAAAGCAAGCGCTATTACGCCGTGCCGGATGAACTCGAACCCGGCAAGCAGTTCGTGGAGGTCGTCTTCGACGTAGACGGCTTCACCCTCAACGGATTCCACTACGCTCCCCTCAAGCACCAGATTCGCAAATACATGCTCTATGGCTTGCTGGAAGACAACCTGTGCGTCCCCGGAAAGCAGTACACCTTCCACATTGGCATCGACCTGACTTCCGTCTATAAGGAGATCGTCTTCTCGGCGACGATTTCTGACTGGGAGACCGCCATCTACGAGAACAACGACGACTTTTAATCCCGAATCCCATGGGCAAAAGATTCGCGTTACTGTTCCTGCTCTCCTTCTCCTTCCTGAGTGCCGGCGCACAGAACAATCCCTTTGACCTGGACGACGAATGCTACGCGTGCTACCTCGAGGCCGAGGCGCGCGTCGGCAAAGAGGGCTTCCTGGAAGCCAACGACAAGCTGCTGCATAAGGCGCTGGAAAAGGGCGATACCAAAGCCCAGACCCTCTATTATGTAGAACGGCTCAAGAACCAGATCCGCGTGCTGCGTTCCGCACAGAAAGGCCTCGACGGAGACAGTATCGATCCCAAGGACGATTCGCTGGTCATGAAGTGCATGAACGAGCTTCAGACCATCGCCCGGAAATACAATTTCCCGCAGTATTTCTACTATTCTTACGACCTGGTCCAGAATTACTACTATAATTCGCACCGTTTCCTGAAGGTGGCGGCGCTGGTCCAGAAGATGCAGCACGAGGCCCAGGTGAACGATGAGCCCTACGGCATCTGGATGGGCTACCGCTACCTGGCCAGCATGTATATTGCCCAGAACGACTACGTATCGGCGAAAAAGTACATCCAGACAGCGCTCGACCTCTATCAGACGACCGACGATCCCACCATTCTCCGGCAGTCTGCCACCCGTCTCTACTGTGACCTGGCCGACACCTATCCCATCGGGTCGGACTCGGTGCGCGTCAACATCGCCCTGGCCAAGGCAAACTGCAAGCAGCATCTCGATACCCTGCGCTGCGCTTACACGGAGGCCAAACTGCATGCGCTGGACAAGGATATCGACGCTTACGAAAAGGACCGCGACTACTGCCTTTCCGACCGCTTTATCACCCAGATCAGCTCGACGGCCAAGCGGATGTTCAAGTATATCGACGCCATTGTCTATGCCAAGCCCGGCCAGTCCCCGGTCATCGATATCTCCAGCATGACCCGCCACCTGAGGGAGGTCAAGTATATCGCCAATATCGCGGAAGTCTATGGTTTTGAAACCCTGGCCTTCGACGTCGAAAAGCGGCTGGCCGCCTACTACGAAGGCGAAATTTCCAAATCCAACCAGTCCAAGCTGGTGGAGCTGGACGCCGCCCTCGGCAACCGGGAACTCTCCGAAAAGGTGGACCAGGAGACCCACCGCGCCGAAATGCTCCGCCGGATCGAGGTCATCCTCATTCTGGTGATTCTGCTCGGCGCCCTGGCTTTCCTGTGGATGCACAACCGCCGCCTGCGTCATGCCAACGAGCAGGTCCGCCACGCCAACGAGGCCAAGACCCGCTTCATCCAGAACATGAGCCATGAGGTCCGCACGCCGCTCAACGCCATCGTGGGATTCTCGCAGCTGCTCTCGCTGCCCGACGGCTCCTTCAGCGCCGAGGAAAAAGATGAATTCGCCGCCCATATCGTCAACAACTCCAAGATGCTGACGATGTTGCTCGATGATATCCTCAACACCTCCGCGATGGACTCCGGAAGCTACAGCATCATCAACGAGCCGGGCGAATGCAAGGCGATGTGCGAGGCGGCCCTCTCCAGCGTGGAGCATCGCGTCCAGCCCGGGGTCAAGCTCTACTTTGTCCCGGAGACAGAGGCCCCCTGCCCCGTCACCACCGATCCGCGCCGCGTGCAGCAGATTCTCATCAACCTGCTGACCAACGCCTGCAAGCACACCGCGCAGGGCGAAATCAAACTGACCTACTCCACCACGGAGGAGCCCGGATTTGTCCAGTTCTCCGTGACGGATACCGGAACCGGCGTGCCCGCCGACCAGGCGGAAGCCATTTTTGAGCGCTTCACCAAACTGAATGATTTCGTGCAGGGTACGGGTCTCGGTTTGAGCATCTGCCGCGAGATTGCCGTCAAGATGGGCGGCCGCGTCTGGCTCGATACCACCTATACGCAGGGCGGCGCCCGGTTCGTCTTCTCGATTCCGGTCGAGGCGCCCGTACAAACCGCTTAATTCATTCCGATACCCGATATGATTCCGCTTTACGCCCAAGATCACGACTACAGCAAGTACAACGTGCTGGCTGTCGATGACATTCCCATCAACCTGCTGCTGGTGCAGAAGATGCTGGCGCGCTACAACTTCACCCTTCGCACCGCCGCCAACGGCCAGCAGGCGCTCGACGCCATCGCCGAGCAGAAACCGGACCTGATCCTGCTGGATCTGATGATGCCGGTCGTGGACGGATTCGAGGTAATTCGCCGTCTGAAGGAAAACCCGGAAACCGCTGACATCAACATCGTGATTCTCAGCGCGCTGAACTCCAACGAAGATGTCGTCAAAGGGTTCAGTCTCGGGGCCAACGACTTCATCATGAAGCCCATCATCATGGAACGCCTGCTGACCTGCGTCTCCACCCAGCTCCAGCTCGTCGAAGCCAAAAAGAAATAGCCGAAGATGCGTCTGACGCTGCGCCACCTCCTTCCGGCACTCCTCCTGCTACTTTTCGCGCAGGTGGCGGAAGGACAGATCGTCAACCGGCTCAAAGTCGATGCGCCGACCTTCGAGCGGTATGCCTACTGCCGCATGCAGCGCTTCAACCCGGACAACCTGCCCTTCGCGGATTCGCTCTACCGGGCCGGAGCGCAGGACGGCAACTTCCGCTACATGTGCATGGCCCTCGCGCTGGAATTCCCGGTGCGATTCGCCCTGGACGACTTCGACCGGATGGACGCCGCCGTGGCGGAAATCAAGACCCTGCTGGCGGACAAGAAAGAGTTCCGCTCCTTCTATTTCTCTGTGCTTCACGAGTATTGCGAATACCTGCTGCAGGCGGATCGCATGTCCGTGGCCATGCTGGAAGCACGCGCCATGGAGCGGCTGGCCGCAGAAGAAAAGCAGCCCGCCGGCATGATGTACGCCTACCGGATCGTCGGTCTGATCCAGAGCTACCGCGACAACTCCTACCTGGCCATCCGCAACTTTGAAAAGGCTGCCCGCTATTGCAAAGAGGCCCGCAGCGAGCAGGAACTTCCCAGCCTGCAGATTCTGATGGCGCAGGAGTACATCCGGCTCCGGGAATTCGAAAAGGCGGAGGAGCATTGCGCACTGGCGGAGGCCTACCAGGACTTCTTCCCCTCCATCCGCATCAAGGCGCTGATGACGCGCGCCATCCTCTACAACGCGGAGAAGGATTGGAAATCGTTCGACGACTGCTACGCGGAACTGCTCGCCAGCCCGCTCTACGCCGTGCAGGCGGATGCCGATGCGCGCTACGGGATTGACATCTTCTACCTGCTCTCCCGCAAGCGCTATGACGAGGCCCTCTCCAAGGCGGATTCCCTGGGGACGGCCCGCGACCGGTACGACACCCGCCAGAGCATCTACGCCGCCCAGGGGCGCTACGACCGTGCCTACGGCGAACTGCTGGCGCTCGTGAATGAAAAAGACTCTATCTATATCAAGGTGCAGAACGAAGACCTGGCCATCCTGGACGCGGAGATGAACAACGCCCAGCTGCGGGAGGAGGCCGAACGGCTGCGCCACCAGAACCAATACACGATCCTCCTGGGCTTTCTCGTGATGTTCGTCATCGCCTTCTTCGCCATCCTGATGGGACAGTGGCGGCTGCGCCAGAACCTCGAGGAGATGAAACAGAAGAACATCCAGATGCTCTCTGCCCGCCGCGCTTATCGCCGGGCACTGGAGCACAAGGAGAATGAGAACGCGACCAAAATCAAGATATTACAGAACAGCAAGGCTGCACGGTTATGAAAAAGAACAAACCCTCCCTCCTGAAGTATTACAAGAATGAACTGCTGGCTTTTGCGCTATTCCTGACGGGCGCCACGCTGGCCATGCTGGGACTGATCCGGATCGTTCCGCTCGTTGCGGGCATCCTGGGGGTCGTCATCCTGTCGGCCGGCCTGTTCTTCTTCTGCCTCCGCTATACCTCCGAGACCACCTACAAGGATTTCTACAAGGAGAATTATGAGATCGAGCACGAGACCATCGAGGAGGATATCCGGCAGTCGATGGCTTATCACCGCTATCAGGAAGCGGTCATCAACCGCTACGAAAGCGCCTGCCGCGACCTCGGCATCAGCGAGGAGCAGAAGAACTGGCTCCTCCGCCTCCTGACCGACGAAAAAGACCGCGTGGACGAAGAGCTCAAGGCCGCCGGCGGCGGGCATATTTAGCGGCGGTGCTGAGAGGTGGCCGCGCGGCGGTGGCGCGGCGGTGGCGGCAGTGGCGGCGGCGGTTGCGGTTGCGGTTGCGGCGGGGCGAGCGCGGCTGCTGCATCTTAGATATCTTCGCTCCCCCTCTCGAAGCGGCTTCTCGCGTGGCGGTTAAACTCCTGACACTCAACGATGTGACGATAATCGGTCAGCCATTTTCGCCGACCGATTTTTACGTTCTCCCTGTCTATCAACACGTTACCCGCCACGGCCTCCTCTGCCCCGCTGCTGCTTCCCAGCCACTTCCGGGGCTCTTCCAGGACACGGCCGGGTCACTGCTGGTGCTCTGCAGGTCCACTGCAGGTCCACCGCAGAGCACTGACAGAGTCACGCTCTTTCCTCCCGCCCCCCGAGGAGCACGTCAACTGGATGATTTACAGCGAATTACTAAAATCAAGTATCCCATTTTCGCCGACACAAAATCCACAACTACCTCTCCTCCACCACTTTACCGTGCTCCTCCAAAAGCGAAGGGAACCCGCCCACGCGGATTCCCCTCGAAAGAATAAACTTGTTAACGATATTTGTTACACTAAGGAGTCGTGTCAACCTTATAGTTATATGATAGCGTCTTTTTCGTCACAGAATTGAGTTGAGTCACTGCCGGATCTACATTTTGAACAGAAGTTCCTGTAGCAAAAGTCGGGTAATATGTACCACTCTTAGGTTCTACGTTGAAATAGCCACTCGAGATAGTGAGGTGGGGCAATTGTGTCGAGGAGGTATATCCTCGGCCAAAGATTTTGCCATAATAATAACCGCCATTAACTGAAAGAGTTCCGGCGCTTTCACTCGTTCCGATGTAAAATATACCTCTGGAAGCAGTAGTGGATGTAGTGTATACTCGACAATTCGTAAGTGTCGTATTCGCATTGGAGCCACCCGTGAAAACGCCCACCAAACCGTCAGATTCTGAGCCAGAAGTAATCTCCGTGTCAGTTATAGTTAAAGTACCCGCTGCATTGGAGACGCCTGTTAGCATGCCTGTAGAATAGAGAATACAGTCAGTAATTATCAAAGTGGAGCTAGAATTGTTAACCCGAACAACTGCTTGAGCACCATACGTTCCGGACGCAACGGTTTTAGTAGTTTTAATTAATATACCAATTAACGAGACCGTGCCTGTTCCAATCTTATTCACCACATTTGATTCGCTACTACTAATCATTCCTTTAGGGCTTCCTGAGTCAATAACAGTAAGACTATTATTGCTATTTAGCAAAGAAGAGACAGATGTCTCAATCGTACGGCCATTCAAATCAAGTTTTATAGGTTTTGTGGAGTGAGTGAGATTCACAGCAGCATCTGTAATAATACTCTCCAAAAGCTGTATTCTTATTGTGTCTTCGGATCCATTATAAGAGCAAGCGGCAGCAACAGCGGCACCCCATGAACCATAATTCTTGCCTGCAACCGTAGCTACCACGGAAGAAGCCTTAACCTGATAATCATATGAGCGGGCCTTGAATACCTCGGAGGCAGCTGCAGAAGCATAACCATCCGCCATCCACGCGTCATCGGGCTCATAACGATAATAACCGCCGGAGAGCGCAAGGGTGCCGCCCGTCTTTACGATATCCGCTGCACCACCACCGTAGAAATGGCCGTCATAAATATCCAGCGTACCGCCCGAGACATTCACCGCATTTGTGGTGCCATAGAAGGAGCCGCTGTTGAAGGAGGTGGAACCATCAGAGACGCTCAATGCGACGGCTCCGGTCGTCGTCAGTTCGCCGCTGGAACCCAAATCATTGATAACCAGCTTTCCTGCAGCAGAGATAGCTGGAGAAGCCGTGGAAGAAATCGTATGGCCGTTCAGATCGAGGACTACATTGTAGGTATTACCAGAATTGACTGCCATCGTCCGGGAAGCAGTTGCATCTGCTTTTAACGTCAGCGTGGCTGGGCCATATCCTTTTGCTCTTTGGTCCGCGCCCTTGAAGGCGCTCTCGATGGAGCCGTGATTCCAGCTATAGGTACTCTGCTTTACATCTGCCACCGTAGGCGTGGCGGAGACGTCAGAAACGGTAAACGGATAAGTATCGGAAGTGCCCGCATCAGGATTGAGCACATTTGTATAGATGACATCTGTACTGCTCTTGGCATAAGTTTCTTGTATAGGTTTGTTGAAACAGCCTCCCGTAACATAAGCAACCCCGTTGGCAGCCGTAGTACCATTTGAACCGACCGGATTGACACCGGTTGAATTAAAGAATCCGCCGGAAACGTTGATGACACCGCCATCGGAACCCGCATAAATCAACGTACCAGCGCTCGTCGATTCGGTGTTGTCGAAAACGCCGCCGGTTATATTCACGACAGCACCGGCGCCACCTACGCGGACTACATTGTAACCGCTGGAACCACCCCTGCTGAAAGTACCGCCGGAAATACGAATCATCGCTGACTCTGTAGCGACAATCGTATGTCCAGTTGACCACAAGACGATTGAACCACTGAGCTCAGCCTCAGCACCTGTCACAACGGATATCGCCCGATAATTCTCCGAAATGGCCTTTCCGGCAGAGAGATATCCTCTCGTACCGTCACCAGTCAGATAAATGGTACCATAACTGGAAGAACTGTGGGTAATCGTGCAGCCCTGATAATAGAGCGTACCGCCAGCTTCCACATAGATGGCGCGGCCGCCCGCGTAGGTAGATGTAATCGTACCCTGTTCTGCCAGCGTAGCCGAAGAAGAGTCCAGGATGGTCAGCGTACGTCCGGTTGCACGAATCTGTTTCGAAGTCGTCAGATTGTGGCCGTTCATATCGATTGTAACAGCGCCCGAACCCGCATCATCGATATCGAAACGGGTAGTGGTCGAGCAGTCTGCAAGCAGGGTAAGCGTCACGTTGACGGTAGCCAGATTGGCAGCATTGAAAGCATCTTCGATGGCACCATATTTCACACCGTTCACGTCAGCGACCGGGGCGCCGAGATTCTTCTGCATATAGTAGTAGTTGCCGGCCACGATGTCCGTTGCGGCGATGCTTGCCAGGTTGCCGTAATCGTTGGCACCGTCGCTGGCACGAAGGGCGATCTTGGCACCCGCCGTCGGGAGGGTCGCAAAGTAGATGGCCGTCTCGCAGATGTTACCGGCGCCGGTAGCCCAGCTGCCCGTAGCCGTGGCTGTGGCAGGCGCAGTTGCCGGTGTCAGCACCAGGTTGCCGCCTCCATCGACCTCGAACGTCCCCGAGGTGATCAGACCGTCCACAGAGATCGAAGTAACCGTAGCTGCCGCGGGAAGTTTGAACTTGGTGACGCCGATGATGGCCGTCTGGTTCTCGAAGCTCAGCGATGCACTGCCGGCGGTAATCTCCGCCGTCGCGCACATCAGCACGGGAGAGTCGTCATCCAGGACGCCGCTCTGGGTGCCAAGATTAACGGTCAGTTTGCCCCCCGCAATGTCACCCTCCACGTTGTCAGGAGAGTAAATCGCATAAAGTTTTGTGGCTGCACCCGGCACATAGCTACCGGCATCCAGCGTCGCACGGCCGGAGCCGTCCACTGCCGCCACCGAGAAGGTGAACGTCTCACCCTGGTCGTCCCAGCCGATGATCTCGTCACCGACTGTCCAGGACGGGGTAATCGTGTGGGTTGACGCATTATCCACGTCGTACGTCACGCGGGTAGCATCCGGAGCTACAATCGTCGCCGTCAGGTTCAGTTTTCCATTGTCGATGGTCTGTCCGCCATCAATATCACTGTTCTGGCAGGAAGCTGCAAAAAGCAGAATCGCCAGAATCGAAACAAATCTCGTAATCTTTTTCATTTGCTTTCTGTGTTAAATCGTTTATCCTAAATCATCTTCGCCGAGGCCTGAGCCCGGATAATTGGGAATCGGCGGCATGCTGAACGGGCTGACCGCCTGACAGCAGCCCCCTTCGAGGGTGATCTGGAAAAGCTTGAGCGCCGGAGCCTGGTAGCGGGCGCGGGATTGGATCTGTTCCTGTTTCATTTCTCTAACTTTTTGATCTATTGTTGTTATTATTTAAAACTTGCTCGACACAAAACAAAAATGCGCACCGCCCTCACGGGCGACGCGCAATATATCTAAATCATTGATTTATAGCTACATAATACCCCCCCCCATACAATATTGGCCGTAAGGCCTCGCGGAGAGAGCGTGCGGGAATCGGAAGAAAGCGACTTGCAGTATTCTTTCATGCCTACAAAATTATAAAAAAATCTCCCGTTATGAACCAAATTGAACCAGCAAATTTGAAGAAAGAACGCACTGCAAAAACATATTCCGCAGCAACTGCCATTTTGTCGCACGTGCGCGATTGGCAAACAATTTGCCGTATCTTTGCGCGACGGAAAAAGCATCCGCCAATGAAATATCGTGATTATGAGCAAAAAAAATAAAGATACCAAGAAGCACAACCCGGAAGAATCCACGCAGCAGGAGCAGAGCGTAAACGAAAAAACACAGTCCGCGGCAGATAATGCGCAGGCGGCTGCCGAAAATGCAGCGCCCGCACCGGAGACGGACACCCTGCGGGCCGAACTCGAGGCCGCCAACGACAAATACCTGCGTCTGATGGCCGAGTTCGACAATTACCGCCGGCGCACGGCACGCGAACGGCTGGAACTGATTGAAACGGCCGACAAGGAAGTCCTGACCGGCTTCCTCCCGGTGGTGGACGACTGCGAGCGCGCCCTTGATACGCTGCGCAACTCAGAAGCCTCCGAGGCGGCAGTCGAGGGTACCGAACTGATCCTCAACAAATTGATGAGCTATCTGAAATCCAAGGGCGTGGAGAAGATCGACGCCAAGGGCAAACCCTTCAATACCGATGAGCACGAAGCGGTGGCCCAGTTCCCCGCGCCGGCCCCGGAGCAGAAGAATATAGTGATTGACGTCACGCAGAACGGCTACAAGCTGCGCGGCAAGGTGATTCGCTATGCCAAGGTGGTAGTAGGTATTTAATTCGAGGAGAAGCAGTTATGGCAGAGAAAAGAGATTACTACGAAGTGCTGGGCGTTGACAAGAACGCTTCGCCGGAAGAGATCAAGAAGGCCTACCGCAAGAAGGCCATCCAGTACCACCCGGACAAGAATCCGGGCGACAAGGAGGCGGAGGAGAAGTTCAAGGAGGCGGCCGAGGCCTACGATGTGCTGAGCGACCCGAACAAGAAGGCGCGCTACGACCAGTTCGGCCATGCGGGCATGGAGGGCCAGGGCGGATTCAGCGGCGGCGGTTTCTCGATGGAGGACATTTTCTCGCACTTCGGCGACATATTCGGCAGCGCCTTCGGCGGCAGCGGTTTCGGTGGATTCGGAGGGTTCGGTGGATTCGGAGGCGGCGGCCGGCAGCGGGTGCAGCGCGGCAGCGATATTCGTATCCGCGTGAAACTCAGCCTCGAAGAGGTCGTGCACGGCGTAGAGAAGAAGGTCCGGATCAACAAGACGGTGGCCTGCCCGGATTGCGGCGGCCGCGGCGCGGCATCCAGTGCGGACATCAAGACCTGCGACCGTTGCCACGGCACCGGTACGGTGACGCGCGTGCAGCAGACCATCCTCGGACAGATGCAGACCAGCTCCCCCTGCCCCGATTGCGGCGGCACCGGGCGCAAGATTACCAAGCCCTGCCCGCATTGCGGCGGATCGGGTCTGGTCAAGAAATCGGAAGAAATCTCCTTCAAGATTCCCGCCGGTGTGGCCGACGGCATGCAACTGACGGTTCAGGGCAAAGGCAACGCCGCTCCGAACGGCGGTATCAACGGCGACCTGCTCGTGGTCATCGAAGAGGAGAACACCACCGAACTCGTGCGCGAGGGCAACGACCTGGTTTACACGCTCTACCTCTCCATTCCGGACGCCGTGCTCGGCTGCTCGGCCGAGGTTCCCGGCGTGGACGGCAAGCTGAAGGTCAAGATTGATCCCGGCACCCAGCCCGGCAAGATCCTCCGCCTGCGCGGCAAAGGCGTGCCGGACGTGAACGGCTATGGCACCGGCGACATGCTCATATATATACAGGTATGGATGCCGAAGAAGCTTTCCCGCACCGAGAAGGAGATGATCGAATCCCTGCGCGGGAGCGACTCCTTCAAGCCCGAACCAGAGCGCGAAGAGAAGAATTTCTTTGACAGATTCCGAAAAATGTTCGGATAATATTTTGTAGTACAGAAATTTTTTCTACCTTTGCGGTCCCAAAAATAGCAACCTCTAGCGTCTCCGGAAGTCCGCCGTACATGTTGCACTAAAGAAAGAAGACAATGGATTTGATGAAAATTGCACAGGAAGCATGTGCACAGGAAAGCAAGAATCTCCCTGATTTCAAGGCAGGTGACACCATCACGGTGACCTACAAGATCAAGGAAGAGAATAAGGAGCGCCTTCAGAAGTTCCGCGGTATCGTGATTCAGAAGCGCGGTCATGGCGCCACCAAGACCTTCACCGTTCGCACGATGTCCAACGGTGTCGGCGTAGAAAGAATTTTCCCGATCTCCTCCCCGTTCATCGACAGCATCGAGATCAACAAGGTCGGTAAGGTTCGCCGGGCACGCATCTTCTACTTCCGTGACCTCACGGGTAAGAAGGCCCGCATCCGCGAAAAGAAATTGAACGTTTCTGCATCCGCTGAATAGTCAATACCCTGGCTCCTTAGCTCAACTGAATAGAGCATCTGACTACGGATCAGAAGGTTACAGGTTTGAATCCTGTAGGAGTCACTTCGAAACCCCTCTAGAGGCGTCTCTAGAGGGGTTTTCTTATATATTTGCCCGACATTTGCCCCACAGAATCCTCCTCATCCGGCTGATAATCCAAAATATCCCCGGGCAGACAATCCAACTCCTTACATATTTTATTGAGCGTGGTGAAGCGGATGGCGCGCCCTTTCCCCGTCTTGAGCAGGGAAAGGTTGGTCATTGAGATGCCGATCCGTTCGGACAGCTCCGAGAGTTTCATGTGGCGCTCCCAGAGCATTTTATCAAGGTTGACAGTAATCATATCGCAAGGTTGCTGTCTTCTGCGGCCAGGTAAGCCAGTTTGTAGAGCCCTGCAAACAGCAGGACAACGAGCGGGAATAAAATGAAGTTGGAATCGATCATCAAGGCCGATTCGCCGCGCACGACTGCCTCGTAATTCGCATTGGCAAAGGCTAAAAGCGCCGCAACCAGCGCCGTCCAGCGGATCAGCGCGATGTTTGACTTCGGGAAGATAATGCCGTCTTTCAGCCCTTTGTTCGTGCGACACAGGAATATGCAGCACATCAAGTAGAGCAGCGTAACACCAATGAAGCGCGCTGCGAGAATAAAGATCTGCCAGCCCTTGACGTCCGGATTCCAGACCATGGGCGTAATGAAGTTGTCCAACCACAGCTGGGATACCATCTGCATGTACGTGTAAAGAAGTGTCAGCCCTCCGATAATCAGGATGGCGACGGAAAGCCGTTTAATGCTCTTTTGCGTTGAAGAATTCATATCGTTGTCTGTTTTGATTTGCCATACCAACAGACAAAGATAGTGCCAATTTTACGAAATTCATAAAATCATTTTACGAATTCCATAAATTATAAACGTTATCGAACCACGATAAACGCGTCGCGGACGCGCTCGCCCGCGTGATCATATTTACTATTGTCGGTGGGATAGTTCACTACATGCGTGACGGGATCGCCTTCTCCTTTGACACAGAGGGTCGAGGAGCCACCGCCATCGAGATTGAGTGCATACTGCGGGTTGAACCATGTGACCAGGAAGAGGGTCAACTCCCGGGCATTCATTCCTGTGCTTTTCTGCCGGCCGTCCACCACGAAGAGAATCAGGTGGTTATTCTCTGTCAGGGCCACTGCGCTGCGCGGATGCGCGACCCGCTGATGCCGTTCCGGATCTTCGCCGGAAAGCGTATTGACTTGCGTCAGAGGAATCGTATAGTCGCAGAAATCCTCACCCACCGGATTGAAATTGTCAATAAGCAATGGAGCGCTGGAAATGAAGTTGGGATATTCCGTCACCGAGAGATTCCGGTAATACGCCCGCTGCTGCGGAACGGTCACCTCCCCTTTCTTCTGGGAGCCTGCGAAGAGGATCTTCGGATTCCCAGCAGCCGTGAGGCAAAAGGCCGCTTCGCTCTTCCAGTTCGGCACAGTCGTGCCGTTAATTACCTCATTTTGAAGTCCAAAGACTTCTTCCCCGTTGATTCGCATATAAATGGAAGAGGATTCGTAACTCGCGTTGATGGCGGCTATGGCGTTGTGCTTCAGAAAGGCGGCGGAAGTCGTAACCATGGGCTTCTCATACACCAGCGCCACCTGATGCAGCCCTTTGTTCAAATCGACATCGACCGCAAACACCTCCTGGTACTGACCGGAAATCTCATCCGTGCCGGCAAACGCATGGTACACAGCATCATTTGCGATATGACGGGACGTCCAGCCCGTGCCCAGCGAAGGAATCTCCCGGCCACCGCCACCCGGCCGATGCGGATCCGGCTCAAGCGTCGGCGGATCGCATCCGCAGAGTGCCAAGATGGCCAACAACAATATGCTCCGCTTCCAGTTCATCGCGTGCCGGTCAAATACTTTTGCCGCTCGGCTGCTGGATTCTACTCTGAATTGCAACGCTAGGAAGTTTGACAGTTTGGAAGCCGTTGCTCACCGAATTGAACCTAATACAGGAACCCAAACATCCAAAGCGGGATCTGGTTGTCAAAGGCATATTCTGTATTGTCCTTGACTACATAGCCGTTTTTGACATCTTCAATCTGCTTCTTTCCCTTTTTCCGACCACCCAACTCAAAGGTCCTGCCGTCAATCTCAAAATCAGAAACCGGGGACTCCAGTGTTTCATACTTCTGCTTGGTCCAGCAATAGAAGATGGTCTCGCGGGCATTGCCAGTCTCTGGCTTCTCCCCAGAAAGGACGTTTGCCATATTGGGATTGTGAAGATAGAGTTTGTCCATCTTGCGCAGAATGGCGTCACCATTAGCTCTTATTCGTAGGATGGAGACCAGTTCGGCCTTCTCCAGATACTCCAGGTATTTGGGCAGTTCATCTCGGTCCAGTTCCAGGTCCCGGGCCATATCGGAAAAGTTGATTTTGACGGGGACGCTCTTGGAGATATAGAACAAGAATTTCTTGAGTTTCTGCGTGGCAGCAAGGGTCATCTTGGCGTATTTGGGGATATCCACCTCAACGGATGTGTTGATGATTTGGCGCAGGCGGGTTTCAAACTCCAGCTCCAGAGAGAAGGGATAACAGCCTCTCTTCATGTAGTCCTCGAAATATTTGAGCGGACGCTCTGGGCCGTAAGGGAAATCGACTTTGCCGTTCAGGACCTCTTCCAGGGTGGCTGGCTTCAGGGACCAGCCTTTGCGGAGGTTGAGATATTCACGGAAAGACCAGACCGGCAGATGGTATTCGATGATGCGACGGCTAAGGTCCGCTCCGCCCTCTTTCAAGTCAAGCATGGAGCTTCCGGAATAGACCACGTGCAGCAGGGGCAGGGAGTCGTAGATATTCTTGATTTCGGTGCTCCAGTTCTCGTATTTATGAATCTCGTCAATGTAAAGGTATTTGCCTCCGCGGGCAAAAAAAGCTCTTGCAGTATCCAGCAGGGTGTGGGCGCTGAAATAGATATCATCGGCAACTACATATAGAGACTCATCTTTGTTCCCGGCCCGCTTGATGTGCTGCAGGATAAGCGTAGATTTTCCGACGCCTTTCTGGCCCAGGATGCCCAGGATGCGGACGTTCCAGTTGATGGTATCGTGCTGCTCCCGGAAGAAGTTCATCGGGGTGAGTTCCAGGAGCTGGTTGAATTGGTCGTAAAGTGTTCGCATAGCGTGTCGCAGTATTTATTCGGCACAAATATAAGAAACTGCGGAAAAGATCCCGCAATATTTTAAAAAAATTGCGGGATTTTACCCGCAATTCGATGTCGAATTCTATTCCCATTCATGAGACAAGTACTTGACAGGCCCATCTACAAAGTGCTCCCCGCGTCCCAAATTCCGGGGCGCGGGGAGCACCTCGCAAGACTACTATTCCGTAACGATCTTCTGGCAACGGACGAAACCGCCGGTTGCACGGTTTCCGTTGGACGAGTTTGTGACGGAGTTGCCGGTATTCGTGTAATAGCTCATGTAGAACATACGACCACGGTAGTAGCCACCCTGCATAGCGACATCGTTGCGGCACCAGTACCAGCCACCGGTATAATACTTACCGTCGTTGCCGGAGGCATAGGAACCGCGCGGCATGAAGAAGGGCTGCGTAGCGTCCGTGGTGACATTGAACCAGTAGCCTTTGAGATTATCAAAGTAACCGGCCGCGTCTTCGGTCGAATTGCCGTCCCACTCCTTGAGCACATTGCTCTTGAAGTCAATGGTAGCCCAGAAGGAGCTGGAACCACCTTCCGGTACGCGATAGCCTGCCGGGCAGGGATCCCAGATGGTCTTCTCGTTGCCGGCCCAGAGATTCTTCGTGCCTTCCCACAGCCAGTCCCCGAACCATTGCTGGTGTTCTGCCAGCGTAGTATCGAGCGGCTGAATGAATGCAGCGGGGTGATGCACGACATAATCCAGGGTACCCACCTCCACAGAGGTCTCGATCTTGTTGGTAGAGGGGTTAAAGACAGGATCCTTACGACCAAACTGGAAGCGGAGGCCCCAGTTCTCCGAGAAAGCGACCACCGTATCTTTCGGATACGCGCAGACGGCACCGATATTGCGGTCCAGCAGGATGGTCTTTCCGTCTTTCAGGGTGACATCCTTCGGCGTATCGGTAATCCAGATAATCCAGTCCCAGAGGATGGTTTCATCCGCATCCCTGGCTTCCAGGATATAGTCACCTTTGTATTCGCCGGCCGTTACCTTGCAGTAGTTGGCGTAGGTGCTGATACTGATCGACGGGGCCTGACCATTGATCTGGGTATAGTAACGGGGCTTGCCGTAACCGGCGCTCTTTACGTGACCGATCAGCTTGCCGTCCGGACGGAACGGACCGATTTCCATAGAGGCATTCGGTTCAAGGATATAGGTGTTTGCCAGTCTTTCCTTTGTAAACATGAAGCGGACCTCGGCAGCCGGCATCTCCTGAATGGTACTGCGGACAATGGTATTCTCAACCAACGTACGGTTCAGGGAGAGATAGGCAGGGGTCTGGTCGGTCGTCAGGGAAACGGAGAGACCTGCGGCAAAAGCATTTACAGGAACGACTGCATAAACGACGGTCGGGTTGGCCTCGTCCGCGCTGATGACGGTGTTCTCCGGAAGGGTCACGGTGATGACCTTGGTGGTGTTCCCGGTGAATTCGAGGGACGGTTCGTTGCCGCTGGCGGTGACGACGGCCTTACCTGCGAGCGGCTCGTTGGCAGCGATCTGGATGAACTTGATCGGACGCTCGGAGAGACCGAAGAGTTGCAGCTTGAGCAGACCCATCACGTTCTTGAATTCCAGGGAACCGTCACCCACGGCCACGGCCAGATTGGCGTTGTTCGGCATATTGCCGACCACACCTTCCTGCACGTCGGGAATGACGACCGGGAGATAGAAAGTTCCGTTGTTCGCTTCCCCCATCGATTCGGTGTCGAAATAACTTGCGGGATAAACGGCTGCCTTGAGAGCGTCTGCGATGGCATCGCCTTCGAATACACCGGCGTCGGTGCCTTCACCGGCCACGAGGTCGTAAACGACTGCGTTTTCAGGGGCAGAAGAGCCGACGACTGCGATCTGGTCGCCAGCGCTCCACAGGACGGAGAGTTCGCCGTCCAGCGAAGTACGGGTAGCTGCCACAGGCTGCTCCAAAGAGGCCTTGAGGGTGGCTTTTTCTACGGGTTTAACCGAAGGGTTTTCGATGTCATTCTGGCATCCGACCACGGTGAGCAGTGCGACTGCTGCAAGAATCAGTACTTTTTTCATAGTCTTTCCTCCGGCATTAAGCAGTCCAACTTCCCGTGTTTTGACCGAATCCTTCCGTGGATCCGCTCGAAGCAAGAACGGCAGTCTCCGCTTCCGTCAGGACGATATCCGTCTCCGGAGCGATGTAAAAGCGTTTTTCGAGATGCATGGTACAAGTGGTATAAAATGAATGAATGTATCTGTCAATCCTCAGATTTTTGCCAAAAATAATAGTTTTTTAGCAATTCTAAAAGCAGCTACAGGATTCTTCAAGCGTGATTCTATTCCTGCCCGGCTAAATCCCGCCTGCTGCATGAAAGCCACGCACGGCGTTCTGCCTCCGGGAATTTCTCGATGGCATAGCGGAGCATCGTGCGGGGCATGGTGTGGTAGCGGGGGCGCAGGAAGGCCTCCAGCGCAGCCTTGTCGCGTTTTCCCGCCTCGCGGAGCATCCACCCTACAGCTTTGTGAATCAAATCATGTGGATGATGCAGAAGGATATCCGCGATAGCGAAGGTATCCTCCAGCTGGCCGTGGCGAATGAATTGCATCGTGCTCACGATCCCGATGCGCTGCTCCCAGAGGGTCCGGCCCTCGCGGGCCAGCTTGTAGAGCAGCGAACGATCCTTGTCCAGCAGCCAGACCCCCAAAAGCGGATAGCAGCTCAGATCCACCAGGTCCCAGTTGTTGATGAAATCCGTATGGGACAGATAGATATCGACGCATTGCCGCTGCCGCTCCGGGTCTTTCCGGGCATGACTGAAAAGCTCCACCAGCGTGAGCAGCGCGGCCAGACGCACTTCGTGGAACTCGCTCGCCAGGCACTCCTCCAGAGCGGAGAAGCCGGTCTCCCGCCAGGTCGCCTTCACCACCGCCCTCGTATCGGGAACCTTGATACCCAGAAATTTATCTCCTTCGCCATACTGTCCGGGACCGGTCTTAAAGAAGCGCATCAGCCCTTCGACCTGCGAAGGGTCGCGCCGGGCGAGCATCGCTTCGTATAACGGATTCATCTGTACGTCTTTCTTTTGACGGTTTAAAGATATGAAAATTGATTAAATTTGCATGAATAAACCAAGGCTATGTACAAGAGACTTACTGAAGAAGAGATTGCGCTACTGACGGCCGCCGGCTGCAAGGCGGAAGATTGGGACCGGGTGAAAACCTCCTCCCCCGAAACGCTCAAGTATATCAAGAACGTCCGTTTCTCCGGCGACGTCTGCTTCGGCCGCTTCGAGGCCGCATTCACGCTGCCCGGCGGGCTCAGGAAGCACTCCGGCCTGCGGAATGTCACCCTGCACAACGTGACCATCGGCGACAACACCCTCGTGGAAAATGTCACCGACTATGTGGCGAACTACAACATCGGCAGCGACTGCTACATCGAAAATATCGACCTGCTCTACAACGACGGCCCGTGCCGGTTCGGCAACGGCATCGAGATCTCCGTTCTCAGCGAGACGGGTGGCCGCGAGGTGCCCATCTACGACCGCCTCAGCGCGCAGACCGCCTATATCCTGGCCATGTATCGCCATGAGACGGAGGTCGTTGCGGCGCTCAACAGGATGATTGCCGACTATGCCGCTTCCGTGGAGTGCGAGCGGGGCACGATCGGCAACAACGTCAAGATCCGCAACGCCAAGGTCATCCACGGCGTACGGATCGGCGACTGCGCCGTCGTCAGCGGAACCAGCCGGCTTCGCAACGGCAGCATCAACAGCAATGCCGATGCGCCGGTCCGCGTGGGCCACGGCGTGATCGCGGACGATTTCATCATCTGCAGCGGCGCCAAGGTGGAAGACAATACCACGCTGAACCGCTGCTTCGTGGGACAGTGCTGCACCCTGGGCCACGGCTACAGCGCCTCCGATTCCCTCTTCTTCTCCAACTGCCAGGGAGAGAACGGGGAAGCCTGCGCCATCTTCGCCGGCCCCTTCACCGTGACGCACCACAAGAGCACCCTGCTGATCGCCGGCATGTTCTCCTTTATGAACGCCGGTTCCGGCTCGAACCAGTCCAACCACATGTACAAGCTCGGCCCGATCCACCAGGGCATCCTGGAGCGCGGCGCCAAGACCGCATCGGACTCCTATATCCTCTGGCCTTCGCGCATCGGCGCCTTCTCGCTCGTGATGGGACGCCATGTGACGCATTCCGACACCACCAACCTTCCCTTCTCGTACCTGATCGAGCAGCAGAACACCACCTACCTGGTGCCGGGCGTAAACCTGCGCAGCGTGGGTACCATCCGCGACGCCCAGAAGTGGCCCAAGCGCGATGCCCGCAAGGATCCCGACCGGCTCGACTGCATCAACTACAACCTGCTGAGCCCCTTCACCATCCAGAAGATGTTCAAGGGCATCAAGCTCCTCCAGAACCTGCAGTACTCCTCCGGTGTGCTCTCCGATGTCTATTCTTACCACAGCACCAAGATCCGCAACAGCGCCCTGCGCAGCGGTATCAACTTCTACCGGACCGCCATCACCAAGTTCCTGGGCAACTCCATCATCAAACGGCTGGAAAACCTGCCGGAGGGCGCAACGGACGAACAGTTGCGGGCCGCCCTCATCCCGACCACGTCGCACGGAACCGGTTACTGGGTGGATATCAGCGGCATGATTGCTCCCAAGAGTGTGGTGGACGACCTGCTCGGGCGCATCGCCTCCGGCGAGGTATCCTCCATTGAAGAGGTGCACAGGACCTTCGCCGACATGCACGCCCACTACTACGAATACGAGTGGACCTGGGCCTATGAGCACTTTCAGGAGTTCTTCGGGGTGGACATGGATACGATCACCAAACAGCAGGTGGTCGATATCGTAAAGCAGTGGAAAGAGGCCGTGATCGGCCTGGACCGCCAGCTCTACGAGGATGCGCGCAAGGAGTTCGACCTGGCCGCCATGACCGGATTCGGTGCGGACGGCACCAAGGAGATCAAGGAGCAGGACTTCGAGCAGGTGCGCGGCGCCTTCGAGTCCAACTCCTTCGTCACCGCCGTCCTGGACCACATCAAAGTCAAAGAGGCACTGGGTGACGAATTGATTGCACGTCTCAGTTAATCTGCTTACCTTTGCAGTCTCTATGGCGCTACTGTTAGTCTTCCTGCTCGGAGCGTTGCTCATCTCGTTCCTCTGCTCGATCCTTGAAGCCACATTGATGAGCACGCCCCTCTCCTACATCACCCTGCGGGAAGAAGAGGGCTACCGCTTTGCCAAGCGGATGAAGGGCTACAAGCAGGACCCCTCCCGCGCCATCGCCGCCATCCTCTCGCTCAACACCATTGCCAATACCATCGGCGCCGCCGGCGTGGGCCGTCAGGCGCAGCTGGTCTTCGGATCGGCCTGGTTCGGCGTAGTGAGTGCCGTGATGACCATCCTGATCCTGGTCTTCGCGGAGATCATCCCCAAGACGATCGGTACCACCCACTGGAAGAAGCTGATGGGCTTCGCCGCCGTGATGATCCGCGCACTGATTGTCTGCCTCTGGCCCATCGTGGTCTGCGTGGAGTATTTGCAGAAACTCATCACCCCCAAGAATGCCGAAACCGCCATCTCGCGCGAGGAAGTGGGCGCCATGGCCGACGTGGCCGAGGAGTCGGGCGAACTGGATGAGGATGAGAACGAGATTATCCAGAACCTGATCAACATCGACGAGATCACCGCCGCCGATGCGATGACGCCCCGCGTGGTGGCCGCCATCGCTCCGGAGAAGATGACCATCAAGTCGTTCTACAAAGACCGCCGCTACTACCACCACAGCCGGATTCCGGTCTATGCGGATAACGACGAATACATCACCGGCTACATCCTCCGCCTGGACGCCCTCCAGCTGATGGCCGAGGACAAATACGACATGACCCTGGGCGACATCCGCCGCCAGGTGGACAGCTTCCCGGAGGAGACTCCCATCGACCGCATCTGGGACAAGATGCTCAAGAAGAAGGAGCAGATTGCCATCATCATCAACGAATACGGCTCCTTCCAGGGCATCGTGACGATGGAAGACATCATCGAGATGGTGCTCGGCGATGAAATCGTGGACGAGCGGGACGTCGTCGTGGACATGCAGCAGCTGGCCCGCGAGAAGTGGAAGAAACTCAAGAAGAAACAATGAAAACCATCAATACCATCGGCGTTCTGACCTCCGGCGGTGACGCACCGGGCATGAATGCCTGCATCCGCGCAGTCACCCGCAGCGCCATCTATTCCGGGTGGAAAGTCATCGGTATCTACCGGGGCTACGAGGGACTCATCAGCGGCGACTGCCGCGAGATGACCACCGAATCGGTCAGCAACATCATCCAGCGGGGCGGCACCATCCTCAAGACCTCCCGCAGCGAAGAGTTCTTGACGCCGGAGGGGCGCAAGAAGGCCTACGACAATCTGATCAAGTTCGGCATCGACGCCCTGATCGTGATCGGCGGCAACGGCTCGCTTTCCGGCGCGCAACAGCTTGCGCTGGAGTACGATATCCCCTGTATCGGCCTGCCGGGCACCATTGACAACGACCTCTACGGCACCGATTCCACCATCGGCTACGACACGGCCCTCAACACCATCGTCGGCGCCGTGGACAAGATCCGCGATACGGCCTCCTCGCACGATCGGATCTTCTTCGTGGAGGTGATGGGACGCGACGCGGGCTTCCTGGCCCAGAACAGCGCCATCGCGGCCGGCGCGGAAGCGGCCATCATTCCGGAGGAGCTGACGACCGACGACCAGCTGGCGCGCTTTATCGGGCGCGGCATGCGCAAGAGCAAGAACAGCAGCATCGTGATCGTTTCCGAGAGCCCCAAGAGCGGCGGCGCCATGCACTACGCCGAGCGCATGCGCAAGGAGTATCCCGAATATGACGTGCGCGTCACCATCCTCGGCTACCTGCAGCGCGGCGGCACGCCGAGCGCCGTGGACCGCATCCTGGCCAGCCGGCTGGGCGTGGCCTCGATCGAGGCGCTCAAAGAGGGCCAGCGGAACATCATGGTGGGCATCGACAACGACAAGATTGTCTATGTCCCCTTCTCGCGGGCCATTAAGATGGACAAGCCGATCAACCAGGAGCTGATCGACGTGCTGGGCATCCTTTCTATCTAAAGTTTATTTCTTTCCCCAGTGGATGCAGATATCGTAGAGGATACCTGCGTCGAAGGCTACGCCCTTGTAGTAGTTGTTGGTGCTGCCCACCAGGTGGAAGCGCAGCGAACGGTCCTTGAGCGGGAACCAGTAGGTGTAGAATCCGCCGAAGAAGAGGTCCTTGTCGGCTGCCAGCAGCAGCGGCGTGATGCTGAGCGGACCGTAGCAGGTTGCGGTCAGCGAAGGATCGAAGAGCTGCTTGCCGTCGCGGCGGGCATCCCAGCCGCCCTTGAGGTGAAACTCGAACCGGTCGCCTTCGTAGGCCACCTTCAGCGTCACGGTCGATTCATTGTTGAAGAAGCGCTTCATATCCACCGTGGAGACCGTATAGTCGAGCTCGGCGCTGAGCCGGTCGTAGGTAAACCGGTTGCCGAGGGCGAGCGTCTTGATGAAGGATTTGTCGTCGCGCTGGGTCATCGTAAAGGCCCAGAGCGGCGCGTAGTTGTTGCCGATCTTGCCGGTCCAGGAACCGCTGAGGGTCACCAGACCGTCGCTGAGCACCTTCTTGCAGAAGGGCGAGTCGGCCACCTGGAAGCAGAGGGTATTGCCGGGCGCCACCTTGTAGCCCAGTTTGATGCCCCAGAGGTAGGGCTGGATCGTCTGCCACCAGGAAGATTCGATATCGTAATGGAACTCGGTCGCTACCGCATCGATCTCATATCCGCCGTAGATGACATATCCTTTGCCGATGCCGGCCAGGAAGCGGCCGTTGCGATAGGTCAGGATGCCCGTGTCAATCCAGTTGATGGCCTTCGGATCACCCAGCGAGGTGTAGAGCGCGCCGGCATTCTGGCGGAACCAGCGGTTGCACATCCTGAAGGAGAAGTGCTCGTCGAAATTGGCCTGGAATACGCTGTTGAGTGAACTGTAGGCGATGCTCTCCTGGTAGCCGTCGGTCTGGTTCCAGGTTACGCGCGTTTCAGCGCGCGGATGGAGATGGAGGGTGTAGTCACCGGCCAGGCAGAGCGTAGAGGCGGGAAGAAGGGCGAGAAGGAGAAGGAGTGTTTTGCGAATCATGTTTACGTGTTTATTCAAAAACCCCAGTCTGTTTTATTGTAAGACGATTTGGGGGCGTTGGGAACGTTGACAAAGTAGTTCAGGCCGGTCAGCGCCTCGAGTTCCGTGACGCTGTACATATCCTGAACGGAAGGCTTGTGTTTGACATTGGTATAGTGCCCGAGGATGAAGGCCACGCACTGCAGTTCATCCGCCGTGCAGTCGGCCACCCGCTTGCCGCTGTTGCCGGCCTTCGTGCGCAGCAGCACCTTGTACCACGCCGTAGGAACCTGGCAGGTGCCGACGGCATTCGTGGTGGTGCAGGCGCTGGTCCTGACCCCATAACGGTCGGTGAAATCGGCAAAGATGCACCCGACCACCTGATAGAGCGTATCGGAGCACCAGTAGGTATCTACCTTCTCTTCCAGGTTGTTCCAGGCGCCGCCGCCCGTATTGAAACCGGCCTGCAGCTGCGCGCCGATATTGGAATAGAAGAAGACCTGTTTGTTGGTGGGCACCGAGACGGTGCGGTCGGAGGAGCCGATCATGTGGCCCCGGGTGTAGCCTGTGAACTTCGGGCTCTGGTTAAAGGGAATCTGCGGGTCGTTCTGGTAGGAATCGTTGCGGCCCGAGGAGCCCTTGTAGCAGCTGTGCATCGGCGCCGCCACCCACACGGGGTGAAGCATGCCGCGCGAATAGCAGCTGGAAAAATTGCGGACCTGCTGCGCGTCGGCGCGGAAGGTATGCGAATAATAATAATCGGGATTGGCGTCGTCGATTCCGTTGCGGTCGGCATCCCGCTGGGCGGGCAGTTCCGGCCAGCCATAATCGGCCGAGGGAACGGGATCGGGATCGGGCGTGGGAGTCGGAGTCGGTTCGGGCTCCGGCGTGGGAGTAGGAGTGGGAGTCGGCGTGGGTTCCGGCGTGGGTTCCGGCGTGGGTTCCGGGGGAACAACCGGCCCCAACGGCTCGTCGGGACCGGTGTTCACCGGGTCGGGCAAAGGCTCACAGGAGAGGACCGTCAGCGCGCAGATCGCGACGGCTACAGCCCCTCTGAACCATTGTAACCAATTACGCCTCAACGACATCCCTTAGCGGGCCTTTCCGGCGGAACCCAGCACGTTGACAATCTTCTCTGCGTAGAGCTTTTTCATCTCGTCACGTGCCGGACCGAGGGACTTGCGCGGGTCAAACTCGCCGGGTTTTTCAGCGAGCACCTTGCGGACGGCGGCCGTCATGGCCAGGCGGGAGTCGGAGTCGATGTTGATCTTGCAGACCGCGCTCTTGGCCGCCTTGCGGAGCTGCTCTTCGGGGATACCCACGGCGTTGGGCATCTTGCCGCCGTACTTGTCAATCATATCGACATATTCCTGCGGAACGCTGGAGGAACCGTGGAGCACGATCGGGAAACCGGGCAGGTTCTTCTCGATGGCCTTCAGCACGTTGAATGCGAGGGGCGGCGGCACGAGCTTGCCGGTCTTCGGGTCGCGGGTGCACTGCTCCGGGCGGAATTTGTAAGCGCCGTGGCTCGTTCCGATCGAGATGGCGAGCGAATCGCAACCGGTCTTCTTCACGAAATCGAAGACCTCCTCGGGACGGGTGTAGTGCGACTCCTCTGCGGAGACTTCGTCTTCCACGCCGGCCAGCACGCCGAGTTCAGCCTCGACGGTGACATCATACTTGTGGGCGTAGCGGACCACCTTCTTGGTGAGGGCCACATTCTCGTCATAAGGCAGCGCGCTGCCGTCGATCATCACGGAGCTGAAACCCATGTCCACGCAGCTCTTGCAGGTTTCATAAGTGTCACCGTGGTCGAGGTGCAGTACAATCTGCGGACGCTTCCAGCCCAGTTCCTTGGCGTATGCCACAGCACCTTCCGCCATATAACGCAACAGCGTCTGGTTGGCATAGTTGCGGGCGCCCTTGGAGACCTGAAGAATCACCGGGGACTTGGTTTCCGCCGAAGCCTGGATGATGGCCTGCAGCTGCTCCATGTTATTGAAATTGAAGGCGGGAATCGCATAACCGCCCTTGACTGCCTTGGCGAACATTTCGCGGGTGTTCACCAGACCGAGTTCTTTGTAAGAAATCATATCGAGGTTGTTTAGTTGATTGTACGTTGTTTATTAAAATGTAAAGTTAACACTATTTGTTATCTTTGTAGCAAACAATTGTAAAATGAAAGAGAAGGTCATCATCTTTTCCGCCCCCTCGGGATCGGGCAAAAGCACCGTGGTCAAGCATTTACTGGATACATTCGACTGCTTTGAACTCTCCGTCTCCTGCACCTCGCGCGCCCCGCGCGGCGTGGAGCAGCACGGCCGCGAGTACTATTTCATCACGCCGGAGGAGTTCCGCGCGCTGATTGCGGAAGATGCCTTCGTGGAGCATGAGGAAGTGTACAACGGCGTTTTCTACGGCACCCTCAAGAAGGAGGTCCGCCGCATCTGGGATGCCGGCCACGCCATTCTCTTTGACGTGGATGTCAAGGGCGGCGTAAACCTCAAGCGCTACTTCGGCGACAAGGCCCTCTCGGTCTTCGTGCAGGCCCCGTCGGTGGAAGTGCTGCGCGAGCGGCTCATCAAGCGGGCTACCGACAGCCCGGAATTCATTGAGGAACGCGTGCGCAAGGCGGCCGAGGAGATGACCTACGCCCCCAAATTCGACTACCGGCTCGTCAATGACGACCTGCAGACCTGCCTGGACGAGGCCGACCGCCTCATCACCGATTTCCTCGCACGATAAGCGATGACCCCCTCCGCCCTTCCCCAGCGCCGCGTGGCTCTCTTTTTCGGGTCGTTCAACCCGATTCACAAGGGTCATTACGCCATTGCCAAATACCTGCTCGAGCGAACTGACGCGGACGAGGTACGGCTCGTCGTAACCCCGCGCAATCCATTCGGCAAGAAGGACTTGGCTGACGCGCAGCAGCGGCTCGACACCGTCCGCGAAGCGATGACCCGCACCGGCCTGGCCGTGGCCGTCTCGGACGTGGAGTTCCACCTGCCCGAGCCCAACTACACCCTCCGCACGCTGGAGTTTCTGGACGCCCGGGAGCCCGACTGCCAGCACATCCTCGTCATGGGCGCCGACAACCTGATCCGGCTGGACCGCTGGTACGGCTACCAAAGGCTGATTGACAACTACGAGATCTGGGTCTATCCCCGCCCCGGCTACCCGTTCGAAACCCTTTGCGCCGAACACGCCGCCCGGAGCGCAAATCCCCGCATCCGGCCTCTCACCGGGGAATTACACAATCTCTCCTCCACGGAGATCCGCGAAGGAGAGAAAGCCGGCCGCGACATGAGCGGCCTCAAACCGTAGGGTTCCTATTTCAACAGATTTCCCAGCAAGCTGCGCGTCAGCGAGTTGGTCGCCTTCCGGGTGACCGAGGTCGTGGTGTTCTTCAGCGCACGGGCGGCAATGCTCTTGCCGGAGACTTTCTTGCCGGAGATGGCCCGGCCGACCTCCGTGGCGAGTGATCCGCTGACTGCGGTCACGGCACTGCCGATCAGCGTACCGAGCAGCGCGCCACCGATCCGGCAGCTCTTGGAGCCCGCCTTTTCCGCCTTGGCTTCCGCCTCGGCGGCCTTCTGTCGAACCGCCTCCTCCTGCTGCGCCTGAATGGCGGCCTGCTCCTCCTGGCTCATCCGCATCAGGTCTTCAAACGCGCTCTGGCGGTCGATCACCGTGTCATACTTGCCCCAGATGCGGCTGGAACGCATCGCCTGGTCGCGCTGCTGCGGGGTGATGGCGCCGATCTGGCTGAGCGGGAAGAGGACGCGCGCGCGCTCCACCATGCTCGGAATGCCCTTTTCGTCGAGGAACGAGACGAGCGCCTCGCCCGTCGCAAGCTCGGTGATGGCATCCTCCGTCTTGAAGGAGGGATTGGCGCGGAAGGTCTCCGCTGCCGCGCGGACGGCCTTCTGGTCCTTGGGCGTATAGGCCCGCAGGGCATGCTGCACCCGGTTGCCGAGCTGGCCCAGGATCACATCGGGAATATCAGCCGGATTCTGGGTGACGAAATAGACGCCGACGCCCTTGCTCCGGATCAGGCGAACCACCTGTTCGATCTTGTCCACCAGGGCTTTAGGCGTATCGTCGAAGAGGGTATGTGCCTCGTCGAAGAAGAAAACCAGCTTGGGCAGCTCGAGGTCTCCGACTTCCGGCAGCCGGGCATAAATGTCCGAGAGCAGCCAGAGCAGGAAGGTCGAGTATAGCTTGGGATTCATCATCAGCCGGTCAGCGGCGAGGACGCTCATCACGCCCTTGCCCCCCTGCACCATGAAGAGGTCCTGGATGTCGAACGAGGGCTCGGCGAAGAACTGCTCCGCCCCCTGGTTCTGAAGTTCGAGCAGTCCGCGCTGGATGGCGCCAATGGAAGCCGAAGTGACATTGCCGTAGGTGGCGGTATATTCCGCAGCGTGGTCGGCCACATAGGCCAGCATCGCGCGCAGGTCCTTCAGGTCTATCAGCAGAAGTCCCTGGTCGTCAGCCACCTGGAAGACGATATTCAGCACGCCGGTCTGGACGTCGTTGAGCCCCATCAGGCGCGCAAGCAACTGCGGACCCATGTTGGAGATGGTGGTGCGCATCGGGTGGCCCTGCTCGCCGAATACATCGAAGAACTGCACCGGGCAGCCCTGGAACTGCGGGCTTTCGATGCCGAATTCCGCGCAGCGCTTCTCGATAAAGCCGCTCATGGCACCGCTCTGGCTGATGCCGGAGAGGTCGCCCTTCATATCGGCCATGAAACAGGGAACGCCGGCCTGGCAGAAAGTCTCTGCCAGCACCTGCAGCGTGACGGTTTTACCGGTACCGGTGGCGCCGGCAATCAGGCCGTGGCGATTGGCCATCTTTCCACAGATGGAGATGGGGCCGTTGGGGCCGTGCGCCACATATAATCCTTGGGTTGAATCAAACATAGTTTATTGTGTATTAAATAATTATCGAAGCGGATTCTTATCAGAACGATACCAGGCGATAAAGCGGGTGATGCCCTCGTGGAGCGTGACGTGCGGCTTGTAGCCCACCGCCTGCTCGAGCGCCGTGGTGTCGGCATAGGTCTGATAGACATCGCCCGGCTGCATCGGCATCAACTGCTTGAGGGCCGTCTTGCCGAGGGCCGATTCCATCTCCGCGATAAAATCCATCAGCCGCACGGGATTCGAGCAGCCGATGTTGAAGACGCGGTGCGGAACGCCCTTCGGGCTGGCATCCGCCTGGGGCGGGCAGTCCAGCACACGGACCGTTCCCTCTACGATATCATCCACATAGGTAAAGTCGCGGATCATGTCGCCGCCGTTGAAGACCTTGATGGGTTCGCCCTTCGAAATGGCCCGGGCAAAGAGCATCGGCGCCATGTCCGGACGGCCCCAGGGGCCATACACGGTAAAGAATCGCAAGCCCGTGGCTTTCAGGCCATACAGCTTGGAATAGGTGTAGGCCATCAGTTCGTTGGACTTCTTGGTGGCAGCATAGAGGCTCACCGGGCAGTCCACGCGGTCCGCCTCGGAGAAAGGGACCTTCTCGTTGCCGCCATAGACGCTGCTGGAGGAGGCGTAAACCAGGTGGGAGACGGCGTGGTGGCGGCAGCACTCGAGGATGTTCACGAATCCCACGAGGTTGGAATCCACATAGGCGAAGGGATTCTCAATCGAATAGCGTACGCCGGCCTGCGCGCCGAGGTGCACGACGGCGTCAAAGCGCTCGCGAGCAAAGATCTCCGGCAGCCGCACGCGGTCCGCCAGGTCGCACAGGACAAAGCGGAAGGGCCCGCAGAAACGGCTGGGGACGGGGTAGTTCCCGTCGTCGCCCGGCTTTTCGGAAAGCATCTGCGCCGCATCGGTAATACCCAGCTCCGCCAGACGCGCATATTTCAACTCCCTGGGATAGTAGTCATTGATGTTGTCGAGTCCGACAACCGTGTCGCCGCGGCCCAGCAGCCAGCGTACCACCTGCGACCCGATAAACCCGGCCGCCCCGGTAACCAAAATTTTCATAACCTCAAAGGTACAAAAAAAACACGACTGACATGCCAGTCGTGTTATTTTGGTAGCCCCAACGAGATTCGAACTCGTATTTCAACCTTGAGAGGGTTGCGACCTAACCCTTAGTCGATAGGGCCATTACGCAGAAGCGGACTGCAAAAGTAGTATAATTCCGCAAACCTGCAAAATTTTTATCGCTTGAGGATCGGCGACCAGTCCACGGGGGCCTCGAAGACGATCTCCTCCTTGCGGACCGGGTGAACCATCCGCAGCGTGCGGGCGTGCAGGCAGATGCCGCCGTCCGGGTTGGAGCGGGGCGCGCCGTATTTCAGGTCGCCCTTGATGGGGCAGCCGATGGCCGAAAGCTGGCAGCGGATCTGGTGATGGCGGCCGGTCAGCAGTTCGACCTCCACCAGGTGGTAGCGGGTGGTATCTTCCAGCACGCGGTAGCGGAGCCGCGCCTCCTTGGCGCCTTCGGAAATGCCGTTCCGGCCGCCGGCCTTGCGGGCAGAGGCCTCATCCGCGTAGGCGTACGACTTATTCTGTTTCTCGTTACGGACCAGGAAGTGGCGCAGTTCGCCCTCCGCCGGTTCGGGCCTCGCACAGGTCAATGCCCAGTAGGTCTTGTGCACGTCACCGCTGCGGAAGAGTTCGTTGAGCCTCTCCAGCCCCTTGGAGGTCTTGGCAAAGAGGGCGATACCGCTTACGGGACGGTCCAGCCGGTGCGGGACTCCCATGAAGACGCGGCTGGGCTTGGCGTCGCGCTGCGCGATAAAGGCCTTGAGGGTCTCACTGAGGGGCTCGTCGCCGGTCTTGTCGCCCTGCACGATCTCCCCGACCCGCTTGTTAAAAGCCAGTAAATGATTGTCTTCGTAGAGGATTCGCGAGGCGATGTCCGCAAATTCCTGCTCGTCCAGTTCCCGGTATTCCATCTTTTTCAATAGCGATTTCTCCGGCAAAATTAGGGATATTCTTCTCTTTTTTTACTATTTTTGTTGGATACAACTGAAACTATGGACCGGTTCATTTCGAAAATACCTTTGTTTCTGGCCGCCGTCGCACTTGCGGCAGGCTGCGCCGAGAAATACCCCGCACCGGATCACGTTGTCGGCGTGATTGCCAAGGACTTCACCCGCACCGCCTACACCGCGGCGGACGATACCCTAAAGGGCGAATGGAAAGCGGGAGATGCCATCAGCGTCAACGGGCAACTGTTCCTGGCCGATGCCGCCGGCCGCTCTTCCGATTTCTATCCCGTGGAGGAATTCGCAGGTCCGCAGGCCCCCTGCACCGCCTGGTATCCGGCAGAGATTGCCCGGATGGAACTGCCGCAGACACAGTCCTGGCAGGCCGGAGGTCCCTTCGACGTGCCGATGATGGCCACCTCCCCCACGCTGTATCTGGAATTCAAACCCATCTGCGGCCTGCTTGAAATCTGCCTCTCGACCGCGCTCGAAGGGATCGAGGTCCAGACGCTCGAGATTTCGGCGGACAAGCCGCTCTCCGGTGCGTTTCGGGTTGACGAGGGCCGCATCGTTCTCACCGGAGAGGCGGAGAACGGTATCGTGATGGACTGCGGCGCCGGCGTTCCCCTCGGAGCGGAGCCCGTCTCCTTCTGGGCCGTGCTGCCGCAGGGCATCTATGGCAGCCTGGATATCCTGTTGACCACCACGGACGGCCGCACGCAGACCTTCTCTCTGCAGGAGGGCGAGAGGGCGCCGATTGAGATCAGCCGCATCACCCGCTGCGCCATCCAGATGGAGAATATGATTTCCAAAGAGGAGGACGCAACCGCTTATCTTCCTGTCGGACAAGATTTTAATATCGCCATCAAACGCATCGCCAAGCAGGACACGGCTATCGAGCCGAACACCATCGAGACCACCACCACGGACTCTACGATTCGCAGCATCGTCTTTCTGACCAACCAGCCGGAGGCAGCGGGCACCCTGCTCAATTCCACCGGCGCACCCGTCTATGCCGCCTTCGATGCCGCCACCGGCACAATGACCATCTCCACCCCGGCCAGCCACCTGCACACCGCTACGGACTGCTACGGCATGTTCCGGTACCTGGCGGCGCTGGAATCTTTTACCTTCGACGGCCTCGAGACCGAAGGGGTGGCGGATATCTCCTATCTGTTCAACAACTGCCATAACCTCAAAACACTGGATCTCAAGGGGCTCAAGACCTCGCAGATCCGCACGATGGACAACGCCTTCAGCTACTGCCTGCAACTGGAGGTTCCCGACCTGAGCGGATTCGACACCCGCAGCGTCCGGTCCATGCGCAGCCTGTTCAACCACTGTTCATCCTTCAATAAGCTGGACCTGCGCAACTTCCGTACGGAACAGTGCACCATCATGACCTACATGTTTTACTACTGCTCGAATCTCGAATCGGTTGACCTGACCTCGTTCGACCTGCAGAACGTCAAGGGCGAGGGAATGAATTACATGTTCTTCTCGCTGCCGGCCCTGAAAGAGGTCCGCACCTCGGACAAGTTTGTTCCCAACGATGCCGCGCTGCCGACCAGTTTCTTTACGAACAGCACCACGTCCCAGTCCCTCCGCACGGGCAACAAGAACAACGGCATTACCTTCTACACCACCCAAAACGCGGCAAGCTGGCTGGCTGCCACCAACCTGCGCTGGCTCCGCAGCGGATATAGCGGCAAGACCGCACTGGGCATCCGCTTTATTGATATCAACACGAACAAGGGGATCTCGGTAACGTGGCCGGAAGATTAAAGGGGAGGATACGAATATGAAACGACTGAACTTGTTTTGCTGGGCCCTTCTGGGAATGATTCTTCTCGGAGCCTGTGACCGCACGGAACCGCTTCCGCGGGAAGAAAAGATTCCCCCGATGCCTGAAATCGGCAACGACGCCTGGAAAGAGGAGGTGCAAGCCACCATCCGCACGGACGTCCTGAACGACGCCTATTATAAAGATGTGTTCCTGGACGGAGGTATGTACCTCTCCTCCCGCCACATTCTCCCGGCCTGCGACTCCTTCCACTTCTCGCAGGAGTATTTCAACGCAAACTCCAGCGAGGCCGACTCGCTGCGCCAGATCCGGATCTTTTCCGGAGATGATACGGACCACAACGGCATTCTCCTCTTCCCGGACGGAGAACCGCGCTACAAGGTCTTCTACTCCTGCGGCGGCAGTTCCGCCAACCACGGCCGGTCGCTGAGCGCGCCGGGCCGCAACGCCGTGCGCAGTTTCAACTTTGCGGGCGGCAGCTATATCGGTTCCTGCGCAGGGGCCTTTCTGGCGGCAGCCAAGCGCAGCGGCAGCTACACTCCCAACTACTACGGCATCTGGCCCGGTACGACGACACCCTCCGGCCTGTCCGGCTCCGCCACCGGCATGTTCGTGGATGAAGGCAGCCCGCTGCTGCAGTACTTCGATTTCGGCGGGGACCACTATATCGACAGCGTACGCCACAACGGCGGATGCTACAACGTGGATATGTATCCGGGCACCGAAGTTCTCACCCGCTACGACAAGCCGGGATGGGCCATGCATGAGCACGCCGCCATCTGGGCCTGGAAAGCCTCGGAAAAATACGGGCGCGTGATCTGCTGCGGTTCCCACCCGGAAGAGGTGCTCGCCGGTGAACGGATGCACCTGATGGCCTCGATGATCTACTACGCGATTGACGGCCGCGGAATCGCCAAGGTGAAATCCATCCTCGGCAACGGGGAGGTCTATACGGCTGACAAAGACTCG
Organism: Bacteroidales bacterium; assembly: GCA_017544005.1. Classification (GTDB taxonomy): domain Bacteria; phylum Bacteroidota; class Bacteroidia; order Bacteroidales; family UBA932; genus Cacconaster. The sequence continues at coordinate 58,491 of JAFYEZ010000047.1, forward strand.
CGCGACGAGGATCCCGCCCACGCAAAGATTGGAGACGGCCAGTGCCACCATTATGTGACCGCGCTCCCCAAGGGGGCCCGGAACATCCGGTTCCGCCTCTCGTATGAGGGCGACTACGACATCCGTCTGATGATCCGGAAAGACTCCTTCGCCTTTGACGGCGTGGCCGATTACACGGACCTGCGCGCGGTGTGCGAGAAGGAACTGACCTTTGAATCCCTGCCTTCGGGCACTTGGTATATCGGCGTCTGGAACAACTCCCGCCCCACCGCCTACATCGGCGTCAACGGACTCTGCGCCTACAGCAAGGGACTCGAACTTCTGAACGGTATCTCCTACACCGTCTCCGTCTCCTGGGACTGACACAATGGCAGTCTCCGGGGCCGTTTCCAGCCTTGGCACAATAATCGATGTGTTTCCCGTGCCGCCGCCGAAAAGGCGGCTGTGACTGACAAATTGTAAAAAACAAAAAATAGGAGAAACACATTATGGGAAAAATCATCGGAATCGACCTCGGTACCACCAACAGCTGCGTGGCAGTGATGGAAGGCAAGGAACCGACTGTTATCATCAATAGCGAAGGCAAGCGTACCACCCCGTCCGTCGTGGCATTCGCCGACGGCGGCGAGCGCAAGATCGGTGACCCGGCCAAACGTCAGGCCATCACCAACCCGCTCAAGACCATCTTCTCCATCAAGCGTTTCATGGGTGAAACCTATGACCGCGTGCAGAAAGAGGCTGAGCGCGTAAGCTATAAGGTGGTTCGTGGCGACAACAATACGCCGAGAGTGGATATCGACGGCCGTCTCTACTCCCCGCAGGAGATTTCGGCCATGGTGCTTCAGAAGATGAAGAAAACCGCTGAGGACTACCTGGGAACGACCGTGGACGAGGCCGTCATCACCGTGCCGGCTTACTTCAGCGACTCGCAGCGTCAGGCTACCAAGGAAGCCGGTGAGATTGCAGGCCTCAAGGTCCGCCGTATCATCAACGAGCCTACGGCAGCCGCTCTGGCATACGGACTTGACAAACAGAACAAGGATATGAAGGTAGCCGTCTTC
>JAFYEZ010000048.1 GCA_017544005.1 Bacteroidales bacterium
GAAGAAGCGCCTCAGCCGCGATTCGAGCGAGGGCATGTCCTTCACCGAATTTACCTACCAGCTGCTCCAGGGCTACGATTTTCTCTGGCTCTACCAGCACCGCGACGTCCACCTGCAGTTGGGCGGCGCAGACCAGTGGGGCAACATCACCACCGGTGCGGAGCTCATCCGCCGCGTGCTCGGCAAGGAGGCCCACGCCCTGACCTGCCCGCTGATCACCAAGGCCGACGGCGGTAAGTTCGGCAAGACCGAAAAGGGCAACATCTGGCTCGACGCCGAGCGCACCAGTCCCTACCAGTTCTACCAGTTCTGGCTGAATGTCAGCGATGTGGATGCGGAGCGCTACATCAAGATCTTCACGATGCTCGACCGTGAAACCATCGAGGGCGCCATCGAAAACCACCGCACCTTCCCCGAGCGCCGCGAGCTCCAGAGGCTGCTCGCCCGCGAAGTGACCATCATGGTCCACGGGGAAGCGGAATACGAAAATGCCGTCAAGGCCTCCCAGATGCTCTTCGGCAAGGCCACGGCCGACGACCTGCGCAGCCTCGACGAGAAGACCTTCCTCGCCGTGTTCGACGGCGTGCCGACCTTCGAAATCGACCGCGCAAAACTGCCGCTGAACATCCTCGAGGCGCTGGCCGTCGAGACGCAGGTCTTCCCCTCCAAGGGCGAAGCCCGCAAGATGATCCAGGGCAACGGCTTCTCCGTCAACAAGGAAAAGGTGACCGATCCCAACGGCAGCCTTACCGAGGCCGACATCATCGACGGCAAATACATCCTGGTCCAGAAGGGTAAGATAGACTATTACATCCTGATTGTCAAATAACTATGGAAGCGCAACAGTCCACCCGACAGCTCAAGGTCGCCCGCGAAATCCAGCGGGACCTAGCAGAAATCATCCGCAGCCGCGGCATGGCAGCCTACGACGGCGCCATGGTGACGGTCAGCGGGGTCAAGATCAGCTCCGACCTGGCCCAGGCCCGCGTCTATGTGAGCATCTTCCCCTCCGCCAAGCAGCAGGAGGTGATGGTGAAGCTGGAGAATGAGAACCGCGCCCTGCGGGGTGAACTCGGCCGCCAGGTAGCCAAGCAGTTGCGCATCGTGCCCGAACTGGAATTCTTCCTCGACGATTCCCTGGATTACGTCGAACATATCGACGAGCTCCTCAAAAAGTGATGAACCTGCCCGGATTCATAGCCCGGCGGTATCTCTTTGCCAAGAAGTCGCACAATGTGATCAACATCGTCTCCGGCATCTCGGCGGCGGGCATTGCCACGGGCTGTGCGGCGCTCATCATCATCCTCAGCATCTACAACGGATTCGACCGGATTATCCGGACCCTCAGCGACAGTCACACGCCGGATTTGTTGATCCAGGCGGCGGACGGACGGCGCTTCGATCCGGCGGCGGAACCCCTCGTGGCGCTCCGCAGCGAGAAGGGGGTCCGCACCACCTGCGGCACGCTGGAAGAGAAGGTCTATCTGCGCTACGACGACCGGCAGTGCGTGGCGGTGGCCAAGGGCGTCGATGCGGATTACCAGGAGGTTACAGGCCTGCAGGATTACCTGACAGAGGGCACCTTCACGCTGGTGGACAGCACGGGTGCGCCCGGTGCGGTGATCGGCCGCACGCTGGCGCTCGAACTCGGCCTGCGCCCCGTTTTCCTCTCGCCGCTGGAGGTCTGGTTTCCTTCGCGCACCGCGGAAGTATCGCTTTTCGATCCCTTTTCCGCGCTGCACTGTGAAACGCTGAACCCCACCGGCATCGTCTCGCTGGAACAAGGGTTCGACAAGAAATATGTCTTCCTGCCGCTGGCGGTCGTCCGCCGGTTGCTCGAAGAGCCGCAGGATGTCTCGGCGCTTGAGGTGTACTTCTCTCCGGAGGCCCTCACCCGCCGCGGGCTGGTCCCGGCCGCACAGCAGAAACGCATCGCTGCCGCCCTGGGCGACGCTTTCACCGTCAAGAACCGCCACCAGCAGAACGACACCGTCTACAAGCTGCTCTCCTACGAGAAGATAGCCATCTATGCCATCCTGCTCTTTATCGTGCTGATTATCTCCTGCAACATCTTCGGCTCGCTCTCGATGCTGGTCATCGAGAAGCAGGCAGACGTGAAGATTCTTGAATCGATGGGGGCCGACCGCAAGCTGACGCGCGGCATCTTTGTCCGCGAAGGATGGTACATCTCGCTGCTGGGCGTGGCCATCGGCACGGCCGTCGGCTTGCTGGTTTGCTTTCTGCAACAGCAGCTGGGCCTGGTCAAGATGCCCGGCAACTTCGTGGTAGAGGCCTACCCGGTGGTCGTCCGCCTGCAGGATGTCCTGATCACCGTCGCCTCGGTCTCCCTCATCGGCTACCTCGCCGCCCGCCTGGCGCGGGCGTAGGACCGCGCGCGTAATTGTTCAAAGTTTACTATCTTTGCCGTCCCGATGGCTGGAAAGAATCAAATCATTGAAGAGTTTACCCGCAGCGAGTACAAGCAGGGTTTCGAGACGGATATCGCACAGGAATTCGTCCCGAAGGGCCTTAATGAGGAGATCATCCGGCTGATTTCCGCCAAGAAGCAGGAACCCGCCTGGCTGCTGGAGTTCCGCCTGGACGCCTTCCGCAAATGGCAAAAGATGACGCTCCCCACCTGGGGGCACCTGACCATTCCGCCGATTGATTTCCAGGATATTATCTACTATGCGGCGCCCAAAAAGCCCAAGACGGCGGACGAGATAGACCCGGAACTGGAGAAGACCTTCGACAAGCTCGGCATTCCGCTGAACGAACGCGCCGCCCTGAGCGGTATGGCGGTGGATGCGGTCTTCGACAGCGTCTCGGTCAAGACCACCTTCAAGGAGACCCTCTCCGAAAAGGGAATTATCTTCTGCTCCTTCTCCGAGGCGGTCCGCGACTACCCCGACCTGGTGCGCAAATACCTGGCCAGCGTGGTCCCCTCGGGCGACAATTTCTATGCGGCGCTCAACGCGGCGGTCTTCAGCGACGGCTCCTTCTGCTATATCCCGAAGGGGGTGCGCTGCCCGATGGAACTCTCCAGCTATTTCCGCATCAACGCCCGCGGCACGGGCCAGTTCGAACGCACGCTCATCGTGGCTGACGAGGGCTCCTACGTGAGCTATCTCGAGGGCTGCACCGCGCCGATGCGCGACGAATCGCAGCTGCATGCGGCTGTGGTGGAGATCGTTGTGGAGAAGGATGCCGAGGTGAAGTACTCCACCGTGCAGAACTGGTATCCCGGCGACGAGCAGGGGCGGGGCGGTATCTACAACTTCGTCACCAAGCGCGGCATCTGCAAGGGTGACGGCAGCCGGCTCTTCTGGACCCAGGTCGAGACGGGCAGCGCCATCACCTGGAAATACCCGAGCACCATCCTCAAAGGCGACAATACCGTCTCGGAATTCTATTCCGTGGCAGTCACCAACCATTTCCAGCAGGCCGACACGGGCACCAAGATGATCCATATCGGCCGCAACACGCGCAGCCGCATCATCAGCAAGGGCATCTCGGCGGGCCGCAGCCAGAACAGCTACCGCGGCCTGGTCCGCGTGCTGCCCGGGGCGGAGAATGCGCGCAACTATTCGCAGTGCGACTCGCTGCTGCTGGGGGACAAATGCGGTGCGCACACCTTCCCGGTGATCCGCAGCGACAACCCCACCGCCGTGCTGGAGCACGAGGCCACCACCTCCAAGATCAACGAGGACCAGCTCTTCTACTGCCGCCAGCGGGGCATTACGGAGGAGGATGCGGTGGGCCTGATCATCAACGGCTATGCCAAGGAGGTCCTGAACAAGCTCCCGATGGAGTTTGCCGTCGAGGCCCAGCGGCTGCTCAAAGTTTCACTCGAAGGCAGCGTCGGATAGGCCATGTTCAGCACAGATTTCATTCTCTTCACGCTGGGCGGAATCGGCGTCAGCCTCATCGAGTTGCTCTCGGTGGCGGTGGGCCTGACCTGCGTCTTTCTGGCCGGCCGCGCCCGGGTGGCGAACTTCTGGTTCGGGTATGTCTATAACATCTTGCTGTTCTTGATGTTCGCGCAGAAGCACCTCTATTTCAGCATGGCCCTGCAGCCGGTTTCACTGATCATCAATTTCTTTGGCCACTGGCGCTGGACCCATCCGCGCGAAGGGGAGGCCGGCCGCCGCGGCGAACTGAAAATCACGCACCTGGAAAAGCCGCTCCGCCTGCGCTACCTGCTGCTCGTGGCGTTGATGGCGCTGCTGCTCGGTTGGTCGCTCCAGCAGGCCGGCATCCGCTGGCCCGAGGCCTTCCCGCCCGCGGAACACCCGTATATCGACGCGCTGGTTACGATGACCATCCTGCTGGCGCAATACCTTTCGGCGCGCAAGAAACTGGAGTGCTGGTATGCCTGGATGGTGGCCAATCTCACCAATATCGTTTTGTATATTCTCGCCGGACTGGTCTTCATGCCGATCGTGGCCGCCTGCTATCTGGGACTGGCCTTCTTCGGCTTCGCGTCGTGGCGTAAAACAATGAAGGAACAATAGTTATGCTTTCGATCAAAAATCTTCACGCCTCTGTCGGAGAGAAGGAAATCCTCCGGGGCATCAACCTGGAAGTCCACCCGGGCGAGGTGCACGCCATCATGGGCCCCAACGGCTCGGGCAAGAGCACGCTGGCTTCCGTGTTGGCGGGCCGCAGTACCTTTACCGTCACCGAAGGGGAAATCCGCTTCAAGGGCCGCGACATCCGTGACCTTTCGCCGGAGGAGCGTTCCTGGGCCGGCATTTTCCTGGGATTCCAGTATCCGATCGAGATTCCGGGAGTCAGCAACGTGAACTTCATCAAGGCGGCCGTGACGGAGCACCGCAAGCAGAAGGGGTTGCCGGAGCTTACGGCCGCGCAGTTCCTCAAGCTGATGAAGGAGAAGATGGCCATCGTGGAGATGGATTCGAGTTTCTCCGGCCGCGCCGTGAATGTGGGTTTCAGCGGCGGCGAGAAGAAGCGCAACGAGATTTTCCAGATGGCGATGCTCGAGCCCGACCTGGCGATTCTGGACGAGACTGACTCAGGCCTGGACGTGGACGCGCTGCGCATCGTGGCCACCGGCGTCAACCGGATGCGCCGCCCTGACAACGCGACGGTTGTCATCACCCACTACCAGCGCCTGCTGGACTATATCGTTCCGGATGTCATCCATGTGCTCTACAAGGGGCAGATCATCCATACCGCCGGCAAGGAGCTCGCCCTCGAGATCGAGGAGAAGGGCTACGACTGGCTTATCAACCGTTAGGAGGCTGTCACCGTGTTGGATATCCGTAACTATACGTTTAAAAACGGCTCTGCGGAGCAGGTGTTGCTGGGGTTTGACGGCGAGCCCGTGACGGGCCGTTTCGCGCTCTCTCTCGGCGAGGATGCCGCCCTGACCCTGTATCTCCTGCAGGATGAGGCCCCCGATGTTGTCCAGGAGGCGGAATTCGACTTCACCCTCTCGCGCGGTGCCTCGCTGCGGATGGTGCTTGTCGCCCTGGGTGGCGCGCAGATCTCCAACCGGCTGCGGATAGCGATGCAGGGCCCGCGCGCGGAATGCCGGCTGGGCGGCCTCTACCTGCCCGGCGGCGACCAGCAGATGGACTTTGACGTGCGCCTTTCGCACGACGTCCCTGAGTGTTACAGTTCCCAGCTCTTCAAGGGGATTCTCCGCGACCGCGCCCGCAGTCGCTTCGACGGCCTGATCTATGTGGCGCCCGACGCCCAGCGGACCGAGGCCTACCAGGCCAACCACAACCTGCTGCTCTCCACCGAGGCCCGCGCCGAGGCCAAGCCCCAGCTGGAAATCTATGCCGATGACGTGAAATGCAGCCACGGCGCCACCGTCGGCCGCCTCAACGAGGAGGAACTCTTCTACATGCGCTCCCGCGGCATCACGGAACTCGAGGCCGCCCGCCTGCAGCAGATGGCCTTCGTCGGTGAGGTCCTGGAAATGGTCTCCGACCCCGCCCTCCGCGAGCGCCTCACCGCCCGCGTCCTCGGGCGCCTCTAGTCCTCCTGTGATTTCACCGGCGAGCCAAGTTCTTTTCGCCAAAGTCGCGCACGCGGATAGGCCTTGCAGGACCATGAAACGAAGGTCATCATGCGCGACTTTGGCGAAAAACAAAATAAATTGTACCTTTGAGGACTTAACCGCTGACCATGACCCGTCGCTTTTCGTTGAATCTTTTTGAACGAGTTGCGCTTCCCAAAATGGGGGGGGGGTGAATAATAGTCTATTAATCAGGATTTTACATTATGCCATGCGCAGATTCTTTCCGGGAGTCTGCGCTTTTTCCGCATAGATGTCTTCGGAAACAACAGTTAGCAATCATAACCCTATGAGTCAAAAACAAACGGAGTACACGGCTCCAAAAGCAAAAATGCTCGAGATGCACGTTCAGTACGGCATCCTTTCCGCCAGCCTGCTCGATGAAGGCGGCTATTCCTCGAACGAAATTTATGACCTTGATGAAATCTAGCCGCGCCATGAAAAAGCCTCTCCTTTTGATTGCAGCCGCAGCGCTGCTGGGCTTCACCGCCTGCCAGTCGGATATCCTTCCGACCCCCGAAGAAAACGGTATCATCAGATTCACCGCCACCCTCGGCGATGCCACCAACCCTTCCCGCGCCATCATCGACGGCGACACCCCGAAGTGGGAAGCGAACGACCAGATCCGCATTTACTGCTTCAGCGATACCGGCAACGTTAACCGGGTAGCGACCAGAAACTATACCGCCGTTTCCCAGAAACTTGCATCCGGCGGTTCTTCCATGGCCACGTTTGAACTCAATGTCGGAGCAGAATACCAGCATTGGGTGGAAGAGGCAATGTTCGTCATTGCGAATTTTGCCGGCTCTTTCAGTTCTTCCAATATTGCCGCTGATAGGAAGACCATCTCTACCGACAGTGACCGGGCTCACATTATTTACTATACGCCGGGCTTCAATGGATCCGTGTGGGGGAATCAGGACAACAGCAACGTCCAGGTCCGCGTCGCCTATTCCTACGACAGGAACCTCGCTTTCCAGAACGTGTTCCATCTTCTCCGGTTCACCCCGAGTCTGAGCAGCGGCGCAACCAAGGCCATCATTACCAGAAATACGGACGGCCAGCCGATTGCACGCTATCAGGCCGACGTCATTTTCGATTCTGCTGACGGCAGCATCTTGACTGTCCGGCCCGGGGGCGGCAACGTCGATACCCTCCGCCGTGCGCTGGTGGACGGCGTAAACTACTTTGCGCTCGACCCGGGTATGACACTCACCGGCGGTTTCAAGATCGAACTGCTGAATGACCTCGACGAAACCCTCCAGACCTTCACCTACACCGGCGACTTCACGACCGTCCGCAACAAGATTACGACCATCGCCAACTTCGACGACCGCGTCGTGGAGAGTACAACCGCCGTCCTCAAGGACGGTTCCATCTTCTGCGCAGCCCTGAAGCAGATAGCAGACGGAGGTAGCCCTTCCTACTCCGCATCCAACACGAGCATCACTTCTGTTGTGATTGATACTCGCAGTGCTGTTTCCTCGGGAACGGTCGTCAGTGCCGACGGATCGGTCCCCGTCTATGCAAACTTCGATGCCGGCGTCATGACACTTTCTACGGCAGCAAACAAGATTTACTTCCCCGCAAACGCCCGATACGCTTTCTATGACATGAAAGGTCTGACAGCCATAACGAATGCCAACAAGCTCGTCATGGACAACATTACAACATCAGCATACATGTTCTGGCGCTGCGAGTCGCTCGGATCCTTCGGAAATGTGAATTTACCTTTGGCTACCAACACTTCAAATATGTTTGAGCGTTGTTCGACGATTACCGCTATCGGTAATGTGAATATTCCGGCGGCGACGGTCACCAGCGGTATGTTCAAAGATTGCCGGGAGCTTACTTCTCTCGGGGCCGTTCAGATGGATGCGGCACAGGATGCAAGCTTCATGTTCCAATATTGTATTGCCATCCCGTCCCTGACCCTCCGCGGCACCGACAACAATACACTCACCGATCCCCGCTATATGTTTGCAAGCTGTCGGGAACTGACCGGTTTCACGGACTTTGCGCCTGTTTCTGCTTCGATTACTAACACAGCCAGCATGTTCTCCTATTGCGATAAGCTGGAGAATGTGGATATTTCTGGTTTGGCCGGAGACCTGACAGATGTTGCGAGTATGTTTTATAACTGTAATGTTCTCAGCAGTATTTCGTTTAACAGCGGCTTCAATACCGAGGCCGTCACCGATTTTACCAATATGTTCTCGGGGTGCAGCGCCATCACCAGCTTGGATCTTTCGAGCTTCAATACCAGCGCTGCCACTTCGATGATGGGCATGTTTGCCGGTTGCCGCAATATGACGACCATCGGTGCGACTACCCGTTTTATAACGACAGCGTCTCTGACCAATACTTCTTCGATGTTTGCCAGTTGCCTGAAGCTCGCATCCGTGGATTTGACTGGCCTGGCCGGACATCCTACCAGCCTCCAGAGTATGTTCTCGAGCTGCCAGTCGCTCACCACGATTCACCTCTCCAATGATTTCAATACGGAGGCTGTTTCGAGTTATTATTCCGTCTTTGATTACTGCACCTCGCTGAATCAGTTGTACATCAAGGGTTTCCATCTAACTAAGGCCAAACTGACTAACCCTTCTTCCAATCTGATGAACGCCCTGCGCAACGTTCCTTCCAGCTGTACGATCCATTACACGACGCACAACGCCAGCACGGAATACGACGTCCGCAACTATCTGCCTTATTCCACCACCAGCGGTACGGGTACCGGCGGTTTCAATTGGACCACGGCCAACTAAAGCCTTGGCGGCTAACCGTCTCACACTGAGACAAATGATGAAAGCACTGGTACCCGAATTGGGCACCAGTGCTTTTCGTTTCTAACTATCCCTCAGCGAGTTAGCTGCCAAGGCCCGTCAGAGGTTGATTGCAAGGAGTTCGCGGCCGAGACGGTGAAGGCCGTTCTCAATCTTTTGAATCTGGGCACGGCGGGGCGTGGAGCACCCGTTGGCGTAATGCCAGAGCTGTTTTTGGTTGATGCCTGTGAGCCGTTCCAGTCCAGCCTTGGAGAAGATGCCGCTGTAGATGGAAAGCAGGCTCTTGACATCCATCGAAAACGCTACTCGGTAGTCGCCTAGCAGTTCCCCGGGAACGCCACAGTTCAGGCGTTTGCAGGTCTCGACAAAATCCGTAATCGCACCGAGCAAATTGATTTCAATTTCGCTGACGGACGATCCCGTCGCGACAATCCCGTCAACCTCATTGAGATACGCCGAGTATCCGCCTTCCAGGCTTTCGATTGTTGCATGAAGAGTATGCATGGTATTATTATTTTAGTTTTGCTTCCCGTAGAATAGACTGGAGCGTTCCTTCTGCCAAATTGCTGTTGCGTTTGCCGGCAATGATAATCGGTCGTCGAGCGCCTTGTTTGAAGAACTTATGGTGGTCTCCCCGCGTTCCAATGTAAGTCCAGCCGTTCGCTTCCAAAAGCTCTATCACCTCTTTCACCGTTTTCTTCATAATCCGTCTCCTCTGTCTACTGCGCAACAAAGGTAACTAAATTTCTATTCTTTGCAAATAAAATTAGCGGAATCGTGATGTTTCGCCAAAGTGACGGCGAGCAATCATCGATGTAGGGCCTTCTATCGAGGGAGTACCGCCCGCGGAGCGGCGAGATGGCCGGCAGCGCCGCTGCACGTCCCTGGTGTGCAGCGGCTTGTCTCCAGCCAGCTGCGGGGAGATTCCGTAGTCTCTCCTCGCTGGCTGGGCGTGGCCATGCCACGCTGCCGGCGGAAGACGAGGGAATCGGGCTATTTGGTCGTGGCAGATAAGTATCTAAGAATCAGGCAAAAGGCAATAATCGGTCAGCCAAATCAGCTGACCGATTATTACGATATCACTGAAGGACAGATCGTTATCTGCCACGCAAGAAGTAGCGGGGTCAGGCGGAGGGGGTCTCCTGAGCCTCCGGAGTCGAGGTGCCGGCCTCCCGGGCGGGCCGGGAGAGGTTCAGCCAGATGCGGAGACCGTTGAGGGCGTTGACCAGGTAGAAGGAATACTTGACGATATAGATGCTGGCCAGCGAGGCGCTCTCGCCGGCGGCCACGTCGCGCGCCGCCGTCAGGCTCCACATCACCACCGAGGAGATGTTGACGATAATCCAGAAGAACCACTGCTCCATGAAGGCGGTCGAGAGCAGGTATTGCCCGATCAGGTTGCAGACGGTGGCCATCGCATCCACCACGATAATCCAGCGCAGGGTGACGAGGTCCCCGTCGGTGGTCAGCAGCCGCTCGCCCAGCGTGGCGCCGTTCTCCGTCCGCACCGCGCAGAGAATGATGTAAACGATCACCAGCCCGGCCAGGAACAGGCCGCTGACCAGCAGGCGGCTGCGTTTGGAGAGCCGCCGGGCCTGCACCTGCGTCTTGGCCGTGCCGCCACGACGGCTCCAGGCCGCCAGCCCTACGAACTGCATCGGCAGGAAGTAGAGCAGGTTGACGGCGGCGCTGCCGTAGTTGCTTTTGAAAATACAGATGGTTCCGTACACCACGACGTTGATGATTCCGAAGATAAAGTTGGCAATCCGTGCGTTGGCCGAAAGGATCGTGGAGGCCACGCCGCAAAGCGACGCCCCTGCCGCCGCCAGCAGCAGGATCCGGGCCCGCAGGTCGCCGGCCGTGGAATAGTTGCGGGCTGTGATCCAGAGGATTACAATACCCATGAGTACCATCAGCGTCACGCTGAATATCCGGTTGAAGAGTTTATCGTTTTTCATGGTCTGAGAGATTGTTCAATGCATGGAGAACCCGTTCGGCCTTGGCCGGTCCGATCTCGGCGGCAACCTCTTCCAGGGAGGCTTTCCGCAGGCGGGCGACGCTCTTGAAGCGCTTGAGCAGTTTCTGCTGCGTGGCGGGTCCGATTCCCACGATCTGGTCCAGGACCGAATCCACCTGGCTCTTGGAGCGCTGCTTTCGGTGGTGCGTGATGCCAAAACGGTGCGCCTCGTCGCGGATCTGCATCAGGATGCGCAGCGAGGCTGAGTTCTTGTCCAGAAACAGGGGATGCGGATCGCCCGGAATCACCACCTCCTCCAGCCGTTCGGCCAGACCCACGACCTTCATCGCCCCGGCGAGCCCGAGCTCCTCGAGCGCCTCCAGTGCGAAGGTCAGCTGCCCCTTGCCGCCGTCGATCACGATCAGCTGCGGCAGGTCGTCCGGCGCCTCGGCCAGCATCCGGGAATAGCGCCGGTTGAGGATCTCCTTCATGGAGGCGAAGTCGTTGGCGCCCACCACGGTCTTGATGTTGAAGTGGCGGTAGTCCTTCTTGCTCGGCACCCCTTCCCGGAACACCACGCAGGCAGCTACCGGGTTGGTACCCTGGATGTTGGAGTTATCGAAGCATTCGATATGCACGGGCAGTTCCTTCATGCCGAGGTCACGCTGCAGCTCGGCGAGCGCCTTCTGGGAGTTCACCACGCGGCGCGGCAGGGTCCGGGTCTCCAGCAGGCGGTAGGTCTCCATGTCGAGGATGCCGTGGCCCACGGTCTTTTGCCGTTCCTGGTGCGCCTCAAGCAGTTGCAGCCGCTCCTTCCAGGTCTGCGCCTCTTCGAACCGCAGGGCGGCGGCCTCCTCGGCCATTTTCTCGCGGCACTCCTCCATCAGGTTCCGCACGCGGCCGCTGAGCAGCTTGCCCACCGCCTCGATGGCGGCGTCATAGTCCGCCTGGGGCTGCAGCCCGATACAGGGGCCGTCGCACCGATGCATCTGGAAGTTGAGGCAGGTGCGGAACTTGCCCGCGGCGATATCCTCCACCGTCAGCGGCAGACGGCAGGGGCGGATATGGTAGAGCGCGGCAATCAGCTGCAGCAGCCGTTTGGCGTGCACCACGGAGGCGTAGGGGCCGAACCAGCGTGAGCCGTCCTTCTGGTAGCGCCGGGTCATCACCACGCGGGGGAAAGGTTCGTTGCGGATACAGATCCAGGGGTAGGTTTTGCTGTCCTTGAGCAGGATGTTGTAGTGCGGCTGAAGCTGCTTGATGAGGTTGTTCTCGAGCAGCAGCGCGTCCTCCTCCGTCTCTACCGGCGTATAGTCCAGATCGGCGATATGGGCCACCAGCGCGTTGGTCTTGCGGTCCAGCTGGTCCGCCGGGCGGAAATACTGCGACACGCGGCGCTTGAGGTTCTTGGCCTTGCCCACATAGATGATGGTGCCCTTCGCATCGAAATAGCGATAGACCCCCGGCGTGTCGGGCAGCGCGGCCACCTTCTCCTTGAGCGACACCATAAGAATAAATGACTATCTTTGCAAAACCGACCTAATACTTCTTGCCATGCAAGACAAAGCAAATTTAGTCAATAAATCGGATATTCAGAAAGCCCTCAAGATGCGCGGGCCGCTCGGGTGGCTGATCGCCACCTTCGCCATGCACGCCATGGGCATCAACAAAGGCAATAAACTTTATAAGAAATGTGCCGGCGGAAACGCGGCCGACTTTTCGGCGCGCGTGATGGAAGAGCTTGATATCAAGTACGATCTGAAGATCGAACAACTGGAGTATATCCCCCAGGAAGGCCCCTTCATCCTGATCGCGAACCACCACTTCGGCGGCGTGGACGGCATGATGACCTTCGACATCTTCGGCCACATCCGTCCCGACTTGCATTCCATCAGCAACTTCGTCCTCGGCCTGATTCCCGAGATGCGTTCCTCCATGTTTTCCGTCAATCCCTTCACCAATGGGCTGGGCGGAGACCGGAGCAGCCTGGTGGGCATGCGGCAGGCGCTGCAGCACATCAAGGCAGGCGGCTGCATCTCCCTCTTCCCGTCGGGGGCCGTGGCCACCACCCAGCCGCCCAAGGACCGCACCGCCACCGAGCCCGGCATCATCGAAGACTGCCCCTGGCCCATCTCTATCGTCAAGTTCATCCGGATGTGCGAGTGCCCAGTGATCCCCGTCTATATCGAGGGTACCTGCTCGAAGCGTTTCCACCGGCTCGGCCGGATCGACGCGCGGCTGCGTACCGCCAGCCTGGTCAACGAAATTCTGAACAAGAAGGGCCTGACCGTGCCGATGCGGATCGGAAAGCCCATCACCGTGGCGGAGATGAACAACTACGAGGAGCTGGAAGATCTCTACGGATTCCTGCGCAACCGCATCTACGCGATGCAGTCCGAGTTCGAACCCAAGCGCCGTATCATCCCGCGCCGCCGCGTGCTGCGCCGCACCGAGCAGATTGCCCTGCCGCGCGACCGCAAATCCCTGCAGCGGGAGTTCGAAAAGCTCAAATCCAAGATACTGTTCCAGGTCTCTTCCTACCAGTGTTATCTGGTTGATTACGAGGATATTCCGAACGGAATGGTAGAGATCGGCCGTTGTCGCGAGGAGGCCTTCCGCGCAGCCGGCGAGGGCACCAACAAGTCGCTGGATCTGGACGATTTCGACAAGTACTACAAGCACCTGATTCTCTGGGACACCAAGGGCCGCAAGATTGTCGGCGCCTACCGGATCGGTATCGGCTCGGAAATCTATGCCAAGTACGGCATCCCGGGCTTCTATACCTCCACGCTGTTCGCCTACAACAAGAAGGCGCGTGAAGTGCTGCCCAAGTGCGTGGAGCTGGGCCGTTCGTTCGTCTCCGTGGAGTACCAGAAGGAGTCGCTGCCGCTGCTGCTGCTTTTCAAAGGCTTGATGTTTGCGATGATGCAATATCCTCAGGTCGAGAGCTTTATCGGGCCGGTGAGTATCAGCAATCTCTACCCGAAGGCCATCCAGAGCCTGATGGTCTGGTTCTTCACCGAGCACCTCCGCGTGACGCCGGAGTTTGATATCGCTTCGCCCACCACGCCGTTCGTGCCCTACTGGCGGAACGTCCGTCCGGACCAGTTGCTCTCTAAGACCGACACCGTGGAGAAGTTCGACCGCCTGCTCAAGCAGATCTCCGACAACGAACTCCGGCTGCCGACGCTCGTCAAGAAGTATTTCCGCTGCGGCGCCTCCATCATCTGCTTCAATGTGGACCCGGATTTCAACTACTCGCTGGACGGTCTGATCCGTCTGCCGCTCAACGGTTTCCCCGAGAACGAGATCCGCTCGATGCTCAAGGACGCGCCCTCCTGGGAGGTCCGCGAAGCCGTCCTGAACCGCTACGGCCACTCCCTGAAATAGCTTGGAATCAAATAGTAAACCCAATGAAAAGATTAATCACCCTGATGGCGGCGCTGGTGCTTTTGGTGCCGGCTTACGCCCAGAAAAAGAATGACACACCCAAGATGAAAACACTCGTCGCCTATTTTTCCGCGACCGGTACGACAAAGGACATCGCTGAAAAGCTCGCCAAGGTTACCGGCGCTACCCTCTATGAAATCCGTCCGGAAGTTCCCTACACCGATGCCGACCTGAACTGGCGCAACCGCAAGTCGCGCAGCTCCGTGGAGATGGCCGATCCGGATTCCCGCCCGGCCTTTGTCAAGGATCTCGCCGATGCCGGCAGCTATGATGTGATCTATATCGGCTTCCCGGTGTGGTGGTACACGGCTCCGACCATCATCAACACTTTCCTGGACACCTACGATTTCAGCGGCAAGACGGTGGTCTTCTTCGCCACCTCCGGCGGCAGCGGCCTCAAGAAGGCCAATGCGCAGTTCCGCAAACAGTATCCGTCCCTCAACTGGAAAGACGGCACGACCCTCAACCGCGCTTCGGAGAAAGACATCCAGAAGTGGGTGGAGAGCCTGTAACCTCTAGATGAGGCCTTGGCGGACAACCGCCTGATAATCAGCGAGAAACGCAAAGATGCACCCCTTGAAACTGGGGGTGCGCCTTTGCTTATTTATATGTGTGACAGGTAATTAGCCGCCAAGGAAGCCACCAAAGCAACCGCTGAGAAGGCCCGCCGTTAATGCCAGCCGCCGGGACCACCGCCGGGACCGCCGCCCGGGCCGCCGCTGCCGGCCGTATAGGTGGAGAGGCTGACGGAGGATCCGCCGCTGATGCCCGTGAGGGCCCAGGTGTCACCACAATGGGTGGCGCCGCTGACGGTGACGCCCTTCTTGCCTGCGCTCAGGCCGGGCGCCGAGACCACCACGCTGGAAACGCCGCTCGGAGCCTTGAAGGCGCAGAGTTCGCCGTCGCTCCCCGTCAGGGCATTCCATCCGCCCGCCGAGCAGCTCATCGTGTAGCACGTCTGCGAGAGGGAAGCGCCGCTCTCGAGGCCGCCGTAGGCCACGACGGTCGCACCTTCGTTAATATAAAGCTTGTGTCCCTCCTCGGTGTTGGCGTCGAGGGCCACCTCGGGGGAACCCTTGGTGGTGACGGCAAAGACGTAGCCGCCGCTGAGCTTCATGTCGCCGTTGGCGTCCATCGCATCGTTACCGGCCGACCAGGCGTAGATCATGCCGCCCTGCACCACGAAGTCGCTCTGGCAGTTGATGGCATCCTCCGAGTTCGATGCGGCATAGGTTTCGCCGCCGGTGAAGGTCAGGTTGCCCTTGACCTCGATGGCTTCGCAATACGTACTGGTTGCGGAAATCACGCCGCCCGTGACCACGAGGTTGCCGCCGCAGAGGGTGGTCGCCGTCTTGCCGCTGCCGGAAGTCTCCTTGTAGCCGATACGGATGCCTTTGGCCGAAACGTCGCCCAGCGAAGCGGAGGAGGCCTTCCCGGTGGTCTTGACCGTCAGCGTGCCGCCGGTGATGTAGCTGTCGGGCAGGGTCGGGTTGGCGGCATCGTAGCTGCCGGCCCGGACGCCCTTGCCGCCCACGCCGCTGTTGGTGATGCTGACCGTACCGCCGGTCATGACGAACTGCTTGTCCGCCTTTATGCCGGCCGTTCCGGTATATTCCTGATCCTCACTGTCGTAGGCCGTTCCGCCGGTTACCGTGAGGGTGGAGATGCCTCCGTCGATCCGGATGATGGAATCGGAGGAGAAGGCCTTCTTCATGTCGGCGGAAACGGTGACGTCAATCGTGCCGTCGGAAATCAGAATCCAATCTTTGCCGCGGATGCCGTGACCGGCTGAACTGTTGACCCGGAGGGTCGGGGCGTCCATCACGCGAATGTAATCGTCGGAGGCAATGCCGCTCTTGCCGGTGGCGGTGACCTCCAGCGTACCTTCGCCGGAGAAGATCAGCTGTCCTTCGGAGAAGAAGGCGCCCTTCTCATCCTCGGTGGCGGGCGTCTCCGTGTAGGAGGGACCGTCGGCGAGGAAGTTGTTTCCGTCCACTACCACGAAGGTCCGCTTGCCCTTATTGGGCGTATCGGTCGGGCCCTGGACGTTGATGGCGGCGCCGGTGGGGTTGGTGAGCGACAGGTTGTTCAGCACGAGGGCCTGTTTCTTGGCGCTGTGAAGCTTGAACCGGCCGTTGGCCGAGGTGCCGGTGAGCACATATTTAACATTCTCGGTGCCGCTGTTGACCAGGGTCACGCGGTTGCCCTCCACCGTGACGGCAAAGGCCTCCGAAGTGCCGGAAACCGTGGCGTCGGCTGTCTGCGAGAAGGTGACGGTCACCGTACGGGTGAAGGTGGTGTTCGAAATGGCATCATCAACATCGGCGATGGCGGGAAGCGTAATTTCAGACGGCGTGGTGTCGCTGCCGGAGCCGTTTCCGGGATCTGTGCCGCCGGTTTCGGCCGGGTCGCCGCAGCCGGAGAGCAGGATTGCGCCCATAAGGGGCAGAACAAATGATTTATGCATAGAAAAAGAATCCCATGGATAGGATTTCCTGCACATTCGCGAAAATAATGCCAAAATCCGTCCTGGGGGCAGCCGGGCATGGGGCTTGTTTATGTGTTACATATCATTTATCTTTGTGAACAATTGATACTTACAAATCCCGATATGTCTCACTACGTATCCCCCGATGTCGAGGTTCAGAACCTTGAACCGGTTGTTCCGCTGGCCGCTTCCGGCAGCAGCGAAGGCTTCGGCTCCAAGCCGGGCACCTATGATATCCTGAAACCGGGCGGCGGCTTCGGCTTCTGCCTCGTGGCCCTGCTGGTCACCGGCCTGCTGACCGCCTGCAACCCGGAAAAGACGCCCAGCGGCCTGGGCAGCGGCTTCACCGCCACCGCGGAGGCGCACCAGCCCCAGACCCGTACCTCCCTCTCCGGAGGCGATGTCCTCTGGCGGGCGGGCGACACGATCGCCGTCTACAAGGCGGACTCCCTGGAGGACGGCATCCGCTCCGGTCTGAATCCCTTCAGCGACGGCCAGGCGGAGGGCGAATTCGAGATGACCGGCCACGAAGAGTGGCTGGCCTATTCCTGCTACGCCCTCTATCCTGCCTCGATGGACGGCGGATTCACCGGGAGTAAATGGAACATCAACCTGCCGGCCGTTCAGGAGTGGTGTCCGGGGTCGTTCGGCCCCGCTGCCAGCCCGGCCGTGGCCTGCAACAACTGCTCGGGGAAACTGGCCTTCAAGAACCTCTGCGGCCTACTTTCGGTGAGCGTCACGGCGGCGGAGGCTATCGCGGAGGTCCGCCTGACCACGCTTGGCGAAGAGGCGCTCTGGGGCCCCGGCTCCGTGGAGATGCCTTGCGGCACGACGCCCGCCCTGGTGATGGCCGCTCCGGCCGACGAGGCGCAGAAAACCCTCACGCTCAAGGTGGTGGAGAATCCCGAGGCGGGAGAGAACATCACCGTCGGCGCCCCGATCCCGACCGCCGGCGGCGTAATCTCCGGCTCGACGCCTACCCCGCGGCAGTTCTACTTCGTGGTGCCCGTCGGAACCCTGGCCCAGGGCTTCCTGGTGACGGTGATTACCGCGGAGCACAAGTTCATGCAGCAGCATGCGGTGGCCAAAGAATCCAACCAGATTGAACGCTCGGTCTGCACCGGCATGCCCGATCTGGCTTTCGAGGACCAGTCGGAGGTGGAGATCCGCACCGACGTGCCCAACAAGGCCTACTACAAGGACTTGCTGATGGATTCCGGAATCGGTCTGAGCGAATACCGCACGATGCCCTGCACGCGCCGCCTGAACCTCTCCACGGAGACCCTGGTGGCCGCCACCAACAACGCCACCAACCAGAGCGTCCAGAACCGCTACCTGATCGGGGATGCGACCGATGAGAACGGCATTCTGCTCTACCCGGACGGCGAACCGCGCTACAAGTCGGTCTATGTCAACGGCGGAGTCGCCACCACCCACGGGCGCAGCCTGATGGCGGGCGGCCGGGACCATTTCCGCACCTATGTCAACAACGGCGGCTGCTACATGGGCTCCTGCGCGGGCAGCTTCGTGGCCACCATCGGCGTAATCGACACCTATATCGCTCACAACGGCTACATGGGCCTCTGGCCCGGCCTGGCCGACAACACCTCCACGCCGGTCATCATTACGGATTATATCATTCCGGAGGACAGCCCGCTGCTGCGCTACGACTCCTTCGGCGGC
This sequence comes from Bacteroidales bacterium, assembly GCA_017544005.1. GTDB lineage: Bacteria > Bacteroidota > Bacteroidia > Bacteroidales > UBA932 > Cacconaster. Next base: position 18,414 of record JAFYEZ010000048.1, read on the forward strand.
GATTTCCGCGTGGACAGCATCAAGCACCACAACGGCCCGTACTTCGAACATTACTACCGGGTTCCGGGCACCGAAGTCCTGGCGCGCAACGACTGCAAGGTCTATGACAAGTTCCAGGGCCACCCCTCCATCATTTCCTATCATCCTTCCCCCTGGCGGGGCCGCGTCACCCTGCTGGGCGGCCACCCGGAGCAGTATGAAGACGGCCTGGAGGGCGCCCATCTGATGGATGCCGTGGTCCGCTATACGCTGGGCGATCCGGGCATCGCCAAGGTCAAGGCGGTGCTTCGCAACGGCGAAAAACGGCAGATGACCCGATCCACCTCGGACGAGGATCCCGCCCACACCAAGATCGGGGACAGGCAGTGCCACCACTTCGTGTTCGCGCAGCCCGAGGGGGCGAAGAACATCCGCATCCGGCTCGAGTCGCTGGAGGACTTCAACCTGAGCCTGCGGCTGGCCAAAGGGACCTTTGCCTTTGCGGAGGATGCCACCAGCCGGGTGGAGAATACCGATCGGGTGAAGGAGCTTTCTTTCAGCACGTTGGAGAAGGGCACCTGGTATATTGGCGTGCAGTGTGAAGACACGGTCTCGAACAATTCGAGCCACACCAACGGCATCTCCTACAGCGGCAAGACGGCCGTGCTCAACGGCGCGCCCTACACGATTCAGGTTATCTGGGAATAACGGATGGAGGACACGATCATGAAAAAGCTTCTTGCACTTTCCCTTCTGGCTGCAGCGCTGCTGAGCGGCTGCGCAGAAAAGTCGATTGACGGAACCGTCCGGGCCGCTCTGCTGCACGGCACCATCGAGCCCGCCACCCGCACCACCCTGGTCGCCTCCGGCGAGGGCTATGCGCTCCACTGGGTAGCCGGCGACCGCATCAGCGTCAGCAACGGCACCGCCACCGCCCTCTACCAGGCGGCCGAAGGCGGCAGCCCCACGAGCGATTTCACCCCGGTGGCGGAAGCCCTGACGGGGGAACATTTTACCGCCGTTTATCCCGCTTCGCTGGCGGACGGCATCCTGCCCGCCCAGCAAACCTATGCTGAGAATGATATCGTGGCCATGCCGATGCTGGCCGAGAGCGACGCAGACCCCACGCACCTGGTATTCCGCCCCGCCTGCGGGATCCTGCGCATCAACGTCACCACGCCCCTGGAAAACGTGGCGGTGGCCTCCGTCAGACTGGTGGCCGACCAGCCGCTGAGCGGCACCCTCGTCCTTTCGAACGGCACCCTCGGCGTGACCGAAGGCACCGGAACGACCCTCTCCTGCGGGGAGGGCGTGGCGGTGGGGGCCTCTCCGACCGCTTTCCACCTCTGGCTGCCGGCGGGCAGCTACACGGGCCTCAAGGTCCGACTGCTCACCGCCGATGGCCGGGAGTACCTGGCGGCGCTTCCGGATAACCAGCAGGTTACGCTGCTCCGCGGAGAGCTGCGCGAGATGAATCTCGTGGTGGACGCGCTGACCGCGCCGACGGCGGACCGCCGCGCCCTGCTGATGCCGGGTACCGACGTGAACGAGGCCATGAAACAGCTCTGCACGCCCGGCGCCAAGGCGCAGGATGCCAACTCCTCCATCCGGAAGATCGTCTTCAAGGTTAACGATCCCACGCGCGGCACCGTGCGGGTCAGCGAAGCTGGCAGCGAGCCCGTCTGGGCCTCCTGGGACGCCGCTACCGGCACCATCACCCTCTCCACGCTGGCGGATGAGATCTATACCAACGAGATTTCTTCCTACCTCTTCTGCTGGCTCCACGGCCTGGAGGAGATCGAGGGCCTGCGCCACCTGAACACCTCCGAGACGGTCTATTTCGACCACATGTTTATCGTGCGCGGCGATCAGAATGCGCCGCTGAAGAGCCTGGACCTGAGTAGTTTCGACACCCGCAAAGCCTTCTCCTTTGCCGCGATGTTCGACTCGCTGGCCAACCTGCAGAGCGTCCGGGTGGAGAGTTTCAATACCGCCAACGCCGGCTCCTTCGCCAACATGTTCAACGGCTGCAAGTCGCTGACCGACCTGGATGTGAGCGGCTTCAACACGGAGAGCGCCACCACCCTCTCGCGCATGTTCATGCACTGCGACGCCCTTCCCAGGCTCGACGTGAGCGGGTTCGACACCCGCAACGTCCGCGGTATGGAAGGGGTCTTCCGCTACTGTGGCAAGGTGGAGGAACTCGACCTGAAGAACTGGAACACGGAGAACGTCACCAGCCTCTCCTATTTTGTGCAGTACTGCAACGAGCTCCGGAAGCTGGATATGAGCGGAGACGGCTGGAAGACGGCCAACGTCACCAGCGCCACCTATCTGATCAATGCCACCAACAAGATCACCGAATGGAAACTGGGCCGCCATTTCCTGCTGGAACAGCTGACCTCGCTGGCCATCGGATTCTGGCAGGGGGCGGGCTATCTGGCCACGACGGAAGACGCGCCGCTGACGGTCTGGTGCAACCCGGCCTTCGCGCAGAAGAGCCTGCGGATGTCTCCCGCCGCGCTGCAGCACACCAACCTCCGCAAGCAGGTCTGGAAGAATATCGAGACGGACGAACCGCTCCGGTTCAACCAGGAGATTGGCTCGCTGAATGCGGCCGTCTCCGTGATCGGCGTGGAGCCGGAAGCGCAGGTGTATATCGATGTTACGGCGGGCAAAACCCTGCAAGAGGCGGCTGCAGAAGCGGTTGCCTATACGGGAGCCGGGGAGCCGTGCATCCGCCTGCAGACCGATCTGAGCTGCTCCGACACGCTCGATCTGACCAACGTAGCCGCCAAGAACATCACCCTCGATTTGAACGGCCACATCCTCTCCACCGGTGTGCAGAACTTCCTCACCACCGAGGGCTCCCTGGTCCTCACCGACTCGCAGGACAAGGTGGGCAAGCTCACCAGCTCGCAGACCAAGATCCTGAACAAGACGGTGAACCGCGGCAATATCCTGGTGAAGAACTGCGTGATTGAATGTACCAAGACAACCGGCGAGGGATCCAACAGCTGGCGCGACGATGTCGTCATCAACCACAACAACACCTCCGCCTCCGTGATGACCTTCGAAGGGGCGCGGATCGTGGCCCGGGGCTACATCTCCGTGCTGGCCGCCCGCGGCTCCGCCATCACCAACATCATCGATTCGGAATTCACCTCCGGCGCCGATTCGCAGAGCGGATATTACGTCCTGCTGTGCAGCGGTCCGCTGAACATCACCTCCGGTTCCTTCTGGACCCGCTCCAACGGCACCAGCTCCACGGCGGCCTCCGTACTGCATATGCTGGGCGCGGCGACAGTCCGGGTCGAGGGCGGCTGGTTCTGGGCCGGCGGAACCCGTACCGTCAGCGGCAACTACAAGGGAATCACCTTCTCCGGCGGCTACCTCGACAAGGCCCCGACCAACACTTCATACGTCTCCTATGCAGCCGGAAAGGGTCTCCAGACGCTCGAGCCGGCGGCCATCCACCGCCACGAAACCCTGGGCGAGGACTACAGTTACGGGTATCAGGTTAAGTAAAAATCGCTACATTTGTAGGAAATATGTCGACACTATTACTAACCAATAACTGCTTATGAAAACTAAAAATCCTGTCTATCAAGCTCCTGAGATGGAACTTTTGATGACCGAGAACGAAGCGCCGCTCTGTGCCAGCGCACAGCCGACCGATCCGTTCACGGGACATCTCATCGGTGACGAATTTTAGTGAAACCATTTAAAAGAACAGACAAGATGAAAAAGATGACCAAACTCTTTTCGATTCTGGCGCTGCTGCTTTGCGTGGTTTCCTGCCAGATTTCCAACGTCGATAACGGTGTCTTGACCGACAACGGCCTCAAGGTAACGGCTGTCATCGACAATTCCGACGCAACGCGTCTCAACTATGATGTGGACAACACGGCCTACACCATCACCCCGACCTGGAAAGTCGGCGACCAGATCATCGGTATGGACGACAAGGACCAGGCTTTCACCTTTACGGTGGAATCGGTCAGCGAAGGCGTCGCTACGCTGAATCCGGGCACCTATACCGGGGAGCAGGCTCACGAGCTGTTCGCTTTCTATGCGCCCGGCGTGACCCAGGCCGATTTCGGTACACTCAGCCTGAATGTTCCGCTGAATCCCCAGACGGGTGTGCTTGACGACGAGATTCCGGTGGTTCTCTCGGCCAAGGCAACGATCAACAACGGTGTGATCAGCCTGAGCTTCACCAAGCAGACGGCTGTGCTCGGCCTCAAGAAGTTCAAACTCCCCGTGGCAGAGGCAACGACCATCACTTCGATGTCGCTCAAAGGTGTCGCTACCGCCCTCGCATTCACCTGGGATCACGAAGGTCTGCACGTCACTTCGGATATCGCTGGCGGAGATGAGATCAACCTCAAAGGCAACTGGCAGACCAACGCTTCGGGCGTTTGCGAAACGCCGGTTTACTTTGCCGTCGCTCCTCAGAAGAACGCTCAGATCTCCCTGATGATGAGCACCGGAAGCCAGCAGTACTTCAATGTCAACACCATCTCCAAACTCAATATCGAGGCCGGCTACTACTACCACATGACCAAGGAATTCGGCGGTCCTGTCGTTACGGTCAACGGGATTGGCTACGGCTCGCTGGAAGAGGCGTTTGATGCTGCCAGCAAGATCAACGAATCGGTCAACATCGTCCTGCTGAAGGATGTCGCTCCGGTCGGTCTCGTGAACCTCTACAACCCGGACAACACAGGCGGCTACACCCTCGACCTGAACGGTAAGACCATTACGACCACGGCCAACAGCGTCATCAACGTCAAGGAGTGCGACCTGCTTCTGACCGATACCTCCACCGACGATCCCGCCGAGTGGGGTACCCTCACCACCGTTTCCGCCAACACGGGTTCTTATGTGCTGACCATCAATGGCAATTCCAACTTTGAGATGGCCAAAGGTAACATCATCGCGCCTTCATACCGCAGCCTCTACCTGACGTCGGGTGCTACCGCCAACCTCCACGGCGGTAAGATCGAATCCCCGGCCGGCGTCGCTGTCGGTATCGGCTCCTCCGGCGGTACGCTGAATGTTTCCGGCAATATCCGGATCATCGGTAACGGCAACGTCGTTTACCTCTGGGGCGGCGAGGCAACCTTCACGGGCGGCTACATCTCCAACGCAAAGGCTTCCGCTCCGATTTATGTGGCCGGCACCAGTGTCGCTACCTTCCAGGACGGCTACATCAAGACGACCAACCTCAACACGGTGGCTTCCACCGGTGAGGGTACGGCTTATGTGACGGGCGGCTGCCACAGCTGCGCAGTCCGTGACGTCTATGCTAAGGATGCCACCCAGCAGTACGTGAACATCCTGAACCCGGATGATGCTACGGCAGAAGAGTATCCGTACAAGGTGGTTCCCATGGCGTCGAACCCGACGGTCGCTACCACGACCAGCGGCACCAACGTCTGGAATCACGGTGAGCTTGAAAGTGCCCTCAAGCAGTCCGATATCCGTTCCAAGAACACGGCTGAGACGACGCTGAAACTCCAGGCCGACATCACCTCCACCACCACGATCGAATACGCTGAAGCGCACAAGTATCTGATCAATTTGGACCTGAACGGCCATACGATCACGTCGAGCGCACTGCCCGCTATTCAGTTCCAGTGCCCGGCAACGATTACGGATACCAAGGGTGAGGGTGAAGTCATCACCACCGGCGCTATCGCTGTCCGTTCCACGGCCAACCTGACCATCAACGGCGGTTCCTTCGTCGCAGCTAAGAATGAGGGCTCGACGACGATTGTCGCTACCGATACCTGCCACCTGGTGATCAACAACGGTTATTTCTACGGCAACGACTCCTACGACGTACGCAGAAGCAGCGAGAATGCTTCCATCACGATCAGCGGTGGCCGCTTCCGCAAAGCCCTCGATGCCGCAACGATTGCCGAAGGTTGCCAGGCTACGGCTGAGGAACTCGTTTACAAAGGCCGCACGTACGACTACAAGGTGGCTGCCGCAGCTGTTGTCGCCATTGTGAACGGTACGGGTTACGCAACCCTCGAAAGCGCAGTGGCTGCAGCCAATTCGGTTTCTGAAGGCCGTGCCCTGATCATTCTCCAGGAAGACATCGAAAATGCCAAGCCGGTGACGCTCAGCAACGCAAACTGCCCGATGGCTCTCGACCTGAACGGACATACGATCTCCTCTACGGACTCCGTCCTGATTACGGTGTCAAATGCCGAGGTGAACTTCACCGACAGCGGTCGTCCCCGGGGCAAGATTACCACGACCTTGCAGAAAGCCCTGCTGATCAAGGCGGGCGGTGAGGTATCGATTGCCAACTGCACCATCGAGAGCACCAAGGAGGAAGGTTCCAGCTTCAGCGAGCCGTGTGTCTATGTCAACGGTAGCGGCGCTTCGCTGATGATCAACAACGGTACCCAGATCAAAACCACCAAGAAGCTGACGGCTATCCGCGGCTATACCGGCACGGTTACTGTCAACGGCGGTGAGATCTCCTCGGGTCTCGAGAGCGAAGGCTGGTATTGCCTCGTCCTGGCCAACACTGCGACGGCCGTGATCAACGGCGGTAGCTTCTACACGACCGGTACCGGCAATGCAAGTACCTGCCACATCGCCGCTTCCGGCGCAAGCGTGACCGTGAACGACGGTTACTTCTACAGCACCGGCCGTTGCGCAAGTGCCGGTAATTCCTCCTATGGTAACAAGATGGTGCTCAAGGGCGGTTACTTTACCGGTGTCAAGAGCGCTTCCGTTGCCATTGAAGAAGGCAAGGAATGGGTTGAACTCAACCCGAAGGCAACCCATGTCCACGAGACCACGGGTGCAACCCTCGAATACGCATATCAGGTGAAATAATCCCGGTATCGTTTTCTGACGAACCGGCCCTGCTTCGGCGGGGCCGGTTTTTTATTTGTACAATAATTTGTTAAATTTGCGGAAACGCAGGAAATTAATCATTTACACCCACAGTTATGAAAACCGAAAAACTTGTTTATCAGGCCCCGGAAACGGAGCTTTTGATGACACAAAACGGACTGCCGCTTTGTTCGAGCGCCAATCAAGTGGACCCCTTCACGGGGGAACCGCTCGGCGATGAATTCTAACGTTAACCACTAAAAACACAACCAAGATGAAAAAGACAATCACACTTTTCCCGATCCTGGCACTGCTGCTTTGTGTGGTTTCCTGCCAGATTTCCGGTATTGACAACAGTATGCTTAAAGAAGATGGCTTTACCATAACGGCCGTCATCGATAACTCCGATGCTACCCGCATGAACTTTGCGGTAGACAATCAGGCCTATACCATCACACCCTCCTGGGCGGTAGGTGATGTGATTTTTGGTGTGGACGACAGCGGTGTGTTGTTCAATTTTCAAGTGGATTCGGTCTCTGGCAACAAAGGCTTCCTGAAATCAAACTCTTACAGACCCCAGGAAGGAGCCGTACTCTATGCGTTTTATGCGAACAACGAGCAATCCGCTTGGGCAAATCAGAGAATCGTGAGAGTTCCTGCCAATGTGGACGCGGGTGAACTTGGCAACAAGTCGTCTGTCGTGATGACCTCTAAGGCAACCGTGACGAACGGCGGCCTGAGCTTCGTTTTCGAAAAGCGAACCGCAATCATGGGCATCAAGAAGATGAAGATTCCTGCATCGAATGCGAATATTGTGCGGGTCCGTGCCGACGGTTTGTATGCGTATGCCGATTTTGTGATTGAAGACGGAGAAATCAAAATGAAACCGGGTCCACTTGGCACAGTCTATACGGACGGCCAGTGGGAAATCGATGCGGACGGTGTGTGCGATACACCGTTCTACTTCAACATATTTCCGCAGGAAAGCGCCGTTCCTGTTCTGCGCGTAGAAGTTCCGGGACACAGCGGTTATGCGGTTGAGAACATGATCGGTCCCGTCGATATCCAGGCGGGCCGTTACTATCATATGACCAAGATCATGACCGAAGCGGCTGTCTATGTAGATGATATCGGCCGTTGCGGCTCCATCGAAGAGGCCTTCGCAGCCGCCGACAGGGTTCCTGAAGCAACCATCAAACTCTTGAAAGACTGTACGGCGCGCGATACGCTGAAACTTTCCAATCCAAACGGCGTTTATACGCTCGACCTCAACGGCAAGACCCTGATGACCGATGCAGCTTCCGTTGTGGTGGTGGAGGGCGCATCCCTGACGCTGACAGATAATTCGACGAACAATCCGGCCGAATACGGTACCCTTGCAACGGCAGAAACCAATACCAACAAGTACGTCGTCAATGTCCGCAACGAAGGCACCTTCGTCATGGAGAAGGGCAAGATCTTCGCCCCGGAATACCGCGGCGTCTTCTATACGACAGGTTCCGGCGGAGCGATCCGGGGCAACGGCAGCATCTCCACGCCGAAGGGCATGTCGGTTGTCGTGGGAGCCACCGGCGGTCACGTGGATGTCGAGGGTGATGTCCAGATTGCCGGCCTGGGTAATGTGATTTACTGCTATGGCGGTTCCTGCACCATTACGGGCGGATATATTTCCAACACCAATGTCTCCGCGCTGGTTTATGCAGGCGGCGACGGCGGTTCCGTGGTGACGGTCAGCGGCGGTTATTTCAAGACGACCAATATCAACACCATCGCCTATTCCGAAGGTTGCGAGGCTTATGTTTCTGGCGGCTGCCACAGCGTGGCTGTCCGCGAGAATTACGCCAAAGATGGCGAGGGTAATCTCTATTACAACGCGCCGAACCCGGACAACGAAACCGCAGGGGAGTATCCTTACACGCTGGTTCCGAAAGCGGGTAATCCGCTTGTCGCTACGGTGACCAGTGCTTCCTACATCTGGAAGCATGCCAGCATCGAGAGTGCGGGAATGCAGGCGGATCTTCGTTCCAAGAACACGGCGGCCACCACCCTGAAACTCGAGACGGATCTCAATGCGAACGGCACATTTGCCTTCAGGGAGAGCCACAAGTATCTGATCAACGTGGATATGAACGGTCATAAGCTGGTTTCCACCGCCTCGCCCGCACTGATGTCAGAATGCCCGATATTGGTGTACGACAGCGGCGGAGAAGGTGCGATTATCACCACCGGCGCTATCGCCCTCCAGTCTACCGGCAACCTGACCATCGGCGGCGGCAGCTTCGAGAGTACCGGTAATGCCGTCGTCATTGGCGACAACGCCGACCTGGTTATCAACAACGGTTACTTCTACGGCGGCGCGCAGGATATCGCCCGTGGCGGCGCTGGTGCGACCGTCACCATTGCCGCAGGATGGTTCAAGAACAGCGTGGATGCCGCCTATATTGAAGAAGGCTGCGCAGCCAATGCGGCTACCAAGACGCACCTCGGCAAGACCTATAACTACCAGGTCTCCGCGTCTTCTGTCGTGGCAACGGTCGGCGACACCGGTTATGCATCTTATTCCAAAGCAGTGGCGGCAGCCCAGATTCTTGGCGGCGTCGATACGGTCCGCATGGTGCTGCAGGCAGATATCGCCGGTGCACCTGCCCTTTCCCTGGAAAACATAAACCTGCCGGTACTGCTCGACCTCAACGGACACACGCTCTCTTCGGCCGACTCTGCCTTCATCAGATGCCAGTACGACCTGACGATTGTGGACAAGGGGGCAGTGCGTGGTAAGATCACCAGCTCCGCTTCCAACGTGATCTGCAAAGTTGGAACGGGAACCATCAACCTGAAGGGCGTTACGGTGGAGTGTACGAAGGCTTCGGCTCCGAACTTCTATGGTTCGGGCGTCGTATACCTGAACAACTCCGCCTCTACGGTGAACATCAGTGAAGGTTGCAAGATCTATTCGACGGCAAGCGTGGCTGCCATCACCAACCGCGCAGGTACGCTGACCATCACTGATTCTGAAGTATCTTCGGGTACGGTAAGTGCCGGTCTGCCTGCCGTGTGCAACGGTGGTACCAGCGCAACGACCACCATCAACTCCGGCAGCTTCTTCACATCTGCCACCAGCCGGGCCGTCGTGGTCAATGCCGCGGGATTGTCCAAAACCACAAGCGCCGGTTCTGTCATCATCAACGACGGATACTTCTATGCTTCCAGCAACGCGATCGCGCTGAAGGGCAACTATGCGGGCTCAGATGTGGACCACATGCAGAAGATCATCGTCAACGGAGGCTATTTCAACAAGTCGACGGTCTGGACCAGCGGCAGTACGAATTATCCGCCGACCTACGGAGAGGGAAAGAGCGAACAGACTGTTTCTCCTGCTGCAACCCATACGCATGAGACTATGGGACAGACGTATGAGTACAGATACCAAGTGAAATAATCCCGGTATCGTTTTCTGACGAACCGGCCCTGCTTCGGCGGGGCCGGTTTTTTGTTTGTCGGTTTTTTGTTATATTTGCAGGATACAAGGCAAAACAACTTTTTTTTCAGCATAATCATGAAAACTGAACACCTCGTCTATCGGGCACCGGAAGTGGAAATCATGACCACGGAAAGCGCCATGCCGCTCTGCGCGAGCGCGCTGGGGGTAGACCCATTCACGGGCCAGCCCATCGGTAACGAAATTTAACCCACCACCCAAAGCGACTGTAAGATGAAAAAGATGACCAAACTTTTTTCGATGCTGACACTGGCACTTTGCGTGGTCTCGTGTCAACTCTCCGGCGTTGACGACAGCGTCGTGGCCGGAAAAACCCTCACGGTAACGGCAGTTATCGATGCGGGCACCCGCGTAACCTACGCGGTGGACAATGAAATTGCCTATACCATCACGCCCACCTGGACGGTCGGTGACAAGATCATCGGCTTCGACGACAAGGGCGTGAAGTTCACCTTCACCGTGGAAGAGCAGGAAGACGGCGTAGCCGCCCTGAATGTCGGCTCCTACCTGCCCGGCTCCGCCACGAAGCTCTATGCCGTCTATGCTCCCGGCCTGACGGAAGACAACATCGTCGGCGGCGAACTGGCGGTGGATCTTTCCGCCCAGAACGGCGCCCTGAACGATGCTTCCAAGGTGCTGATGCACGCAACGGCAGCCATCGAGGCGGGAACGGTCCGTTTCCACTTTGAGAAATCGACCGCGGTCGTGGGCCTGAGGAAGTTCAAACTCCCCGTCACCTTCGCAACGCCCATCTCCCGGATGAAGCTCAACGGCGTGGTGACCTCCGGTACCTTCCGCGTCGTGGACGGTGCGATGACCCTCGTTCCGGGTACGACCCGCGGCACCATCACGGCTACCCGCACCTGGACCACCGACAACACGGGCCTCTGCACGGTTCCCGCCTATTTCAGCGTGGTCCCGACCAAAGACGCCCAGATGACCGTGGATGCCGACACGCCTTCCAAGACCTACAGCAACCTGCATCCCATTGACAAGATGGATGTCGAGGCCGGTATCTATTACCACATGACCAAGCTCTTCTACGCGCCGGAAGCTACAGTGAACAATGTTCCCTACAGCACGGTGGTAGAGGCCTTTGATGCCGCCAACGAGATTGACGAGCCGGTCGTGATCACCCTCCTGAGCAACTGCAAGCTGGAGGAGCCGGTCGTGCTCTGCAACGCCGCTTCCCAGGGCTACACGCTCGATTTGAACGGCAAGACTCTCACGACGACGGCCGCCAATAACATCATCCTGAGCCTCTGCGAGATGACCATCACCGATCTCTCCACGGACAACCCCGCTTCCTACGGTACCATCACGACCGAAGCCGGCAACTCAAATGCCTATATCATCACGGTGCAGGATGAGGCGGTCCTGAAGATGGCCAAAGGCAATATCATGGCACCGACCTACCGTTGCCTCTGCTTCAAGGACGGCGGCGGCGGAGAACTGTACGGCGACGGCCTGATCTCCGCTCCGAACGGCTACTGTATCTATCTGACCGCAACGGGTGGCTCGCTGAACATCCGGGAGGATATCCGGATTGCCGGTAAGGGCAACACGGTGTATTATGGTGCCGGCGACAGCGAAATCACCGGTGGTATCATTTCCAACACCGCTTCCGGTGCCATCGTCTATGTGAGCGGCGCCGACGCAACCCTGCGCGTCAGCAACTGCCGGGTCAGCAGTACCTACACCTCCAACCGGAACCCGTTCTACTCCAATGCCGGCGCAAAGGTGTACGTGACGGGCGGCTGCTACGGCATGCCGATTTACGACGTGGTCTGCAAGGACGAGAACGATACCCCGTACGTCAATGTCCTGAATACCGATCCGGCTACCTCCTCCGCATATCCCTACATGGTGGTTGAGGGCTCGCCTGAGATTTCGACGGTCAATGCCGAATACCACTGGAACCACGGCACGGTGGAGAGTGCCGTCAAGCATGCGGACTACCGCTCCACGCAGCATGCGGAGACCGGTATCGCGCTGATCAAGGATCTCTCGCTGAGCGAGACCCTTTCCCTCCCGTCGAGCCACGCCTACGGCTTCACCTTTGAACTGAACGGCCACACCCTTACTTCCTCGGCTTCTCCCGCGGTTTCCACCGGCGGCAATCTGTCGCTGGAGGATGCCGTCGGCACCGGTGAAATCGTCTCTACGAGCGGAATCGGTATGGTTGCCACCGCCGGTGACATTACCATCAGTGGCGGCTCGCTGGTTGGCACCACCGCTGCGCTCTCCGTCTCCGGTTCGGCCAACGCAACCATCAATAAGGGCTGGTTCGCAGCCGATGCTGCGGATCTGGCCAAGGGCGGTTCTGCGAAACTGGCGGTTTATGGCGGTAACTACAAGAACGATCCGACCCCGTTCCTGGCAGAAGGCTGTGAAGCGAACGCCGTCTCCGAGACGCACAACGGCCGCACCTACACCTATCAGGTCAAGGGTGGCGCCGCTGCCGCTACGGTCAACAACGAGGAGTGCCCGTCCTTTGAAAACGCGCTCTCCCTGGCACTTGCCTACAAGGGTTCTGACGATACCGTCACGCTGCGCCTGCTGAAGGATGTCACCGATTATGACAAACGTCTCGACCTGACCAACAAGTCCGGCAAGCCGTTCATCCTCGACCTGAACGGTCATACGCTGGGCGTCGCCATCGACTCCTGTATGACCACTTCCGGTACCCTGATCATCACCGACCGTTCCGGTACCAACACCGGCAAGTTCACCAGCAGCAAGCGTAAACAGCTGCACTTCAGAAAGGGACAGGTGATTATCAAAGACTGTATCGTCGAGTGTACGCGCGGTGGCTATATGGCAACCGGTGGTATCTACGTCATGCTCAATGCGGCAGGTACTTCCGATGCGTACAACACGGGCGGTCTGTCCATCATCAACTGCAAGGTGTACTCCAAGAGCTACCTCAAGCCGATCTATGTCGCATACGGCAACCTGACCATCGAGAACTCCGAACTGACCTGCGGTTCGCCGGTTACGCCGGATTCCGGTGGCGGATACTACATCGTGGATGTTTATACGGGTGGTAACGTGGTGATCAACGACAGTTCGTTCCTCACCTACGACCGCCGTTCCAACGGTGACAAGTACGGCTGCGTCCACACGCGTACCGGCAATATCTCCTCGGGTAGTAATATCGAGTTGAACAACTGCTGGTTCTACAGCGGCAAGGGTCTCTCCACCGCAGCGGATCACGCCGAGTACAGTAAGGTCTTCAAGATCAAGAACTGCTACTCCAACGTCGACTTCACGGAGTTCCTCCCGCAGGCAACCTACGCGGACGGCACTTCGCTCCAGCCGATCGATCCGCCGGCTAAGCACACCCACATGGGCGTCGAATATGAGTACGGCTTCCAGGTGAAGTAATCCGCCTCCGGGCAACGAAACGACAGCACGGCCGGGCCAATCCCCCGCCGTGCTGTTTTCGTTTCCCCGCCGGCCCTCCCGGGCCCTTTCCCGGGTCCTTCTCGACGTTTTTCGTCCGTTCCGCCAAAACCGTGCATAGCAACCCCCGCTCCAGGCCCCTCCAGGGCATATCGGCCTGCACGACAGCCCGAAATCGGCCACCCGTGCAGGCTGATCCCCGTTCCAGGCGCCTCCAGGGCCTATCGCCGTGCACGGTTTTGGCGGAAAAAGGATAGCCTTTGCGGCTCCCGTCTGTGGCCTCCGCCTCCGCCTCCGGTTTTCGCCTCCGCCTCCGGGCAACAAAAGACGCCTGCCAGGAATTCCTGACAGGCGTCTTCGTGTCTGGATGACTGGACTTGAACCAGCGACCTCCTGGTCCCTAACCAGGTGCGCTACCAACTGCGCCACATCCAGAAGTTGAAATGGGCTGCAAAAGTACAATTTTTTTGTATTGTTCGCAAATCTCCCGCGAAAAAGTCCCACAGCCTACCCTGCCCACGCCGTCGTTTCCGCCAAAGTCGCGGCGGGGAATGGGCCCTGGAAGGGCCTGGAGCGGGGTAGGGGCCGCCGCCATAGGCCGATTTCGGCCCTTGGCGGCCGCACACCCTGCGATACAGCGCCCTGTATCGCAGATTCCCCGCCGCCACTTTGGCGGCTCTCCGCCCCCAGCTCTCCGCCCCGGTCCTCCGCAACAAGTCCCCGAACTTCCACTACGGAATCCACTGGCGGATTTCTTCTTCGGGAAGACGGACAACAGTAGCCAGCTGGCGACGCGTCAGATGATGTTTTCTACGGAGGACCCGCGCGAGTTCGATTCGTTGCATCGCGTTCAGTCTCCGTGGATCCCGCGTTCCAAACAACACTTTGCACTCATCTCCGCAGCAACTCCGCGCTTCGCCGTCTTCGAGAGCAACACCACGCTCTTCTGCCATTCGTGTAAGCATCTCTTCTTCGCGGGACCGGGTACTTGACAAGAAAACCCGAAAACAATTGGGGGTCTTATAAATGGATTCGAAGCGACCAACGTCGATATAATTCGAAGGAAGGATCAAGCCGTTGCAAATCAACCAATCGTCAGGGATGGTGTACTGTCTGCTGTGAACAATTCTCTGCCGTTCTTTTGCGGATAAGGAGCCAAAACGAACAGGCTCCCGTACAATACCTTCGTCATCAAAGAGCCAGACGGGCGTATAGAATCCACCCCGAAAATACATGGAACCAGTTCCCCATTTGTAATCATAGGGCATGATCCACTTTCCATCTTTCGTGGCCTGAATAATGGTATAGACGGCGACGTTCCGCAGGTAAGCGAGATCTTCACCGATGGAATACAGTTCGCCCCGGAGCAGAAAGCCCGCTCCGCCCTTTCGGGTATCGGCGGCATAGTGTCTGCAGATGGATTCAAACAGGACCTTGAACCGGGCGCACCGGGCGAGGGTTCCGAAGAGCAAAATGTGCGGATGAGAGTCCTCTATGGAAAACGAGACAACGGTTACTCCGGTAACCGCCGCACAAAGTGCTATGATGTTGAAAACAGCCTTAAAATCGGCGTTGCACAGAATGAAGTTCCGGGCGTCGGCGCCTTTCGCGCAATAATGGAAATACTGGAACGGGTCCATCGTCTTCTATCTCCTCTTTTTTCTCTCGCCACCTTACGATGAACGATTACAGGTTTAACTTGGGTCAAAGATAGGGGTTTTTACTATATTTGTGGCAATTACCGACGTTTTTTTCAAAGCAATATCTCTATGGAAGACAGTACGCCTCAGACCCCGCAAACCCAAACCGTCATTGTAGAACGTGAGGCGGAACAGAAGAATGGTCTCGGCCTGGCCGGATTTATTCTTGCGCTCATCGCGCTGTTCCTGGATTGGCTGCCCATTATCGGGTGGATTCTCTGGTTGCTCGGCGCCATTTTCTCTACCATCGGACTGTTCAAGAAACCGCGAGGATTTGCGATAGCGGGCTTTGTCATCAGCTTTTTCGGCTTGATTCTCCTGCTGCTGGCATTGGGTGTGCTGGCGGCTCTCGTTGCTTGAGTCTCCAGGGCGGATTCGCCCTCCCAAGTCTGATTCCCGGCTATAGTTTCCGTCGTTTCCTCGCGTTTCCGCCAAAGTGGCGGCGGGGAATGGGCCCTGGAAGGGCCTGGAGCGGGGTAGGGGCCGCCGCCACAGGCCGATTTCGGCCCTTGGCGGCCGCACCTCCTGCGATACAGCGCCCTGTATCGCAGATTCCCCGCCGCCACTTTGGCGAACGGGGGAACGGGCGGCCGGATGTCCGGGCAAGCTGGCGGCCGGGCGGGGAATGTTCATAACTTGTCGCGGGAAAGCGAAAAAAGGAGTTGGGCGCAGGCGAAAAAATTGATAACTTGCTGCCCGAAGCGGAGGTCTCGGACAAGGAGCCGGACAGGGGCTCGGGCGAGGGCCCGAACCTGCCGGACAACCGGCCTCCCTTCGACGATTCCGTAAACAGCAACCCGCCATGTCCTTCGCCCACCTGCACGTCCACACGCAGTATTCGATTCTCGACGGCCTCTCCGATATTGAGAAACTCTTTGCCCGTGCCCGCGAGCTCAACATGCCCGCGCTGGCCATCACGGATCACGGGAACATGTACGGCGTCAAGGAGTTCTTCAAGTGGGCGTTCGACAAATCCAACAAGGATGCGGACGGCAACCTGATCGTCAAACCCATCATCGGCTGCGAGGTCTATGTCACCACGCACTACGACCACCGTCTCAAGGATCCTTCCCACCGCGCCTATTACCACCTGATCCTCCTGGCCAAGAACTACGCGGGTTACCTGAACCTGATGAAGATCTGCTCGATCGGCCACGTGGAGGGCATGTACTACCGCCCGCGGGTGTCGCACGAGGTGCTCGAAAAGTACCACGAGAACCTCATCTGCTGCTCCGCCTGCTTGGCCGGCGAAATTCCGCGGGACATCCAGGCCGGCGACCTGGCCGCGGCGCGCGAGGCCATCCGCTGGCACAAGAATCTCTTCGGAGAGGACTACTACCTGGAGGTGATGCTCCACAAGACGGAGGTGCCCGGCGGCCCGATCGATGTCTATGAGGCCCAGTCGGTGGTCAACCCGCGCATCTTTGAACTCGCCGAGGAACTGGATGTCAAGGTGGTGGCCACCAACGACGTCCACTTCATCAACCGCGAGGACGGCCCGGCGCACGACCGCCTCATCTGCCTGACCACCAACTCGGATATCGACGACCCCAAGCGCCTGCGCTACACCCAGCAGGAGTTCCTCAAGAGCGAGGCGGAGATGGCGGCGCTCTTCCCGAACCATCCGGAGGCGCTTGCCCATACGCTGGAGGTGGCCAATAAGGTGGAGGTGTACAGTATCGACCACGACTACATCCTCCCCAAGTATCCCATCGATCCGGCCTTCCTGGCCGATATCGATACCCACATGGAAAAGTACCGCGACGTGATCGACGCCGGCCGCACCGACGCCAAGGGTCACGCGCGCAGCGAGGAGTTCTGCCATTCGGTGGCCTACCTCTGCCACCTGACCTACGAGGGCGCGAAGATCCGCTACGGCGAGACGCTCGACCCCGACACGGCCGCCCGCATCGACTTCGAGCTCAAGACCATCTCCAAGATGGGCTTCCCGGATTACTTCCTGATCGTGCAGGACTACATCCGCGCCTCGCGCAAGGCCGGCTACATGGTGGGCCCGGGCCGCGGATCGGCCGCCGGCAGCGTGGTGGCCTACTGCCTCTGGATCACCAACCTGGACCCGATCAAATACAACCTGCTGTTCGAGCGATTCCTCAATCCGGACCGCATCTCGATGCCCGATATCGACGTGGACTTCGAGAACCTGGACTACGCGCACAAATACATTGAAGACACCTATGGCGCCGACCACGTGGCCCGCGTCATCACCTTCGGCACGATGCTGGCCAAGGGGGCCATCAAGGACGTGGCGCGCATCAGCCACGTGAGCATCGACGAGTCGAACCGCCTCACCAAGCTGATCCCGAACCGCCTGAGCGAGAAGGTCAGGAACGAGGACGGCACCTACGAGGAGAAGAGCATGAAGATCAACCTCAAGAACTGCTTCCGCCTCGTGCCCGAACTCAAAATGGAGCTGGAGAGCGGCACCGCGCAGAACCGGGAGGTGCTCAAATATGCGCAGCAGCTCGAGGGCAGCATCCGCCAGGTGGGCATGCACGCCTGCGCCACCATCATCGGCCCGGGCAACATCTCGGACTACATCCCCATCTGCCTCTCGAAGGACAAGGAGACCGGCGATGACCTGCGCACCTCGCAGTACGACGGCCATTATATCGAGGAGTGCGGCCTGCTGAAGATGGACTTCCTCGGGCTCAACACCCTCTCCATCATCCACAAGACGCTGGACCTGATCAAGGAGGGCCACGGCATCGATATCGATATCGAGGCCATCCCGATCGACGACGCCCCCACCTACGAACTCTACAGCCGCGGCGACACTACCTCCATCTTCCAGTTCGAGTCCCCCGGCATGAAGGAGTGGCTGCAGAAGCTCCATCCGTCGCGCTTTGAGGACCTGATCGCTATGAACGCCCTCTACCGCCCAGGCCCGATGGATTACATCCCGGACTTCGTGGACCGCAAGAACGGCGTCAAGCCCATCACCTACGACCTCCCCGAGATGGAGGAGTACCTCTCCGAGACCTACGGCGTCACAGTCTATCAGGAGCAGGTGATGCAGCTCTCCCAGAAGCTCGCCGGCTTCACCAAGGGCCAGGCCGACAAGCTCCGCAAGGCCATGGGCAAGAAGCAGATCAAGGTGATGGAGGAGCTCTATGTCAAGTTCATGGAGGGCGGCCTCAAGAACGGCCTTCCCGAGGAGAAGCTCAAGAAGATCTGGCAGGACTGGCGCGCCTTTGCGGAATACGCCTTCAACAAGTCGCACGCCACCTGCTACGCCTGGGTCAGCTACCAGACCGCCTACCTCAAGTGCCACTATCCCGCGGAATTCCTGGCCGCCAACCTCAGCTGCAACCTGAGCGACATCGAGGAGATCACCAAGATCATGGACGACTGCCGCAAGAGCCGGATTGCGGTGCTGAGCCCCGACGTGAACGAGAGTTTCACGGAGTTTACCGTCAACCAGGAGGGCAACATCCGCTTCGGCATGGGCGGCATCAAGGGCGTCGGCCCGAACGTGATCGACACGGTGATTTCGGAACGCAAGGCGCACGGCCCGTACCGCGACATTTTTGATTTCGTGGAGCGCGTGCCGCTCACGGTGGTCAACCGGAAAGTCTTTGAGTGTCTGGCCTTTTCGGGCGCGTTCGACAGCCTGCCGGGCATCACGCGCGCCGTCTTTACGTGGAAGGAACCGGGCAAGGAGGATACCTTTATTGACCAACTCCTTCGCTACGCCTACAAGTTCCAGAACGACACCCTCTCGCAGGGCGCGAACCTCTTCGGCGGCATGGAGGAGCTCAAGCCGGTCCGCCCGGAGATCCCCACCGTCACCGAGTATGACGAGATCGAGCTGCTCCGGCAGGAGAAGGAGCTCGTGGGCATGTATATCTCCGCCCATCCGCTGGACAAGTTCAAGCTGGAAATCAAGGAGTTTACCAATGCCGATATCGCACGCGTGAACGAGGCGGAGAGCCGCATGGCGGTGGACAAGGCCTACCGCGACAAGGTCTTCTACATTGCCGGCATCGTGACGGCCACCGAGGCGGGCATGTCCAAGACCAACAAACCCTGGAGCAAGTTCACGATGGAGGATTATTCCGGGCAGATCACCTTCCGCCTCTACGGCAAGGACCACGAGAACTTCATGAAGTACACCACGTTGCACAACCAGCTCTTTGTGAAGTGCGCCACGGTGAAGCGCTACCGCGGCAAGGATGCCGATCCCAAGGAGGAGGACGAGTATTCGCTCCGCCTGCAGGGCATCAAGCTGCTGGGCAACACGAGCGAGGAGTTTTTCACCGAACTGCACGTGGGGTTCCCGATCAATCGGGTGGATGCGGCCTTCCGCAAGCGGCTGCTGGCCATCCTCAAGCGCCACAAGGGCGATATCCGCCTCTACTTTGATATCCACTACCGGTTCGGCGGGAGCGAGGACGTCCTCACGATGTTCTCCAAGAAGTACCTGGTCAAGCCCTCCGACGCCCTCTTTGACGAGCTCGACGCCCTGGGCATTCCCTACCGCCTCTACAAGAAGGACACCACCAAGTGGTTCCAGTAGTTACCTCCCGCTGCGGGCGATGGCGGCCCGGATGAAGGCCGTGAAGATGGGCTGCGGGTTTTCCGGGGTGCTCTTGAACTCCGGATGGAACTGCGTTCCGATAAAGAACGGATGCGCGGGAATCTCCACGATTTCCACCAGCCCGGTTTCCGGGTTTCGGCCCGAGAAGACCATGCCGGCCTCCTGAAACGCTTTCAGGTAGGTGCTGTTGAACTCGTAGCGGTGGCGGTGCCTCTCCCGGATTACCACCGCGCCGCCATAGATGCGGCCCGCCATCGAGCCGGGCGCGAGCGCGCAGGCGTAGGCCCCCAGCCGCATCGTACCGCCCTTGACGGTGGTGGCCTTCTGCTCTTCCATCAGGTCGATCACCGGGTGCTTCGTGTCGGGTTCCATTTCGGTGGAGGCGGCGTCGGCAAAGCCCAGCACATCCCGGGCGAACTCCACCACCGCCATCTGCATGCCCAGGCAGATGCCAAAGAAGGGGATCCCGTTTTCGCGGGCATAGCGCACCGCCGCAATTTTTCCGGGGATACCACGGCTGCCGAATCCCGGCGCCACCAGCACGCCGTCCATACCCGCAAGCGCCTCAGCCACATTCTCTTCGCTGATATGCTCCGAATGGAGCGCCGTCAGGTTGACGCGGCATTCGCAGGCGGCCCCGGCGTGGGTGAATGATTCGCGGATGGATTTATAGGCGTCCTGCAGCTCCACATATTTGCCCACCATGGCAATGTTCACCTCGTGTTTCGGGTTCTGCAGCCGCGCCAGAAAGGCCTTGAGCGCGGTCAGGTTCGGCTCCGGCGCGCAGTTCTTGATTTCCAACTTATTGAGGACCAGGGTGTCCAGTCCCTCTTGTTCCATGTTGAGCGGCACCTGGTAGATGCTCCACGCATCCGTGGACTGGATCACATGGCCGGGCCGGACGTTGCAGAAGAGCGCAATTTTCTTGCGCAGCTCGGGCGTCAGGGGCACCTCGGTGCGGCAGACGATGATGTCCGGATGGACGCCGGCCGACTGCAGTTCCCGCACCGAGTGTTGCGTAGGCTTGGTTTTCAGCTCTTTGGCCGCCTTGAGGTAGGGGATCAGCGTGAGGTGGATGCTCAGGAAATCTTCCTCCGGCAGTTCCCACTGCAGCTGTCGCATCGCCTCCACGAAGGGTTGCGATTCCATGTCGCCCACCGTTCCGCCGACCTCCGTAATCACGACATCGTATTGCCCCGAGCTGCCCAGCAGGAGCATCCGGCGCTTGATTTCATCGGTAATATGGGGGACAATCTGGACGGTCTTGCCCAGGTAGGCGCCCTCCCGCTCCTTGGTGATGACGGTGTTGTAGATCTTGCCGGTGGTCACATTGTTGGCCTTGGTCATATGCACGCCCAGGAACCGTTCGTAATGGCCGAGGTCCAGGTCGGTCTCGGCGCCGTCTTCCGTGACGTAGCACTCGCCGTGCTCATAAGGGTTGAGCGTGCCGGGATCGATGTTGATATAGGGGTCGAATTTCTGGATGGTGACGGCGAGTCCGCGCGCCTGGAGCAATTTGGCCAGCGAGGCCGCTACGATGCCCTTTCCGAGCGATGAAGCCACGCCTCCCGTTACAAAAACATACTTGGTATTCATAGGCCTGCTTGATATGCAACGGGATACAAATGTAATCATTTCCCCGCAACGACGACTCATTTGGAGAAAAAAAGTCGGAGGGACTGTTTTTTTTAAAATATAGCCGTTTTATTGATTTTCAATAGATTGCGGGATTGTAAAGAGTTATTTTTCCGGGGTTGAACCGGTTAGTTTGGGCTGTATCTTCGTCGCAAGTATTAACCGCTAAAGCGATGAAAGATTATGAAGAGTTTAAAAGAACGTTACCGCGAAGGACAGCGGTACATTATCCCCACCTCCGACTGGGGATTCAAACGACTGTTCGGAACCGAGATGAACAAGAATCTGCTGATCGGGTTCCTCAACCGCATCATCGATGACAGAACCATCGAGACGGTGGAGTATTTGAACACTGAGCCGTTGTTACCGTTCGGTAAGACATTGGAGATGCGATTCGATGTTTATTGCAAGTGCACCGATGGCTCGCGTGTGATTGTGGAGATGCAGAATTATGTGCGTCCTGCCTTTGTCAATCGGGTGCAACTCTACGCTTCGGCTGCCGTTCTGGAGCGATATGCCAATGAGCGGAACGGCGATGACCGGATCACCAAGACGTACTGTATCGCAATCACGGGAGAAAACGTCTTTCCGGAAATCAAGCATGCGCCCGTAAGACTGGCCATGTGCGATATAGATGCCGGGACGACCCACATCTTGAATGATCAAATCTTGCAAATATTCATTGAATTGCCTAAGTTTGCAGACACCGTACGAATGCTGGAAGAGAACGCAGACTTTTTGGATAAGTTTGCCGTTGTGATGAAGACCCTGGAGCAGTACAAGGAGCCGCCTACCGAATTGCAAGACGATCTTCTGGACGACCTCTTTGATGCTGCCGACACAAAGCATTACGACTCGGCAGATAAGGACAATTATAAAGCACAGCTTATGAATCAGTTTGAATACGAAGCAACCCTCCGGGACTACAAAGAAGAAGGCCGCGCCGAAGGTCGCGATGAGGCGCGCGCTCAAATCGCTCGTGCGATGAAGGCAGAAGGCCTTTCGGATGACCTCATCAAAGATGTTACCGGGGTTTCTCCGGACGCCCTCTAACCGCAACGTTCATACTTTAAACCGCCCTGTCGCCGGGGCGGCTTTTTTTATTGCGGGCTGGGCGGAAGGTGCAGGCCGGTCGGGAACTGTGTTGACTGGGGCAAGCCCCAGACCCCCCGCTCCCGGCCTATAGGTCCTCGGGTCAAGCCCTCGGACACGGCCTCCGCTAGGCCGCTGATGCGGCCTTTGCTTCAAGATATTGGCGAATTTTTTCTTTCTCTTGAGATCCGGAAGTGCTAAGTCTCAGTAACGGAAGACCGATCGCATTCAAGACAGCGTTCTTCAGATCATCTCGTTTTCCTTGTCTGGACTCAGCCTGATGGTATTGTGTTCCATCCACTTCAATGGCGAGTTTAGCCCTTCGTGAAACGCGGTCATAGATTAGAAAGTCAATATGGGACCAAGAACATGATGCAAAAGCGCGCTGCTCTTGATTGAGGTGAGAAGATGGCGTGATGAGGTGCCTAAGAGGATAGTGCATTAAGATTCCGTAATGGTGAAGCTCATCTTCTTTAAGTACATCCCGAATAGCCCAGTACGTCAAATTCTCTGAATCATATTCGGAAACCCGGCGATGTGTCTTATAGAAGTCCAGCAGTTCTTTGGTATAATCCTCATAAAGAAGATCGAAGATTGACGAAATCTCGCTTTGTTCACTCTTCCCTTGATAATACTCAATGTAGTCTATCAGACTCTGAATATTTGTATCTGGCTGTTCGTCGGCTGATACGACAAGCGTAAATTGCTTCTTGGCTCGGGATACAGCGACATTCAGTAGATGAGGGTCGTCGGTAAATTCCTGAATCTGATTGTCGACAGTTGAGAGAATAATAGCGTCATCTTCTCGTCCTTGAAACTTGTGTACAGTTGCGGCAACATAGTCTCGGCCATTCTCCTTTAAAGCCTCTTGAATTGCATTTACCTGATTGTTGTAGGGGGCGATAATACCAATGTCCGTAAATCGTTCTTCCAATGCTGGCAACACTTCTTGTACAACCGTCTCCACTTGCCTTATATTAATGGTCCCTCGAGCGTGGTTGCCCTTTACGGTTCTAACGACACGAATAGGGGCAAACTCGGATTCGCTTTTTTTCATAGGAATCAGCGCTCCATCATAAAACTGCTTGCTACAAAACCCGATGATGAGAGGATCGCATCGATAGTGCTCCCTTAAAAGCGTTTGTGAAATCTTTGGATAAAGGCTACAGATTGAAGATAGGAAACTATTCGTGGAATACCGATATGCCTCCGAAATACCATATTTAGCGAAAATAGCACCAACAACTTCTTCGGTGTGGTTGTCAACGACATTCGGCAACTGCTTAAGGTCACCGACGACGACAGCATTGTTGGCGCTACTCATGGCAAGCGCTCCCGAAGCAATATCTACCTGAGAGGCCTCATCCATAATTAGATAGTCGAACTTGTATGCAGGATTAATATTGGAGGTAGCGGAGAAAGTTGTACTGAGAACGACAGGATACTCTTGTAAAAAGTCTTTGGTTTTTAGGAATAATTCATCTGCCGCAAACACTTTTCTTTCCTTTTTGGTGGAGTATTTCCGAAACAAATAATCCTTTAGAACCAGCAAGGAAATACTTCGCAGCCGATCATTCTTTGCATCGGCGTCTTTAACCGTTTCTCCATATTGCTGGCACATTTTCTCAAGATGAGAAATCTTGGCCAGAATAATCAAGTAATGGAGATTATCCGAAATATCATCGGAAGGAGTCAGCCCGTGGAGACGTAGCCGGATTTTTGTAAAAAAAGATAAATGATGCTTATACTCCAGATCTCGGCTGCTTGCGAGGCAGAGCCGTTGGAGTGTCTTCACCGAAAGTGGCCGACGAGTTGAGGCTTTGTTAGGATACCGTTGAGCCTGTCTTCGATACTCCGCCAGTTTCTCTGAACAAAGAGCTAATTGCTCCTGGCATTCAAACAAGTACTGGAGCTCCTTGGAGAGTGAAACAGCTTCTCGATAAAGCGACTCGGCATGAGCCTGTTTCCAGGAAGTCATGTCAGGGAAAGCACCGGTTTGCTGCTCAATGAATGCAGCTTTATTACTCGCCCGACCAAGCTGTGCACACAAGAAATCAAGCCCTTGGGCTTCTAGTTTTTCTCGAACATTATCCACGGCGGAATTGTTATTCGAGACAATTTGCATGGTTTTGTTCTCCAGAATCAAATTAGCCAGGATGTTCAAAATGGTCTGTGTCTTGCCGGTACCGGGAGGGCCTTGAATAACGCTGATTCGATTCTCCAGCGCATTGCGAACGGCCTGATACTGACTTCTGTTGCACCCGAAAGGAAAGATGGGAGAGCTCTGTTTGGCGTCCGGTTTTCTATACGATTCAACATTAAGATATGCTTCAAGCAACGAGTTCTTGGCCACAAACTCGATCTTTGTGTACTTGTCGGCAAGACTGACGCTTTTATCGTCATCAATGGGAATGACGTGATATTTGGCGACCTCGTTGAGGTATTCCCACACATTGATGGAACGATAATCGTCAAGATGCTCTTCTATTGTCAGATAATCTGATGTATAGTTTTTCCCCGTTCCGTTTTCGTAAATAATCCGGTATGCGGTATTATGTTTTCCTTCGAAAACCCTTACGCCAAGGATATGGAAAAACACCTCACCATCCTTCTTCCGGGTTATTCTGAAGGGTGGTTCAAGTTGCCGTGAGAACTCGGCGACATCGACATTTAAGGGGTTGTAATAAAGATAGTTTCCTCCCTTTTTAAACTGAACAAAAAACTGACCTCGACGCTCATCATAACCGAATGTCTTAATGTCGTCGCGGAGCTTAAAATCTCCAGACTGATCCCTTAGAAAGACGATTTGTTTGATTTGAGTCATACGCGGAAGCTTTTGATTAATAATTCGAAAAACAGCGAGTTCGAGAATGGGGTATACATACCAATGATTAGCAGTAATCGTCAAATACATCCCCGCCCGACCATTCTAGGCCAAGCGCGAGGGTGAAATATTTCTCTGCACCTATTTCTTCGAAGAAGGAACCCTGATTTTCGTGAATGAAATGGCCGTTTTCGTATGTGATGGTGGTCAAAACAAATCCGTCGCCTCCCTTGACGTGTTCGCTTGTACATATCACGGCAAGGGTCTTACCGTCGTCCGAGATTTCAGCTTTGAATACGATCGACTCATAAACATCGTTTTTGCAGAAGACCGCATCGTCCTTGAGATTAGTAAGGTAGTCCTGAAGCGTTGCGGCGGTGTGTTCAGAAGGACAAAGAGGGAAAAAAGATGGCACCTTCCAGTTGAGTTGTAGCGCGCCAGGGGTTAGAGACTCTTTTAGCCCATACTGTTCTTCACGAATGCGCTGATTCTCTGCTTTTATCTCAGCTACCTGTTGAGCCCAGGACTTGTATCGACGATTCTCCTCGCCACCATTCCATTCGCGCGCAGCTGTTATTTCTTCCTCGGAGAAGAGCCATTCCCCAGGTCCTTTTCTTTCCCCCTTTGACTTATGCTCCTCCAAGGGCTTCGCCGCCCATTCTTTCCAATTCTTCAATGCGGTTTGTGCTTCATCTTTAGTGACAGCTCTCATCCAGACAAAATTTGGACTCTCGGCTTCGTGGCCATATAGAAGACTGGGCTTCTCCAAAAAAGCATCAACACTTCCGCAAATAAGCTCAATCTTCGCCCTCGTGATTGGATTGAGTATTGTGTTTTCTAGTCTCGTAACCCAGCGAAGGTTTTCAGGTCGATTATTGCAACGGTTAGTATCAATATGATCCACTATAATTCGTTCTCCGACAGGCTCTCCGTGAAATGCCGTACATGCGATTCGATGAACCCGCTCCTGCCCGATTAACATGTACCCGGTATTGCGGTCAAACCGTCCAAATACCCACATTTCATCATTTTTGCGAACAATTCCATCGTCTTTGCATTCACGGTATACTGCCCCGTTATCGCGGACATGATATTTGCGTCCTTTATACACGCAAGTTTTTTCGCATGTATAGTCGTTAATATCGACAGCCATGATTAAAACCTCCTCTCGATAAATCGTAACAGTTCGCCATCAAGATATTTAATACCTTGAGGGGCGCGAAGGAAACCATGTTTTAGCAAATTCTCTTCTGTGAGTTTTTTGGAACGTGTTTCTGCTATTAGTCGGAGAAGAGCATATTTTGTTTGAGTCTCATCTTGGATCCGCTTCTTATCAACCCAAAATTCCTCTTCTCGCGCCATCCATCTGTCGTATACTTTGTTAATCTCCTCTACCCGCAGTTTATACTTTATAGCTCTCTCTTCCGAAACATAAACATACACGATGTCGCCAACACTGACATTATAGCGCGTTTGCTGCCAATGATACTCCCCGTATTTTGCTAAGCACGCTGCGAGTTTGAAAGTAGAGTTTTTGGCTGTAATAAGGACGCTACGATGAGTGTTTGGAACGCAACCGGGTGCCACATCTACTGTGTAATTGTAAGATTCGGCTCCGTTGGGGATTATCTCAACCGAACAGTTCATCGCGGCAGCAATCTTGCAAAGGACGTCGAGACCTGCTGAAAACTTGCCTCGTTCTATGCGAGATAGATTCGAGGCGTCGATATCTGCAAAGGCCGCTAAATCCTTTGCTTCTAATCGTCTTTCAAGCCGAAGGGATCGAATTTGAGCGCCGATTCTTTCTCTCTCGTTGTCACGATCTGGCCCACACCAGTACGGTTTTGCCCAACATCCGAGCCGTATCATTTCTCTGTAAATGAGACTCAGGGCGGTAGAACGATTGCCATCGTAGTACTTATCAAAAAGATAAGCGATTGTCTGAGCATCTTGCTCTTGAAGTGGGATAGGGACAACGCTATCGAGTCCCAGCGTTAAACGCTCTCCTTGGGGCGTTTCAACAGAAACCTTATTAAGGCTTACAAATCTGACTTTAGTTTTAGTTTCCATAATTCGTTTAAAGCTACAGGGAATACCCTTAATCAAGAATTATGGCACAAATATATAAACAATAATTCGATTTGCAAATAAGCCAATCAAATTATTGCCGACAATAACGGATTATTCTAGGAATAGCTCATATCGTCTCCACCCCCAACCGCTTGAAGTACCGATACGTTGCATCATAGAACTCCGGAAGCCGGGTAGCATCTGTGGAGTCACCTTTGGGGATACAGATAACCATACCTTGGCGAGCGCGGGTGAGGAGGACGCGATAGGCGTTGAGCTGGTAGGCGCGTCCTTCGGCGATGTTGATATTGGTCCAGCGGTCGCTACGGAAGTTGAAGTGCTGCCAGCAGTGGTGGGTGGGGTCATAGCGGAAGTCTCCGTCCCATACAAGGCAGGTCCAGTCGAGCTCAAGACCCTGAATGTCGAATTCAGTGGCGACGTCCTCGAGGAACAGGGATGAACGAATATCGGTAATGGGGTTGAGGAACCACGGTACGATGTCGGCTTGTGTGCGAATATCAATAGCCAACGGTCGTAGCCGGAAGGCCTTGGATGAGACGAGCATGCCGTAGCGTTCAGAGCCACGAGCGTGGTCGCGGAGCCACTGCTTGGCTTTATTTAGATCTCGCGTGAGAACAATTGGATAGCGTTCGCGAATATCGTTATATGTTGCACGCGCTGCTTTTACATCCAAATCCAGAAGCTGATGCACGAAGAGGGAAACCGTTTCGGCGCGATAGGAGCGTTGTGAAACAGCCAGATGTAGGTTGGATTTGATGTGAACGTTCTGGTTTTGAGAAAGTATCGCAGAGAGATTGCCTTCTGCGTATTCCTTGTCGGTGAGGCGATCAGAAATGTAGATTTGCCAATCGGGGAAGCGCTGATTGAGAGCTTCGATCCAGAGGCCGATCCCTCCTTCTCCGGAATTGATTTCCTGCCCGCCACCCACAAGGCAAACAATAGTCGCCCAATCTTTGTGCTGGTCGAGCGACCAAATCAGAAACTCACCTTCTGACAGCGGGAAGTTTGCCAGTCCTTTCTTTCTGGCGAGCCAAGAACGGAGATGGGGCTGGTCCCACATGCGTTGTGCTTCGTCGAAGATGGCCACATTCTCCACCTCAGCGCCGCCGTTATGGGCAGAACGTGATACCTTCTTGGGATCTATCTCGATTTGCTCGCCTTCAATGGGCGTTTTTAATTTGGCGAGCATGTTGTCGCGGTAGCGGTGGATAATCTGGATGAAGCGACTGACTTGGCGTTCGGCTTCGGATTTCGTGCATTTGTGGCCAGAGGCCTTTTCTTTGGCCACTTTGTCGCGCGCCAACGCTTCGGTAAGTACTTTAACGAGAGGGCCGTTTCCTGAAAGATAGACAGCCAAGTCACCCTGTTCCTGTTGAATTGCCACGTTGAGGCCGACGAGAGTTTTCCCAGCACCCGGAACCCCAGTGACAAAACAAATGCTCTTTTGCCGATTCTTTTTGGAGTCACGAATAATGTCCAGAATTAAGTCGGTACAAGTGTCGATACCAGCTTTGTCAGCTTCATGTTTGGTAATGTCTGCTACACTATGATTTCTATATAGTGCTGAGGCGGCCTGAATGATGGTAGGAGTAGGACTGTAGCGGCTAAAGAGCCAGTCATGGGCATCGATTGCCGGATGGCCAGGCTCTTTGATAAGCAATTGTAACAGTAGCGAAGCGAGCGTTTGTGCATTGGAAAACAAAGGATTGTAGACCTGGTCATCATAGTAGCAGAAAGCTCCGGCATTGGTGGAGCACTCTGCCGTTGGAGCTTCTGTAGCAACCAGAATCGGAACAATTACGAGGTCTCGGCTTCCTTCGTGGAAACTCTTTAAGTCAAGCGCATAGTCCCAGACTTGCTCCTTGTCGTTGGCCAAGAATTCGTCGGCTCCGGCTTTAAACTCAAGCGCAAAGACAACCCCACCCATCAGCAGGGCCACGTCAATCCGTTTCCCCAATCGCGGAAGAGAATACTCGAAGACAATATGCCCGTCACGCCCCAGCGCGCGCAATACCCGCTTCATAATCGTGATTTCTTCCTGCCACGCCCCACGCTGCTCCAGCGTCAAATCGAACTCGTTGCTGGCGCTTAGTTCGCCCAACAACTTTGCGTCGCCCGTAGAGAGAAACGCAGCGCAACTGTCGCTGTAATAAAATCTTCGCACGAATGGAGTGCGGTCAATCCTCACCGCATCAACAAAGATAAGCATTTCTGGATTCCCCGCCAAACTGGCGGCGGCCGATGGGCGCTGTGGCGAGGGGTGAGCCGCCGTGACAAGCCCAAGAAAACCAGAGGTCGCTCCGTCATCGATTGATTTGCTTGTATCGCGATTATTATCGATCTTTGCTAAAACTAAGGTATTCATCTATTATTTTTATGAAAAAAGCCATATTGTTCTTTATGACAATCCTCTTTTGCGCATCTCCTGCCGGTAATGCGCAAACGGCGATACAAAACGCTTTCTTTGGAATGAAGGTGGGCGGAAGGATTGACGCAGCAACCATTACAAAGAGTATCGGTAATAGAGGGGAGTATTATGCGATGAAAGAGTATGGCGCATATACCGTTTATTACGTTAGGAATGTTGATTTTGGCGGGAGCTATTGGTCTCATGTCAGTTTTTTTGCGAACTTGAGCGGTCGACTCTACAAGGTTTGCTTAGAGCGTAGCTTTGTCGACGAGGAATTCTGCCAAAAGTTTTACGAAACAGTCAAACAGACCCTCAAGGAAAAGTATCCTCTGCAAATCGAAAAAAAGGGAAGCGATAGTATCGCTCGGTATTCAGATGGTCAATGTGCAGTAGAATTAGCCCTTTTATACAGATCTGTAGAGCTAACATACTATAACCAAGACCTAACAGAAGGAGTTATTAAGGCGCAAAAGGATCAATTTTAAGCCTATTAGCGAAAAAATACATTACCTATGTCTCTCAACGAATCCGCTTACGAGGTAAACCCGGTTGCAGAAAGCATCCTGGATAAGTTCCTCAAAACTGTTCTGGTTATTTGTATCATTATCGGCGTGATTGGCATCTTCGCGGCGATTATTGCTGCCACTGTCGAAAGTCAAAGCGCTTTTCTCTGGCTTATTCCCGTTGCGATTCTCTTTGTCATTATGGCCGGTGTTTTCTGGGCAATCGGCAAGGTGCTCATCAATATTTCGCGCAACCTTTATAACATCAACGATTCGTTGCGGGCGAATGGAAAACAGCTCGGAGAGAAGCCGGTTGTCGCGAAAAAGGTAGAAAAGCAGGCTGAGACGAAGTCGTCGTTGGAAAAGAAAGAGGGCGAGAAGTTCGCGGTCGGTCAGCTGGTGATTATCAAGGAAGATGAGCGCCAGTTCCGCGTGACGTCGACCTTCCGCAAGGAAGACGGTACGGTGTCTTACTATTCCGACCGTCTCAACAAGTTCTTCGACGAGGCCGAGCTCGAGGATTTCGACGCCTACTGGGCAGCCCGCAAGGGTTGAGGCTGCGATCTGTGAAAAGTTGCGAGATGGATAAGAAACTAACCCCTCCTTTCGTCACCCACCTTGCTGCCAACGAAATCTTTGTTTTCGGCAGCAATCTGGCGGGGATGCATGGTGGTGGGGCGGCGCGGATTGCCTATGAGAAGTTCGGAGCGGAGTGGGGGAATGGTGTGGGCCCGCAGGGGCAGTGCTATGCCATCCCCACGATGCAGGGGCCGGTGGAGACCATCAAGCCGTATGCGGACGAGTTTATCGCCTATGCCAAGGCGCATCCGGAGAAACAGTTTCTCCTGACGCGGGTCGGGTGTGGCATCGCCGGCTTTACGGATGAAGAGATCGCCCCGCTCTTTGCAGAGGCGATTACGATAGAGAACATCTCTATTCCGGAGGAGTGGCTATCTTTGTTGTGAATATTTTAGGGTTAAAGGCATTCGCTCAGGACCTCCGTCGGTGATCATTCTACTGGCGGGGGCTTTTTTGTGTGGGGCATCTTCCCCGCCAAACTGGCGGCGGCCGATGGGCGCTGTGGGGTGCTGGAGCGAGGGGTGGGCCGCCGCGACAGGCCCAAATGGGCACATGGCGGCCGGGTATACCCTGTTCTGGGGCGCTCGGGGGCACATCGCCGGCCGCCACTTTGGCGAAATCCCAGCCGTGCCGCCTGAAGCCTATGCTATCGTGGGCTCTACTTTGGGAATTCTCGTCAATTCTTTCCCGATTGTCCGGATCGTAGCATAAATCTCTTCTAGACGGGAATCGGATGGTTTTTTGGCCCCACTGATATATTGGGCAAACAGACTTTGTGAGATACCCAAGCGTCGGGCAACGGCTGACGCGTTTAGTTCGGGGTGCGCCATGAAAATACGGTAGAGTTCTGTCCTTTCTTTTGTTTGGAAGAATCCCTCAAAACAGAGGTCTTCATCAATGTCCGGCCAATTGATGCCGTATGCGTCTGTTTTGTAATTAGCACGTTGAGAGGGTTTTGCGGCGCGAAGTCGGGGGTAGTCCGCGAAATGCTCGCAGGCTTCACGTCCGTCATCGGTCCGAATCCAAACCGCACTGCCGGTCAACCAGACTTTTTCTACAACCATTCTTTTATTTGGCATTAGTTTTTACAAAATTAGGTAATAATTTTATTACCCACAAATATAAAAATGCTACCTTTGCAAAAAAACATAGCGATGGAACGGATTCTGGACGATAAGCAGTACAAAGCCACGATGGATCGCATTGACGAGCTCTTTTTTGCGACAAATGAGAGTACGCCTCGGACCGATCCGCGACTTCAAGAATTGGATAGATTGTCGGCAAGCGTGGAGGAATACGAAAAGGGTTGTTTTTGCCAATAGCATAGTGTCATGAGAATCCTCTTCCTCTGCCACGGGAATATTTGTCGCAGTCCGATGGCGGAGTTTATCCTGCGGCAGTTGGTGCGGGAGCGCGAACAGGCGGGCGCGCTGCCTGTTGGGGCGGTGACGGTGGCGTCGGCGGCGGTGTCGCGCGAGGAGATCGGGAATCCGCTCTATCCGCCGGCGCAGCGGTGCCTGGCGCGGCATGGGGTTCCGTTTGACCTTTCGCGCGGCGCCCGGCAGGTGACGCGGGCGGACTATGATCGGTTCGACCGGATCGTCTGCATGGATGCGTCGAATCTGCGCCTGCTGCGACGCATCATTCCGGAAGATCCCGCCGGGAAGGTGTCGCTGATGATGTCCTGGGCCGGCGAGTCCCGCGACGTGGCAGACCCCTGGTATACCGGCGACTTCGAGGCCGCCTACCGCGACATCCTCTCCGGCTGCCAGGCGCTGCTGGATAAAGATTTCACAATCCGGAAAGCCACGGCGGGCGACCTGGGAGCGGTGAATGAGTTGCTGCAGCAGGTGCTGGGCGTGCATCACGCCGGCCGGCCGGATCTGTTCAACGCCTCGGGCAAGAAGTACACGGATGCGGAGTTGCTGGCCATTTTTGCGGATCCGCAGACGCCGGTGTTTGTCTATGAGCGGGCGGGCGCGGTGCTCGGCTACGCCTTCTGTGCGCTGCGCGACGTATCCAGCGGCAGCCTGAAGGCGCACCGGACGCTGTATATCGATGATCTTTGCGTGCTCGAATCCGCACGCGGACAGCATATTGGCGCGGCGTTGTTCGACTTTGTGAAGGCGTTCGCCCGGCAGGCGGGCTGCTACAACATCACGCTCCATGTCTGGGCATGCAACCCCGGTGCCCGCGCCTTCTATGAGCGCCTCGGTCTCCAGCCGCAGTACACCTCCATGGAGCTCATCTGCTCCAAGGACTCTTCCGGCCGCTGATCTCAGTCCGCAAAGACCGCGTGGAGCACGTCCAGGGAGCGGATTTCGAGCGACTGGCCCAGGTGGTGTGCGAGATAGGTAATCATCCGGCGGGAGAAGACGCCCCGGCGCGAGGCGGAGAGGGGGAGGGCCATGGCCTCGCCGAAGGGCAGCGTCAGCAGCCGGTGCAGCAGCAGGGATTCCTCGCGGGAGAAGAGCGCCTCTTCCTGTCCCGCAAAGGCTTCGCCGAACCGGGCGGAGACGATATTGAAGACCGGCGCTTCGTCGGACCAGTTGTCCTCCGGCCGGAATCCCATCCGCGTAGAGTAGCCCACCAGCCACCAGGCGGCGAAGTTCGCCACACCCGGCCCCGGCCAGGCCTCGAGGGCCGCGATGCACTCCACCAGCCAGGCAAAGAGTTCCGGGTCGCCGTCGCCCGTGCGGAGGGTGCGCCAGAGCACCTCGCAGACGAACTGGGCCACCGCGCTCCGGCGGATATCGGTGCGCAGTCCCGGAAGCGAGAGAACGGGCTCAAACTCACGCAGATAGAGCAGCGAGCTGCGCGGGTTGGCGTCCGTCACCACCTCCAGCACGGCCAGCGGATGGAAGGCCGCTGCCGCGGACGTGCGGCGCCCTTTGCCTACGCCCCGCAGGAAGAGACTCTGCCGCCCGGCGGTCTCGTCGAGGACGTGGACCACCAGGGAGGAGTCGCCCTGCCGCGTGGTGTGCAGAACTATTGCGCGCGATTTTGCTTCAGGTGCCATACCAGTTGGTCCATCGCCTTGCCGCGGTGCGAGAGGCTGTTCTTGACTTCCACGGGAATCTCCGCCAGGGTCACATCCAGTCCGTCCGGGATAAAGACCGGGTCGTAGCCGAAGGCGTCCAGCCGCACCGGCGCAAAGTTGATGTGCCCCTCGCAGCGCCCCTCGAACTGCGTCAGGCGGCCCTGCGCATCGATATAGCTCACCACGCAGCGGAAGCGGGCGGTGCGCTGGGGGTACGGGGTGTCGCCCAGCTCGCGCAGCAGCTTTTCAATGTTGCGCACGGTGTTCGCGGGCTCGCCGGCATAGCGGGCGGAATAGACGCCGGGCGCGCCGCCGAGGGCATCCACCTCCAGGCCGGTGTCGTCGGAGAAACAGGGTTTTCCGAACCGGTCCCAGACGAACTGCGCCTTCTGGGCGGAGTTCTCCGCGAGGGTTTCGTGGGTTTCCGGAATCTCGCCGGTGAAGCCCAGGTCGGCGGGCAGGAGAATCTGAAAATCGGGCCCGAAGATTTTCTGGGCCTCGAACAGTTTATGCCGGTTGGCAGATGCAAAAACGATTTCCATACGGGTTGGCTCGGATTTTGCCCAAAGGTAGCCACAATTCCTATTATTTTCTAACTTTGCACGAATATAATTCGTGAGAAACAGAAGCGAAAGAGATGAAAAAAGCCTTATCGGTCGCTGTGGCGGCCCTGATCCTGACCCTCTCCGTCCCGGCGGCAGCCCAGTCGTCCACCTTTAACCTGGGCCGCGGTCTGGACATCGAATATTCCATTCTCAAGAGCCTGGCGCGCTCCTATGTGGATACCATCGACTACACCAAGATGATCACCAAAGGCGTGGAGGCGATGCTCGAAACGCTGGATCCCTATACGGTCTATATCCCCGAGGAGGCGACAGACAACTTTGCCATGATGACCACGGGCAACTACGGCGGCTGCGGCGCGCTGATCCGCAAGCGGACCGACGGCCCGGTGGTGATCTTTGAGCCGTATGCCAACTCGCCGGCCGTCAAGTGCGGCCTGGAGCCGGGCGACGAGATCTGGGAGATCGATGGCAAGACGGTCGTCGGCGAGACCTCCGACAAGGCCACCGACCGCATGAAGGGCCAGCCGGGCACCGACGTGAAGTTCAAGGTCTTCAAGGGCCGCACCCGCGACACGGTGGAGGTGGTTCTGCGCCGCGAGCGGATCCATATTTCCAGCATTGAATATGCGGCCATGATCCGCGATTCCATCGGCTTCGTGGCCATCTCCGGCTTCACCGACAAGATGACCGACGAACTGCGCAAAACCGTCCTGCGCCTCAAGGAGCAGGGGGCCAGGCGGCTGGTGATCGACCTGCGCGACAACGGCGGCGGCGTGATGTCCGAGGCGGTCCGCATGGCCGGCCTCTTCCTGCCCAAGGGTACGCTGGTGGTCTCCTCCAAGGGCCGCGACCCCAAGCAGAACCAGGAGTACCGCACCACGGAAGAGCCTATCGACACGCTGATCCCGATCCTGGTGATGGTCAACAGCAGCTCCGCTTCGGCTTCCGAAATCTTTGCCGGTGCGATGCAGGACCTGGACCGCGGCACGATCGCTGGCCGGCGCACCTACGGCAAGGGCCTCATCCAGTCGGTGGTGCCCACGCCTTACAACGGCAACCTGAAAATTACGACGGGCAAGTACTATACGCCTTCCGGCCGCTGCGTGCAGGCCATCGACTACAGCCACCGCAACGAGGACGGCAGCGTGGGATTCGTGCCCGATTCGCTGAAGAAGGAATTCAAGACCAAAAACGGCCGCACGGTCTATGACGGCGGCGGCATCACCCCGGATATCGAGGTGAAATCGGCCTTCTACAGCCGCCCCACGGTGGCGCTGACCTATGCCGGCATTCCCGGCGACTTCTCGCTGGAGTACTACAAAACCCATCCGCAGATTGCCCCGGCGGCGGAGTTCCACCTCACCGACGCCGAGTATGAGGAGTTCGTCGCATTTGCTTCCGCCAAGGAGTTCGATGCGCGCAGCGGGGCCGAGGCGGTGCTCGACAACCTGACCCAGGCCGCCGAGCAGGACGGGCTCTACGAGCAGTTCAAGGGCGAGATTGAAGCCCTCAAATCCAAAATCAAGATGGATAAAAGCGCGATGCTGCGCCTCAAGAAAGCGGAGATTCTCCCCATTCTGGAGGCCGACATCGTGGTCAAATATTATTATCCGGGTTCCGGCACGGCCATCCAGCTTCGCGTGGACAAGCAGCTCGACGGAGCCCTCGACAAATGGTTAAACCAATAAACGCTTACTTTATTGATGAAAAAGTTATGCTTTCCGGTTCTGTTCACCCTGCTGTTGCTGACGGCGGGCTGTACGGATCCGCTCAACGACGGCAAGCCGCATGATGTGACCATCACCGTCACGGCGGCCGGCTACGGCACCCGCGCCGCGCTCTCCGAGGACCTGAAGACGGTCTCCTGGACGGTGGGCGACTGCATCGGTGTCGCGACCAATGTCGTTTACAACTATTGCCTCAGCATGGATGCCGGCTCCCTGAACGGCGCCACCGCCACGTTCAAAGGTACGATTACCAACGGGGTTCAGTCCGTGTACTTTCCCTACGCCACCTCTATCGGCAGCGATCCTGCAGCCGCAACCCTGTCGATTCCCTCCACGATGGATGTCGTCAGCGGCAAGCTGGATTCCAGGTACAATTTCCTGGTGGGTACCCATGCGGAAGGAACGCCCAAGAAGGGCTATACCATCAGCGTCGTGCCCAAAATGGCCATCCTCCGCTTTGTGGTCAAACCCAACGAGTTCCTGGACGGGGCTGTGCTGAACCGCCTGAAGTTCAAGATTCCCGGCCGCTCGGTCACCGGTAAGTTCTCCGTCAGCCGGGCCGATCAGACGGCGCCGGTTACCGTGACCGCCGGCATCGATTCCCTGCTGATGACGGTCACCGACAAGCCGGCCATGACGGCCGCTTCGCCCGCCAAGGTGCTTACCTTCGTCTGCCCGGGCGTGGTGGCCGGCGATTCGCTGCACATCACGCTGAATACCGACCGGGGCGACGTCTTTATCGACATGACGACGCCGGTGGCCCTCACCGAGGGGGAACTCAGCGAGATCGAACTCGATATCGCTGGGCTCAAGGATGAGGGCAAGGCCGATATCCCCGGCGATTCGCCCATCGCGACGAGCGACTTCGTGAACCTGCTGGTTCCGGGCGTCTATGATCTCACCGACCTGAAAAATATCAAGCCGATTGTGACCTATCAGGAGGTGGAGGACCAGTATGCCCTCTACACCTCCGGTTCCTATATGTATTACCGGCTCGTGAACCTGAGCGCCGGCCGGGCCTTCTACGCTTCCACGCCGAAGGCGCCCGTGATTGGTACGACGGTCACCCTCAAGAGCGACAGCGTGGGCATTCCGGCCATCCCCGTCGCCACGTCGGATGTGCTGTGCATCCTGCTGACCGACAAACTCGGCTGGTTCTACGACGCTTCCCGCAAACTCGGTTATGTACTTTTAAGAAGATAAGCCATGAAAAGAACCGCACTGACTCTCGTATTTCTGCTGACGGCCTTTCTTGCAATGGCCTCTGACGTAACGCCCGAACAGGCCGGCAAGCTGGCCTCCTCGTTCTTCTCCGGAACCCGCGGCGCCGCCCACGTAGATCTCGTCTGGGATGGCACCGACGGCCTGACCCGCTCCGGGGAATCTCCCGCCTTCTATGTCTTCAACCACGCCGGCGGCGGATCTGTGGTCGTGGCCGGCGATGATGCCGCCACCCCGATCCTGGCCTTCTCGCAGACCGGAAAATTCATGACTGAAGGCATGCCGGAACAGATTCGTTCCTTCTTCCGGGAATACACCCGGGAGATCACCTATCTCCGCAATACCGGCCGCAAACAGACCGCGGAAGGCGCAGCGCTCTGGGAGCGCGCCGCCCGTGAGGGCATCGCCCGCTATACTGCGATCAAGGAACTCCATACGCCGACCTGGGGACAGAGCGCTCCCTTCAACGACCTCTGCCCGGTGGTGGACGGCGGCCGTTCGGTGGCCGGCTGCGTGGCTGTGGCCATCAGCGAGGTGATGTACCACCACCGCTGGCCCGGCACCACGGCGGAAGACCGCCTGCCCGACTATAACTACAAGACGGACAAAGGCAACAATCAGATCATCACCGGCCACAACCTCGCCGCTTCCTACGACTGGAGCCTGATCAAGTCCTCCTATGCCGGCAGCGCCACTGCGGAATCCCGCGCGGAGGTTGCCAAGCTGGTCCACGATGTGGGCGTGATGATGCAGTCGTCGTACAATCCCACCGGAACGGGCGCCTTTTCGGATGATATTCCGGAAGCGATGGTTCACTATATGAATTACGACTCCTCCACCGTGCTTTACTACCGCGAAGAATTCTCCACCGAGCGCTGGTGCTCGATGCTCCGCAACGAGATCGACAACAACCGGCCGGTGCTCTACGGCGGTGACGGCGCCGGCGGCGGCCACCAGTTCGTCGTGGACGGCTATGCCACGGACGATTACTTTGCCATGAACTGGGGCTGGAGCGGCGGCGACAACGGCTTCTACAAAATCTCCTCCTTCATGACGAGCATGAGCTACGATTTCCGCGCCTACGGTTCCGCCGTCTTTAATCTGAAGCCCAATGCCGGCGGCAAACCGGTTGACCTGCTGCGCTTCTACGTGACCTACAAGGGGACGGATTATTACGGCGGCATGTCGCTCTCCAGCGGCACGATTGCCAAGGGCAACACGGTGAAGTTCACGGTCGCCAACCTGGGCAACGACGGTTTTGCCACGGTCACCGGTCAGCTGGCCCTGGCCCTGGCGGACTACAAGGGCAACATCAAGACGACCTATGGGGCAGAAGACTTTACCCTGGAGCAGGGCTATGGCGTTTCCGGTGAGTTCACCATCACCATCAATGAAGACCTGGCGCTGGGCGACAAGTTCATCCTCGTCTATAAAACCGCGACGGTCACCGAATGGACTCCCGTATCCTACGATCCCTACTACACGACCTTTATCGTGGACAATGTCCCCGCGTTCGATTACCCGGCCATCTATTTCGATACCTCCAAGAGCTACCACGCCGGCGACGTGTTCGACCTGCGCCTGATCAATACCTCCCGCGCACCGTCGTCGATCG
Organism: Bacteroidales bacterium; assembly: GCA_017544005.1. Classification (GTDB taxonomy): domain Bacteria; phylum Bacteroidota; class Bacteroidia; order Bacteroidales; family UBA932; genus Cacconaster. The sequence goes on from JAFYEZ010000048.1 coordinate 57,719, forward strand.
CCTGGTTCTATGACTACGAAAAGATTGCCGACGATGTCTACGACGTTGAACTGACCGCCGGCAAGCACACGATCCGGGCCGAAATCAATATCGGCTCCGGCAGCCAGACCCTCTATCAGGTCATCAACGTACTGTAAAACACTGCGTTATGAAAAGGCTATTTTTCGCTTGCCTGGCGCTGGTGGCCCTTGCCGCCTGCTCGCAGGATGATGGCTATGGCGGTTCCCTGGACGCCCGTTATGGCGCGATGAGCGGGATGGGAGATGGTTTCTACAGTCCCAGTGGACCTGGCGATCCCGGCGCTCCGGCCGGAGAAGCCGGCGTGCTGACGGCTGGGGAGTGGAACGATCTCTCCAACTGGGATTTCTGGGGCAACCTGATGAAGCCCGTCACTCCGCCCGCTACTCCTGAAGAGGCCCAGCAGGTTGTCGATTACCGCAAAATGGCGATGGACTGGGGATTCAATACGGCGGGCAGGGTGGCCGTTCACGTGACGAACGGCTCCGGCACCCCGGTGATTGATCTTCCGGTGGAACTGTTAAAAGACGGAGAAGTCGTCTGGAAGGCTCGCACCTCCAATCTCGGAGAGGCCCAGCTGTGGCACGATCTCTTTGCGGCTGACGGGCAGGAAAGGCCCGCAACCGGTCTGCAGATCCGCCTCGGCGGTGCGCTGCAACCGGATGCCCCGACCGTTTCGACCCTTGACGCCCCGGCTGTCATCAACGAATATACGGTGACCGCAGCAGCGCCTCCGGCCGTCGCCCAGATTGCCTTCATCGTTGATGCCACGGGCTCGATGTCCGACGAGATTGCCTTCCTGAAGAAGGACTTGCTCTCCATTCTGGAACGTGTCAAGCAGAGCCAGAGCGGGGTTTCCATCTCGACCGGTGCCGTCTTCTATCGAGACAAGGGCGATGCCTACCTGACCCGCGCGAATGACTTCACGACCCCGTCCAAGACCATTGATTTTGTCAAAAAGCAGGGGGCTGAAGGCGGCGGCGACCTTCCGGAAGCTGTCCATTCCGCGCTGGAAACCTCCCTGCAGAAGCTCTCCTGGGCGGCAAGCGCCCGTGCTCGCGTGGCCTTCCTGATTCTGGATGCACCGGCTCACATCGACCAAGACGGCGTCATCGCCAGCCTGCAGAACAGCATCAAGACATACGCTTCGCTGGGAATCCGGCTAATTCCGGTGGTGGCCTCCACGGGTGACAAGACCACGGAGTTTATGTGTCGGGATTTTGCGATCGTCACCGGAGGAACCTATGTTTTCCTGACCGATGACAGCGGAGTCGGCGAATCGCACCTCACCCCGACGGTCGGCACCTACACAGTCGAAAAACTGAACGACCTGCTCTACCGCCTCCTCGACGCCGCCCTCCAATAACCCGGGATTTACTCGAAGAGAAATACCTTGTCGCTTCGGCGAACTTTGGTAGCAAGGGGGACGGAACAGACGTCTCCCTTGCTTGCTGAAGGGACCGCCCCGGCGTCGAGCCGCAGCTCGCTTACATCGCATTCCACCACGCCGGTCGTGGGGCCGGTGACGAGCAGGTGGCTGCCCACGGCAATCGTCCCCGTCTCCAGGGTGATCTCGGCCACGCCCAACTTTTCATACCAGTTGGTGATGCGTCCGACATAGGTCTTGGTGCGGGTGGCGCGGTTGCCGTATACCTCGCTCCACTCGCCCAGGCGGGCCCCCTGGTAGTAGCCGTCCCAGAAGCCGCGGTTGAAGACCGTGGCGAGCTTCTCCTTGAGCCGGGCGGCCAGCTCCGGGGAATAGCTTCCCGAGAGCACCGCATCGGCCGCCTGGCGGTAGCAGCGGGTGACGGTCTGCACGTATTCGCTGCTGCGGGCCCGGCCCTCGATCTTGAAGACGGTAACCCCGGCGGCGATGATCTTGTCCAGGAACTCAATGGTACAGAGATCCTTGGGCGACATGATATACTTGTTGTCGATCTCCAGCTGCATGCCGGTCTCCAGGTCGGTCACCTCGTAGCCGCGGCGGCAGAGCTGGTAGCAGCTGCCCCGGTTGGCGGAGGCGCCGTATTCGTGGAGCGAGAGGTAGCACTTGCCGGAGATGGCCATACAGAGCGCGCCGTGGCAGAACATTTCAAGCTGCAGCGGCCGGCCGGACGGGCCGCAGAGGCCTTCGGCAAGGATGTAGTCGGAAATGGCCCGGACCTGGTTCAGGTTCAGCTCGCGCGCCAGCACAATCACGTCGGCAAACTGCGCATAGAAGCGGAGGCTCTCGCGGTTGGAGATGCTCAGTTGGGTGGAGATATGCACCTCGATTCCCAGAGAGCGGGCGCAGGCGATGGCGGCCATGTCGGAGGCGATGACGGCGGTGATGCCGGCCTCGCGGGCGGCCAGCAGCGTTTCGCGCATGGCGGGCAGGTCCTCGTCGTAGAGCACGATATTCAGCGTGAGGTAGGATTTGACGCCCGCCTCACGGCAGATGCGGCACACCTCCGCCAGGTCTTCCGGTGCAAAGTTGTTGGCCGAGTGGGAGCGCATATTGAGCTGGCCCACTCCAAAATAGACGGAATTGGCGCCACCCTGGATGGCCGCCTGCAGGCACTCGAAGTTGCCGGCCGGCGCCATGATCTCCAGTGCGGGGATGCGGGAATCGTTATTTTTCACGGTGAAGGAGTTTTTCTGCCATTTCCCGCAGGCAGCCCACCTGCTGCTCCGTAAAGCCCGCCTGCTTGAGCGCGTCAATCGCGCTGCGGTGGCATTCGAGGATGGCGGCGTCGGCCGCATCGCGGACCCCCAGGTCGATATAGAGCTGCGTCATGGCGGCGATCTTCTCGGCGCGGCGGTCGTCGCCCAGCGCCAGGATTTCCGCAATCCGCTTCTTGTCCGATTCGCTCACCGCGCGGCGCAGGGCCTCCACGAGCAGCCAGCTCTTCTTGTTCTCCGCAATGTCACCGCCGATGGGCTTGCCGAAGGTCTTGGCGTCCCCGAAGCAGTCCAGGTAGTCGTCCGTAATCTGGAAGGCCAGGCCGGTGCGGTAGCCATAGTCGTAGAGCGCCTTGCACTGGGCCTCCGGCGCGCCGGCCAGAATGCCGCCCATGCAGGTTGCAGCCGCCAGCAGCACACCGGTCTTCTGCCCGATCATCTTCATGTAATCCTCCATCGTGATGAAGGGCTTGCGCTCGAAATCCATGTCGCGCTGCTGTCCCTCGCAGACCCCGACGGCCGTGTCGGTGAAGAGCCTCAGCAGGGCGGGGAGCTTGTCGGCGGGCCCCATGGCCAGGTAGCGGTAGGCCAGGATGGACATCAGATCGCCCGAGAGAATGGCCGTATTGACGTCCCATTTGCAGTGCACCGTGGGGTTGCCGCGGCGGGTGGCCGAGCGGTCCATCACATCGTCGTGAATCAGCGTGAAGGTGTGGAAGGTCTCCAGCGCCAGGGCGGGCCAGACAACCTCCTGCGGCACAGCGTCGTGAAAGAGTCCGTAGGTGGTGAGGCAGAGCCGCGGGCGGAGATGCTTTCCGCCGATGCTGAACATATAGCCGACCGGCTCGTACAGCTGCCGGGGTTCGTCCGGGAAGCTCAGGGTGCGGAGGGCCTTATCAACGATTTCAGAGATGGATTCCTGCTGAAGCATGGCTGGTGTTTTTAGACCCGGCAAAGATAGCGGTTTTTGCGCAATTTGCTATCTTTGCGTCCGGATGAAAACAAGCGGAACAGCCATCGTCGTCAAGCACACGGGAAGTCACTACCTGTTGAGCGAGCTGCCTGTGTGGGAGCCCTTTGCCGCGGTGATTCGCGGCAAGGTGCGCCTCGCCGGCTCGCATGCCACCAACCCGGTGGCGGTGGGCGACCGGGTGGATTACCACCTGGAGAGCGACGACCCGGAGGGGATGGCCGTCATTGACCGGATCCATCCGCGCAGCAACTACATCATCCGCCGCAGCGTGAACCTCTCGCGCGAATCGCACATCATCGCGGCCAACCTGGACCGCGTCTTCCTGGTGGTGACCATCGCCTTCCCGGAGGTCAAGCGGGCCTTTGTGGACCGCTTCCTCGTGACCTGCGAGGCCTACCGCATCCCCGTCACCCTCGTGGTCAACAAGACCGACATCCGCACCGAGGCGCTCGAGGCGGAAACCGCCGATTTCGTGGCGCTCTACCGCGCGGCGGGCTACGAGGTGCTGGAGGTGTCGGCCCGCACGGGCGAGGGGGTCGGGGCGCTCCGCGAGCGCTGCCGCGGGGCCGTGTCGCTCATCAGCGGCATCTCCGGCGTGGGCAAATCCTCCCTGATCAACGCGATGGACCCTTCGCTCTCCCTGCGTACCGGCGAGATCTCCCTCAGCCACCTGCAGGGCAAGCATACCACCACCTTTTATGAGATGCATCCGCTTGCCTCGGGCGGCTTTATCATCGACACCCCGGGCATCCGCGGCTTCGGCCTGGTGGACATCCAGCCCGAGGAGCTGAGCACCTACTTTCCGGAGATGCTCCGCGTGATGGACGACTGCCGCTTCAAGCCCTGCACGCACACCCACGAACCGGGCTGCGCCGTGAAGCAGGCGGTGGACGAGGGGCGGATTGCCCCCGAACGCTACAACTCCTACCTGGGCATGCTCGAGGAGGAGACCAAATACCGCTAACGCCGCCTCCGATGTCCCGTCCCCGTTCCCTTAACCGGCAGATTCTCGGCCTGGCCGTCCCCAGCATTCTGGCCAACATCACGGTTCCCTTCGTGGGCATCGTGGATTTGGCTATCGCCGGCCACCTGGGCGACGCGGCCGCTATCGGCGGTATCGCGGTGGGAACGATGCTCTTCGATATGCTCTACTGGAACGTGGGCTTCCTGCGGGTGGGCACGGGCGGCATCACGGCCCAGGCCTACGGCCGCCGCGACTGGAAATGCGCCGCGGAGACCTTTGTCCGGGGTATCGCCACCTCGCTGCTGATGGCCTTCCTCTGCCTGGTCATCCAGTGGCTCTATGTCTGGGTCTCGTTCCTCGTGCTCGACTGCACGCCCGAGGTGGCCTCAGTGGCCAAGGAGTACTTCTTCATCCGCATCTGGGCGGTGCCCGCCACCATGTCGCTCTTTGTCTTCAAGGGGTGGTTTATCGGCATGCAGAACACAGTCTATTCGATGATTACCGATATCTGGGTGAATGTCGTCAATATGGTGGCCTCCTGGCTGCTGGCCTTCCATACCCCGCTGGGCCTCAAGGGAGTGGCGGTCGGTACGCTGATTGCGCAGTGGACGGGCCTCGCGCTGGCAAGCCTCCTGCTGCTGGGGCGCTACCGCTCCATCATCGCCCGGGCCTCCATCCGCCACGCCATCCGCTGGCAGCACATCCGGTCGTTCTTCCGCATCAACCTGGATCTCTTTATCCGCTCCTTCTCGATGCTGGTGGTCTATAACGGATTCACCATCATCGCCACCTATTACGGCGATACGCAGCTGGCCGTCAGCGCGGTGATGATGAAGCTGCTCCTGCTCTACTCCTACTTCGTGGACGGCTTTGCCTACGCGGGCGAGGCCCTCACGGGCCGTTTTATCGGCGAGCAGGACAAGGCGCAGCTGCACCGGGTGATCCGGCTGCTCTTCTGGTGGTGCCTGGGCATCGCGGCGGTCTCCACGCTGGCCTATGCCGTGATTCCCCAGACCCTGATCGGCATCATCACGGACGATCCGGCGGTGCATGCCGGCTGCAAGCCGTTCCTCTTCTGGCTACTGCTGATGCCCGTCTTCAGCTGCATCGCCTTTGTCTGGGACGGCATCTATATCGGCGCCACCGCCTCCCGCGCCCTGCGCAACGGCACGGTGGGGTCGGCCGTGGCTTTCCTGGTAACCTATTTTCTCTGTGCGCGTTTCTTCGGCATTCAGTCGCTCTATATCGCCTATTTTGCCCACCTCATCTGGCGCTCCGCCTACCAGACGCTCTTTGCGCGCCGGGAAGTGTACGCGCGTGTACCATAAGTCGAGATTGTTATTACCTTTGCTCCCATGTTTCGCAGGACCTTTCTCCTTCTACTGCTGCTGCTCTCCGCCCCGCTGATGGCCTCGGCGCAGGACGACGCCCTCCTTTTCCGGGAGGCGGCCGCCAAGGAGTCCCTGCTCTACCGGGGCCGTAAGGTGCTGGAATACAAGTTCCCCTACAACGGAACCTATTACTGGTCCACGCCCGCTTTTGAAAGCGGCGAGGTCTTCTACAACGGCAAGCGCTACACCTGTGACGCCCTGAATATCGATGCCGCCCAGCAGGAGCTGATCGTCCGGAGTCAGGACGGCCTCTTCTCCGTGCTGCTCAACCGGGACCACGTGAAGTGGTTCACCCTGGGCGGAAAGAAGTACATCAACGCCCAGCTGATGCTGGAGAATCCCGACTTCCCGGAGGGCTTCTTCGAGGTGCTCTACGAGGGGCGCGTCCTGGCGCTCAAGCAGGTCGTCAAGACGCTCGACAAGACCAACACCCCTGAAATGGTGGATACCGGTACGCCCGGCGTGCCCATCCTGGCCAACGTGTTCGAGGTGTTCAAGCAGAAGGTCAGCTGTTACTTTGTCGATGAGGACGGCTCATTCAAGCGGATCGTCCGGCGCGGCGATATCTATAAAATCTACCGGCAGCACCGCCGGACACTCCGGGCGGCCATCGCGCGGGAAGAGCCCGACGAGATGGTTCTTCCGCTGGAAGAGGTGGTGCGGATTGCCGTGGAAATCGGGGAGGGGCTGCGATGAAACGCCTGCTGCTGGTTCTTTCCCTGCTGCTCTGCAGCCTGGCAGGCCAGGCGCAGCGCGGTGCGGCGCCCGTCCGCCCCGGGGTTTACCGCGTGGAAACCGATGCCCTGATCGGCTACCTGCGCGATTCGCTGCAGGTGCCGCTCTACTATGTCCGGGATACGACCGATCATACCTCCTATACGATATCTTCCGAAGGGGAAACCTTTGTCCGCGAGGCCTTTGACGCGCTGCGCGAAAAAGGCTGGCATGTGACGCAGTACGACGGCAAGTGGTTCATTTTCCGCGGCCGCGACTTTGCCCAGACGCTGCCGGCGGGCTATTTCGAGCCGGGCAAGCCCAAGGAAGAGGTGGCGGTGGTCTATGGCGACGAACTGACGGAAACCGCTTCCTTCCGCAACAAGATTTACGAGATCGGCGAAAAGGGTGCGGCCAAGGGCAACCGCGCTTCGGTGCGCGGCCGCGTGAAGGATGCCGCTTCCGGCGAGCCGCAGGTGGGCGTTTCGGTCTATACGGACCAGGGCGCCTATGCGGTGACCGATGCGGCGGGCATCTACCGCCTCATGCTGCCGCTGGGCGACCAGCAACTCCACTTCAGCGGCTACTCGCTGGAAGACGAAACCTTCCAGCTGCGCATCTACAGCGACGGTACGCTCGACGTGACGATGCACGAGAAGGTCTTCGCGCTGACCGGGGCGGTGGTCACCTCGGAGAGCGCCGTCCGCCTGCGTTCCACCCGGATGGGTATCGAGACGGTGCGCATCAACGCCATCAAGAACGTGCCGGTGGCCTTCGGCGAATCGGATGTCCTGAAGGTGGTGATGACCCTCCCGGGCGTCAAGTCGGTGGGTGAGGTCTCCAACGGATTCAACGTCCGCGGCGGCTCCACCGACCAGAACCTGATCCTCTTCAACCAGGGAACGCTCTACAACCCGACCCATATGTTCGGCCTGCTCTCGGCCTTCAACTCCGATGTCATCTCCGACGCCGAGCTCTACAAAAGCTCGATTCCCGTGGAGTACGGCGGCCGCATCTCCTCCGTGCTGGAGGTCCGCAGCCGCGAGGGCAACAGCAAGAAAATCACCGGTTCGCTGGGCCTCGGCCTGTTGACGAGCCGGGCCCATATCGAGGGACCGCTCGATTCGGCCGGCCGCACCACCTTCCTGCTGGGCGGCCGCATGACCTACTCCAACTGGATGCTCCGCCTGCTGCCGGAGGGGACCGCCTACCACGACGGTACGGCCGACTTCGCCGATGTCAACCTGGGGTTGACCCACACCATCAACGACAACAACTCCCTCCACGCCTACGGCTACTTCTCGCACGACAAGTTCAGCTTCAGTCCCGATACCTCCTTCCGCTACAACAACTGGAACGGCTCCCTCAAGTGGCGCAGCAACTTTGCCGACCGCCATTCGATGACGCTCTCGGCCGGCGCGGATTTCTATGGCTACGAGATTGACGACACCTATAACGAAACGGCGGCCTACAGCCTCTCCACCGGGGTGCGGCAGGCCTTTCTGAAGAACACCTTCAAATCGGTGCTCTCCGATTCCCATACGCTGGTTTACGGCCTCGGCGCCTCGCTGATCGACCTCCAGCCGGGTTCGTTCCAGCCCCTGGGCGACGCCTCGCTGGTGACCGGCCGCACGCTGCCGCGTGAGCGGGCCCTCGAGGGGGCGCTCTACGCCGCGGATCAGTGGAAGATGACGGACGCCCTGAGCGTGGATGCCGGCCTCCGCTATGCGCTCTACGATATCTTCGGAGCCCGGAGCAAGTTCTACCACGCCCCGGAAGTGCGCCTCTCCGGCAAGTACTCCCTCACGGAGCACCTCTCCCTCAAGGCCGGCTTCAATACCATGAGCCAGTTCATCCACAAGATCAGCAACAGCATCAACATCTCGCCCAACGACAGTTGGAAGCTGAGTGACGCCCAGATCAAGCCGCAATACGGCTGGCAGGCCGCTGCAGGCCTCTACGCCACGGTGGCGAAGGGCACGCTGGATCTGACGGCGGAGGTGTACTACAAGCGGGTGCGCAACGTGATCGACTACAAGAGCGGCGCAATTCTCGAAATGAACGAGAACCTGGCCGACGAACTGATCCCGACCCGCAGCCGGGCCTACGGCGTCGAGCTGATGGCGCGCCGCAACACCGGACAGCTGAACGGCTGGGTCTCCTACACCTGGTCGCGCAGCCAGCAGCAGGATATGGCGGGCGAGGGCCCGACCGCCATCAACCACGGCCAGTGGTACAACGCCTCCTACGACAAGCCCCACGAGTTCAAGCTGGTGGGTAACTACAAGTTCACCCACCGCGTCAGCCTCTCGGCCAACCTGGACTACTCCACCGGCCGTCCGGTGACGCTTCCTGTCGGAAAATACTGGTATTCAGGAACCTGGCGCATGCTCTACTCGGATCGCAACAGCTACCGGATTCCGGATTACTTCCGCCTGGATCTGGCCATGAGTATCGAACCGAGCCACTACCTGAAGCAGTTCGCCCACATGTCCATCACCTTCGGCGTCTATAACGTCACGGGCCGGCACAACGCCTACTCCATCTTCTACACCAACGAGGAAGGCCGGATCAAAGGCCACATGCTGAGCGTATTCGCCACGCAGATTCCCTATGTCAACCTCAACTTGAAACTGCGATGAAACGGCTTCTCAAATCCCTGCTGCTCCTGCTGCTTGCGGCGCTTCCGACCGCCTGCGTCTATGACTTTGATCCGGGCGCGGAGGGGGATGTCAAGGCCCTGATCATCGAGGGCGACATCCTGGCGGGCGACTACACGCTGGTGCAGCTTTCCAACCTGCAGGCGCTGGATGTCTCGGAAGGCCTTTCCCAGATTCCCTCCTATCAGGTCGAGGTGACGGTGGAAAGCGAGAGCGGGCAGACCTTTACGGGCACGCCGGAGGTTCACGACGCCCTGGACATCCTCTATTACCGGGTGGATACCCGGACCCTGGACCTGAACAGCCGCTGCCGCCTGAAGGTGAAGGTCTACTCTGGCATTCCGGGCCTGGGAGGAGCCTTTTCCACCTATGTCTCCGACTGGCAGGAAATCCTGCAGAGCGACTCGGTGCTCGACAGTCTTTCCTATGTGGTTTCGCCCGACAGGGACCAGCTCGACATCCGGATCGATACGCACGGCAAGGCTGAGGGCTTCTACCGCTGGATCGGCCTGGAGGTCTGGGAGTACACGGCTGAGTTCCGCGCGGCGTACTACTATATTCCCAGCCTCAACGAGCTGTTACCCTACCCGGACGACGAGAACTACTACTATTGCTGGAAACGCAATTATTTCAAAGATATCATGGTGGCCTCCACGGAGTCTGCCGGCGTGGATGTGTTCCGCGATTATACCGTCTTCACCACGCGCAACCGCGAAGACCAGCGCTTCAGCTATGTCTATTCGCTGACGCTGCTCCAGGAGCGGATTTCCCGCGAGGCGTACAACTACTGGACCTCGATGCGCAACAACTCCTCCGACGTGGGCGGCCTCTTCTCGCCGCAGCCCTCCGATATCCGGGGCAACATCCACAACGAGGCGGATCCTTCCGAGTATGTCGTGGGCTACATCAGCGCCTCGACCGTCACCAAGGCCCAGCGCTACTACCGCAACGTGGTCAGCCGTTTCGGCCAGCAGGACTATTCCCGCACGACGCGTGTCGTCCTCAAGGAGAACCAGTGGGGTACCTATTACAGAAATGGATATCTCCCGCTGTGGGTCTGGATTCCGGAAGACGAAGAGCCCCAGAGCGTGATTGAATACTACGAATGGGTGCCCAAACGCGCCTGCGACTGCCGCGAACTGGGCGGAACCAAGATCGTGCCTGCAGGCTGGATCAATACCGATAAATAGTTTCCGATGAAAAAGACCCTGACGCTCCTTCTCCTGACGATGGCCCTCTGCCTGAGTCCCCTTGCCGCAAGGGCGCAGGAGACGGCTGCCCGCACGGTGGAACGCACCTATATCGCAACGGACCGCGACTTTTATATCGCCGGAGACAACCTCTGGTGCTCGGCCTTCTGCGTGAATGTCGCCACGGGCCGCCTCAGCGACCTGAGCAGCGTGGTCTATCTGGAACTGCATTCCGCCTCCGGGGTGGCCCTGACCGCCAAGATCGCCCTCGACGAGGGGCGTGGCGGCGGTTGTATCGCCCTGCCTCCGAGCCTGCCCACGGGCAGCTACCGGCTGATTGCCTACACCGCCCAGAACCGCAACGAGGCGGACTATGACTTTACCGGCATCGCCGCCAAGACGCTCTCCATCTGCAACGCCTTCTCCCGCGAACGGGTGGAAGGGGGCGTGGAGGTCGTCTCCGAGGCGGTTCATGCCGCTCCGCTGCCCGGCTGCGAAGAGGGCCCGCTGCTGCTCTTTGCCCCTGCCGAGGCCGCTCCGGGCGAGAAGATCACCCTGACGCTCAACGTGCCGGAGGATGCCACCGTATCAGTCTCCGTCTGCCATGAAGACGGCCTGCCGCACGGGGACAATGCCTCGCTCGGCGGTTTTCTCGCCGCCCTGCCCGCCGTCGGATCGCCCCGCATGGGCACCGACTACACCCCGGAATACGAGGGCGAGATCATCCACGGCCATATCGCCGGTTTCAGCCCGGAAAAAAAGGAGTCCCTGATTGGCAAGTTCGCCTTCATCTCCGCCCCGGGCAACAAGGCGGACATCTACTGCTCGGAAATCGACACCTCCGGCCGCCTGACCTTCTATACGGGCAACATCTACGGTCGCAAGGAGCTGATCACCGAGATCGAAGGGATCGATACGCTGGAAAACTGCCACGTGGAGCTCGAGTCTCCCTTCGTGGAGCCCGCGCTGCCCGCGCCCGCACCGATGCGCCTCTCCGCGTCGATGTCCGAGGCCGTCTCGGCCCGCGCGATGGCCATGCAGATCGAGCGCCGCTTCGCCTCCGACACCCTGCTGGAATACCTGCCGCGCCGCGACAACCTCCTCTTCGAGGAATCGCTCCGCCGCAGCTACCACCTGGACGACTATACCCGCTTCCCGGTAATGCGCGAGGTCTTTATCGAATTCATTCCCGAGCTTCGCGCGCGAGAGAACGAGGGCGTCCGCGACATCCAGGTCCGCGTGGAGGACGGCGGTTCGGATCCCCGCTTCTACCGGCGCACGTCGCTCACCCTGCTCGACGGCGTGCCGGTCTTTGACCAGAACAAGATCTACAACTACGATCCGGCGCTGGTGGAGAATATCGACATCTATCCCTATATCTATTTTGTCGGTAAACGGGAGTTCGGCGGCATCGTCAACTTCGTGACCTACAAGCGCAACCTCCCGTCCATCCGCTTCAGCGGCAATGTGCGCGTGGTGAACTACCAGGGCGTGCTCTACCCCACGGCCTACACCTGCGAGACCGCTTCGGGCGACTACCCCGACTATCGCCAGACCGCCTTCTGGCACCCGCTGGTCTCCGTGCGCGCCGGAAAGCCCGCGCCGCTCACCTGCAAGCTGCCCGGTTATGCGGGCACCTTCACAGTCACGGTGGAGGGAATGACCGCTGCAGGGGCGCCCATCCTCGTTCGGAAGCAGATTTCCGTGCGATAGGGCGAAAAATGTCAGTTTCTTGTTGGTAAATAGGAAAATAAGCAGTACCTTTGCATCCCCGCAAAAGTGCGGTTTATACACATAAATACAAGATTTACAATTATTTATGCCCACAATTCAACAGTTAGTTCGCAAAGGACGCGAGGTTATCGAAGAACAGAGCAAATCTCGCGCGCTGGATGCTTGCCCTCAGCGGAGAGGTGTCTGCGTACGTGTGTACACGACCACCCCTAAGAAGCCGAACTCTGCAATGCGTAAGGTTGCACGTGTTCGTCTGACCAACCAGAAAGAGGTCAATGCATACATCCCGGGCGAAGGACACAACCTCCAGGAACACAGCATCGTGCTGGTTCGCGGTGGCCGTGTCAAGGACCTTCCGGGTGTTCGCTACCACATCCTTAGAGGAGCTTTGGATACTGCAGGTGTCGAGGGTCGTACGCAGTCGCGTTCGCTCTATGGCGCCAAGAGGCCGAAGAAATCTAAGAAGTAACCCATCAATCACTTAAATTCCTTAAAAAATGAGAAAAACGAAGCCTAAAAAGAGGATTCTACTTCCTGATCCTAAGTTTCACGATGTCGAGGTTACCCGCTTCGTGAATAACCTTATGTTACAGGGGAAGAAGAGTATCGCTTATTCTATTTTTTACGATGCGATCGATATGATCGGCGAGAAGATGAAAGATTCTGAAGAGGCTCCTCTCGATATTTGGAAAAAAGCATTGGAAAACGTCACTCCGCAGGTTGAAGTAAAAAGCCGCAGAGTGGGTGGTGCGAACTTCCAGGTCCCGACTGAGGTGCGTCCGGAGCGTAAAGTCTCGCTCTCGATGAAGAATATGATACTTTATTCCCGCAAGCGCGCCGGCCATTCCATGGCTGAAAAGTTGGCTGCTGAAATCATGGCTGCATACAACTGCGAAGGTGCAGCTTATAAGAGGAAAGAGGAAATGCACCGTATGGCCGAGGCCAACAAGGCATTTGCTCATTTCCGTTTCTAATCATCGCGTAAAGCAATGGCAAGAGACCTTAAATTCACCAGGAACATCGGTATTATGGCCCACATCGACGCCGGCAAGACGACGACGTCGGAGCGCATTCTCTACTACACGGGCAAGACCCACAAGATCGGAGAGGTGCACGATGGCGCAGCCACGATGGACTGGATGGTGCAGGAGCAGGAGCGTGGTATCACCATCACTTCCGCTGCCACCACCGCCTTCTGGCATTACGGCAAGGACCAGTACCAGATCAACCTGATTGATACTCCCGGTCACGTTGACTTCACCGTCGAGGTGGAGCGTTCGCTCCGCGTGCTCGACGGCACCATTGCGACCTTCTGCGCGGTCGGCCGCGTCCAGCCCCAGTCCGAAACGGTCTGGCGCCAGGCGGACAAGTACCACGTTCCGAAGATTGCCTACGTCAACAAGATGGACCGTACCGGAGCGGATTTTCTTGCCGTGGTGGAGGAAATTCACGACAAGCTCGGTGCCAACGCCGTACCCGTCTGTCTCCCGATCGGAGCAGAGGAAAAGTTCGAGGGCATCGTGGACCTCATCGCCAAGAAGGCCTACTACTACAACTCCGAGAGCAAGGAGCTCGTCAACTACGAGGAGCGTCCCGTCCCGGCAGAGATGGCCGATGAGGTGGAGGAGTGGCGTGGAAAGCTGATCGAGTCCGTCGCCGAATACGACGACACCATTCTCGAGAAGTTCTTCGACAACCCCGACTCCATTTCCGAAGAGGAGATTATCGCAGCGCTGCGCAAGGCGACCATCGACATGGCCGTCGTGCCGGCTTGCTGCGGCAGCTCCTTCAAGAATAAAGGCGTGCAGTTCCTCCTGGATGCGGTGGTCCGCTATCTTCCTTCTCCGCTCGACAAGGGCAGTGTCTTCGGCACCGACCTCCGTACGAACCAGCAGGTTGAGCGCAAGCCGGTCGCTACCGACCCCTTCTGCGCACTGGTCTTCAAGATCGCAACCGATCCGTTCGTCGGCCGTCTCGCATTCCTCCGTGCCTATTCCGGCCGCCTGGATGCGGGTTCCTATGTGCTGAACGCACGCACGGGCAAGAAGGAGCGCGTGGCAAGACTCTACCAGATGCACTCCAACAAACAGAACCCGATCGACTTTGTCGAGGCCGGCGACATCTGCGCCGCCGTCGGGTTCAAGGAGCTGCGTACGGGTGATACCATCTGCGTCGAATCCCATCCGACGGTCCTGGAATCCATTACGTTCCCGGATCCGGTGATCGGTCTCGCCGTGGAGCCCAAGACGCAGGCCGACGTGGACAAGTTGGGCATCGCGCTGGGCAAGCTTGCCGAAGAAGACCCGACATTTACCGTACGCTCCGATGCCGAGACGGGTCAGACCGTCATCAGCGGCATGGGCGAGCTTCACCTCGATATCATCGTGGACCGTCTCCGCCGGGAATTCGGTGTGGAGATCAACCAGGGTGCGCCGCAGGTCAACTACAAAGAGGCCGTCACCAAGAGCTACCAGCACCGTGAAGTCTTCAAGAAGCAGACGGGCGGTCGCGGTAAATTTGCAGACATCATTGTCGAAATCGGTCCCGCGGATGAAGGCGTCACTGGACTTCAGTTTATCGACGAAGTCAAGGGCGGCAACATTCCCCGCGAGTTTATCCCGGCCGTGGAGAAGGGTTTCAAATCCGCAATGGCCAACGGCGTCCTCGCCGGTTACGAAGTTACCTCCCTCAAGGTTCGCCTGCTGGACGGTTCCTTCCACCCGGTGGACTCCGACCAGCTGTCGTTCGAGATTTGCGCCCGGATGGCCTTCCGCCACGCGCTTCCCAAGTGCGGCCCGGTCCTGATGGAGCCTATCATGTCCCTCGAGGTGGTTACCCCGGAAGACTACATGGGCGACGTCGTGGGCGACCTCAACCGTCGTCGCGGCCAGATTGTCGACATGGATTCCAAGGGCAATGCCCGCATCGTCAAAGCCAAGGTTCCCCTGGCGGAGCAGTTCGGTTACGTGACCGTGCTCCGTACGCTCTCCTCCGGCCGTGCCACCAGCACGATGGAGTTCTCCGAGTATGCTGAGGTTCCCGCGAATATCGCGCAGGAGGTCATCAGCAAGCAGGGCGGCCGCAAATTCGACGATGAAAACGAATAAATATAAAAGTCAAGATAATGAACCAGAAAATCAGAATCAAACTTAAATCTTACGATCACGCCCTCGTCGACAAGTCGGCAGACAAGATCGTCAAGACGGTGAAGGCTACCGGCGCAGTCGTCAGCGGTCCGATTCCGCTCCCGACCGACAAGAAGATCTTCACGGTCAACCGTTCCACCTTCGTCAACAAGAAGGCCCGCGAACAGTTTGAGCTCAACTCCTTCCGTCGCCTGCTCGACATCTACAGCTCCACCTCCAAGACGGTGGACGCCCTGATGAAGCTCGAGCTCCCGAGCGGTGTCGAGGTCGAGATCAAGGTGTGATAGCGTCGTAAGAATCGCAAAGCCGGGCGGGGGATCGTTCTCCCGCCCGTCTTGGTCCCATAGCTCAGTTGGTTAGAGCATCTGACTCATAATCAGGGGGTCGCAGGATCATGCCCTGCTGGGACCACCTATGTTTACTGGGGCAATGCCCCAGACCCCCCGCTCCCGGCCTATAAGTCCTCGGGTCAAGCCCTCGGACACGGCCGGTTTTTTACTGGGGCATGCCCCAGACCCCCCGCTCCGCGCTTGCTGTCCCTCGGGCCAGCCCCGCCCGCGCTCCGCTAGCGCCTGCTGGCGCTTCTTATTCCCCTCTCTCGCTCCCGGCCTATAAGTCCTCGGGTCAAGCCCTCGGACACGGCC
>JAFYEZ010000049.1 GCA_017544005.1 Bacteroidales bacterium
ACGAAGGGATCAGCGAGCCGCGGCAACGGTCCGAGAATCCCACGATTCCCACCTTGACGATGTCGTTGGCCTTTTTTGATTTGGCATACAATGCCGAATCCAGGGACAAGCCCCCCAGTACCAGGCCACCCGTTCCGAGCAGGCTGGTTTTCAAAAACTCTCTTCTGGTCTGCATGATTATTTGACTGATTGGATTTGTTCTTTCAAGACTTGGACGGCGACAGGCAGTTCAGTCTTCACGTCATTCCATTTGCACTCGAAGGAAATGCGACCCGTAAAGCCGATCTTCTTGAGCGCGCGTAGATAGGGTGTGAAATCATCGCCCGCGACGCCCGGAGCGGTCCGCTCCCCTAACTCCGCGATATGGCAATGGACCAGTTTGTCCGCCGCGGACAGAATGCCGGCCGGACTCTCCCCCACCCGCATCATGTGGAAGATGTCTGCGATAACGCAAATGTTGGGACTGCCGGTTTTACGGGCTATCTCTGCCCCTTCCTCCACCGTGTTGATGAAGTTGGTCTCGCTCTCCTGCAAAGGCTCGATCGCCACGATGACCCCGCACTCCTCAGCTACGGGCGCCATCCCTCTCAAAAGGGAAAGGAACTGGTCCTCTGCCTCCTCACGCGGGAAGCCCTCGGGAATGGATCGCGAACGGCTGCTGCCCAAGACCAAGATCTTCAGACCCGCCTCGGCGGCGCGCCGGATGGCGATTTCCGAGTAACGGCCCGCCCGTTCCAGATCCGCCTCCGGTCCTACGACCAGAATGTCCTTCGGGAAGAAACCGTTGGCCGAATAGATGGGCAAACCCAGTGTATCGGCTGCGGCCCGCTGGGCGGCAAAGACGGAGTCACTCTGCTCCGGGACCAGGAAAGAGGCGACATTCGCCTCCAGATAATCCAGCCCGCAAGCCACGGCGGCCGGAGCCCGGTTCAGTCCGCAGATACCGATGTGCTCGTCCAAATTGAATTCGTGCTGTTTCTCCTGACAGGAATTCCATGTCACCAGGGACAGGATCAGGATGAAAAAAGAAAGAATCGTTTTACGCATAAAATGATATTATCTGTACAAATATAATAAATAGCGAGAAAAAACAAACCGCCCCGGATCAATCCCGGAGCGGTTGAAGGAAAGAGTCAGCTACTGCCTAGAAAGACAGCGCGATGCCGATGAAGTCGTCAGCCTTGAGGGCGGCGCCGCCGATCAGGCCGCCGTCGATGTCGGGCTGGGCGAAGAGTTCCTTCGCGTTGGAGGGCTTGCAGCTGCCGCCATAAAGGATGGTCGTTTCCTCGGCGACCTGCTTGCCGAAATGGGCAGCGAGGACCTCACGGATGTAAGCGTGGATTTCCTCAGCCTGCTCCGCGGTCGCGGTCTTGCCGGTACCGATGGCCCAGACGGGCTCATAGGCGATGACGATGGAAGCCATCTCATCGGCCGTAAACCGGAACAGGACGTTCTCGGTCTGGGTCTTCACCACCTCGAAGTGGCGGCCGGCCTCACGCTCGTCGAGATTCTCCCCGACGCAGAGGATGACCTTCAGCCCGTTCGCCAGGGCGAGCTTGACCTTCTCGACGAGTTTCTCATCGGTCTCGCCATAGTACTGACGACGCTCGGAGTGGCCCAGGATGGTCCACTGCGCACCGGTCGAAGCGACCATCGCGGCGCTGACC
>JAFYEZ010000050.1 GCA_017544005.1 Bacteroidales bacterium
GATCTTCAGGGAGTCTTCGGTCAGCACGTTGATGCCGTTATCCATGAGAAGCGAAGCCACCTCAGCGCCTTGGGAATTCTTGCGGACGATGATCGTAATTTCCTTGTAAGCATATCCTTCCGCAACGAGCTGGTGGATGTCTTCCACCATGCGGCCGAGTGCTTTCTCCTTCCAGCTCTGCGTATCGTCGGAAGAAAGAAATGACAGACGCACGTAGCCTTCGGGGTCAACATTATGCGCAGCAGGAACCTCCTGCTTCGCATCGCCGTAGATTTCGCCGACCTCGTTTCCGACATCTTCCAAGCCGGTTCCAGACGCCAGGAGCGTTCCCACCCGGGTGAATATCCGGTTGTTGAAACCGACCAGCGCGCTGCCGCTGCGCCAGTTTTCACTGAGGGGTTCCTCGACAATGGACGTCCGCCCCAGGTCGCGATAGAGATAATCGCTCAGCAAGCGCCAGTCAGAGCCCCGCCAGCGATAGATCGACTGCTTGATGTCGCCCACCACCAGACTGTGGTAGCCCTGCGCCACGCTGTTGGCGAAGAGCGGCTTGAAATTGTTCCACTGCAGCAGCGAAGTGTCCTGCGCTTCGTCGAGCATCAGGTGGTCATAACGGTTGCCGATCTTTTCATAGACGAACGGCGTTTCGTCGTCGGCGATGATGCGGCTCAACAGTTCGGTCGACTGCCGGAGCAGCACCACGTTGTTTTCCTGGAGAAAAGCTTGCAGATGGTGCAGCACGTCGGCATAGATGCCCAGCAGATGCAGGTTGTCGCGGATGAGCCAGGCACTGTTGTAATCGCGGATGCCGTTGTCATACAAGGTGATGGCTTCCTCCACGATCCGGGACATACCGTCGCGGCCGGGGAAGTCGTCGAAGGACTGGCGAAGCCGCTCCGCATTGGGTGCGGCAAAATCCCCAGCCGCCCATTTGCTGAAAACCAGCATCGGGCCACGGCTCTTTCCCTTGAAGTCAGCCGGGCCGCGGCCATGCGCCTGCATCAGCGCCAGTGCTTCGGCCGCCAGTCGTTTCGCCTTTTGCTCAAAGCCCGAGATCATGGCACTGAGCTTGCCGCGGAAAGCCTCCACAAGGGCCTTGTCGGCAATGATGCTGGGAACCGACCGCATTTTGAGCAGGAAGGATTCATCGAGGAAATGGCTGGCCATCTCGCGCAGCGAAGCGCCGATGCTCCAACTCTTTCCCTGTTCCACCAGATCGAAGGAATAACGCCGCAACCAGTCGAGCAGGATGGCGCCCTCGGGCTCATCCATCGAAGCGAGCATTAGGTCGACCACCTGAGAGAGGACGGCATCGTCGTCGAGCTCCACGCGGTAGGAAGCGTACTGGCCGATCTCGCGGGCGAAGGCCCGCATCACCGTCTGGAAAAATTTGTCGATGGTACTGACGGAGAAGCAGGAATAGTCGTGCAGCATGCGCCGCAGCCGGTCGGACGCCAGGGAAGCCCGTGCATCATCGCTGTGGGCGAGCTTGTAGAGTTCCTCGATGACGCGCGACTTCATCTCGTCGGTCGCCTTGTTGGTGAAGGTGACGGCCAGGATGTGCTTGTAGCGCAGCGGATCGTCGGCCAGCAGCAGATTCAGATAATCCTGGGTCAGCCGGTGGGTCTTTCCACTGCCCGCAGAGGCTTTGACAAGGCTTACAGGCGGTTGCATAGGCGTTTGAAGTTACAATACTGACAGATTTCTTCGCGCTCGGTCGCGGTGAAAGGCGTGGCGGGATCGAGGACCTCCGCCACCAGTGCGGCGAGCCGCTGCTCAAAGGCATTGAGTTGCTCCGGTGCGATCGAATAGCATCCGGGCAGTTCTGTGGAAAAGATGTCGCGCAGCGAGTAGATGCAAGGCGCGAAACGCTGGGACGGATCGCTGGCGGTGCGGTATTTCAGCAGGGCGTAGAAGTAGAGCTGGAAGCCGATGGACGGCCGCTTCTTGAGCGTGCGGTCGAAGAGTTTGTCCACGTCCTGGCAGTCATCCTTTCCCTTGACATTGCCGCTTTTGTAGTCCACGACCCGGACCAGGCCCGCTTCCTGCGAATCCAGCCGGTCGATTTTGCCGAACAACTGCACCTGCCGCCCGTCAGCGAGCGCCAGCGTAGAAAAGACTTTATCTTCCAGACCCTGCAGCCACAGCGGCCGCTGAGCGCTGAGGGTCGCATCCACTTCCAAAGTCCGGCGAACGAAATGGCGGATCAGGTCGCGAAGGATCTGGTTTTCGCCCGAGATCTCCGTGATGCGCGCCTCTGCGAAAGCATTGTCCATCAGCCGCTCGATGTGCTTCCGGTCGTTCCGCAAGGCTTTCAGGTTTTCCGTGCGCAGCTCTCCGCCCAGGAAAGGCTGGTAGAGCCATTCCATCACCCGGTGATAGAGCGTGCCGAAGATGCCGGCATCCAGGTCTTCCACCACCTCATCCTGCTCGCGTATCTCCTTCACGTACTGGTAGTAGAATTGCAGCGGACAGTCGAGATAGGCATTGAGCGCCGACGCTGAGAAGGTCTTTTGACGGATGAAATAGCGGTCTTCCAGCTCCTGCAGGACGGCGGCATCCTTTTCAACGCGGGGCAGTTCCTGCTGCCCGCCCTTCGAGGAGAGGGCATAAGTGGCCACTTTTTCGACCAGCGGCACTTCGTAGAGATAGCGGAGTTGCTTGATGAAGCGGCTTTCCTCGCCGCTCTGCAAGCCTTCGGTGCGGGAGTCGTAGAGCAGATAGATGCGCCGGGCGCGGCAGATGCCACGGTAGAAATAATACGACCACATGGCGTCCTGCTGCTCGTAGGTGGGCAGGCCGAAGCCCAGGCGCAGATTGAAAGGAATGAACGAGGCGCTCACGCTGCGCGAAGGGAAGATACCTTCTCCGACCGAGAGCATGATGACGGTGTCGAAGTCGAGCGCGCGGGTTTCCAGCGGGCCCATGATCTGCAGGCCGCTGAGCGGTTCGCCTTCGAAGGGAATCTTGACCAGCGCGATGTACTGGGCCAGGAGCCGGTACCAGGTCCGGGGCTCCAGCGTCTCCAGCGGGAGTCCCATGCCTTCCAGTTCGCACACGGCTTCGTGGTAATGATAGAGGAACTCGCGTTCCAGCGGGCGCTGGCCGGGCTGAACCTGCTCCAGTATGGCTTTGAGCCAGGCAGGGATGGCATCGGTCCGTGGGATGGCCTGGAATACGGTGGCACAGATACCGCCGGGGGCGGCCAGTCGTTCGGCCGGCACGAAAATCAGGTTTTCTTCGCGGATGGCCAGTTTAAGGGCAGAAATCTGCTGCGGATCGGCAGCTGCCGTGATATAGGGATGCTCCAGCAGGTCCACCACGTCGCGGTGGTAGAAGCCCCAGCGTCCGTTGCGCTGCCGGGCATTGGCCTGCAGGCGCTCCAGAAGCTGGAAGATCTGGGCGCCGCTGCTGGCGGAGAGCGAATAGCCCATCGTCACATTGACCTTTCCGATGCCTTCGGGCACGGCGCCCAGCATCGGGAAGAGCAGGTTTTCGTCGGGCAGCACCACGGCGGTTTGCTCGGGATGCAGCAGTTCGCCCTTTTCCTGCAGTTGCTGCAGGATCTGCATGGCTTTGCGCGTCTGTCCCACGGCAGACGGAACGCGGATCACTTCGAAATACTGCTGCTGCGGGTCGAGGGCCGGACAGGCGAAGGCTTGTTTCGGAGGATAGTTATTGATGTTATCGCGGAGAAAGCGGCCGGCCAGGTTGTCGGGGTCGGTGACCATCGGTCCGGCGAAGTCCCAGTAGAAATCGGCCCGGCCTTCTTTCTTCAAATGGTTGAGCAGGGCTTTCTCGCAGGCATTGAGGGCATTGAGTCCCACAAAGACGATCTCGTCGAACTGCGGCAGCAGCGTTCCGGC
>JAFYEZ010000002.1 GCA_017544005.1 Bacteroidales bacterium
GCCGTCGGCATTGGGATAGTCGCGCATATACAGGCTCTCGTAGCGGGCGGGGATGACCATCTTGCCCTGGGCGTCCATCAGGCCGACGGCGTTCTCCTCCTCGTCGATGAATATCTCGCGGACCGCCGCGTAACGGCCGTCACCGTACGCCTGGGCGAAGTACCAGAGGCGGCCGCCGACGGCGTGTTTCAGGACCTCGTCCAACAGCTCCTGGCGGTCCAGGCCTTCGGCATTCTCCGCGGCCTCGGCCTTGATCGTCCCGACCATCTGCTCCATCTCCTCCTTGTACTTCTTCGCCTCTTCGAGCGACTCCCGGTAGGCCCGTGCCATCTCCTCGTTGCCCTCCTTGGTGAAATTCTCGATCGCCTCTTCCATATTGGCGATGTACGCCTTCCAGTCGAACAGCGGATCGTCCTCCGTGACCTCGGTGTCGAAAGCGTGCGCGGAGATGTAGCGGTCAATCTTCTCATTCAGTGCCATCCATTCCATGCTGTTGTAGTACTTTTCGGTAAGTACTGCGTAGCGGGGCGCGAAATCGTCCCCGACCAACTCGCCGACACCCTGGACGACGAGCCGCTCCTGCGCCCCGGCGACGATGGCGACAAGGGCGAAAAACAAGGATAAAAAGATTCTTCTCATCGTGCAAGGTATTCGATCAGGATCATACCGGAACGCAGCTTGTTTTCTTCATCGTAGGTCTCGGACTTGACCGTCCCGATGCCCCGGGCATACCAGGTCTTGATGGTGCTTTTCGTCGATATGCCCATCGTCTCCGCCGTATACTGCCGCTCCACGACATAACAGTCAAAGGTGCCTGCGGGCACGGTGATCTCCTCGCGGGCGACCACCTTGTGGAAGGTCGTGGTCTGCTTCACCTGGAGTCCGTTCAAGCTTATTTCCGCCTCGCCGACAGGCAGTTCCAGGCCCACGGCCAGCCGCTTGGGCAGGGCGAAGGCGTTCGCATCGGCCGACACGTTCGTGCTCCCGTCCATCGTCAGCATCACGTCGCCGTCCCGGACGGTAACCTTGGTCTCGACGGGTTTCATGAAGCGCTTCCCGTTGAGATAGATGGTTGTCACCTGCGTGACGCTATAGCTCTCGCCGGAGACTTCCACCGCGGTGACTTCAATCTCCGAGGTCGTGACTTCCTTGCCTTGGGCATCCGTGTTCATGTAGCGCAGCTTAGCGCCCTGCGTGGTGCAGGTGAAAGGGCTCTGCGCGGCCGCTACGAGGCCGAAGCACAGAAGCGAGATGGCAAAAATGACTTTTTTCATATAACCGTTTTGTTAAAATCCGCCTTGGGCAGCGCCGAAACTGCCGGAAAAGATGTTGAATCCCTTTACACCCACGCCGATATCAAAGGTAACGGTAGAGCGGGGGCTCATCGGGACGACCGAGGCTCCGTAGCGGTTGGCCTTGATACTGGACTTCCTGACTGAATACGTCACGCCCACGTTCAGGTTGTCGGCCACGAAACCAGGTAATCCGGATGCGGGAGCATTGGTACTCAGGCTCACCGAGGCACTCTGTTGCTCGATATTGGAAGACTCGATGATGTTTCCGCGTCCGTCGGTAACTACCTGCACACCGGAGCGTTCTCCAATTTCGGGAGTATAGGACAGGTGTCCGCGCGAAGTAAAATCCTGCATCAAGGTGGTCGCAACGTCGCT
This sequence comes from Bacteroidales bacterium, assembly GCA_017544005.1. GTDB lineage: Bacteria > Bacteroidota > Bacteroidia > Bacteroidales > UBA932 > Cacconaster. The sequence continues at coordinate 1,671 of JAFYEZ010000002.1, forward strand.
GGCATAATCGCCCGTCATTTTGACTTCCCGGAGCTCCGTCGTGGCAGAAGCCCCGGTTTCCACATTGTACACTTTGTTGTAAGAATAATCGGGTGAATCGTAGTTGAAATGGATCCGGTTGCGGCGGTCAATGCCGACTTGCAGGCTGAACGGGCCGATTTTTACGCTGACGGACGGAACGGGGTCTTTCGACCGGTTCAGGTCTTTCATCCCGGCGGCCCGGAGCTTCTGGTCGGAGTCCCATTCCAGATAGCGTCGGTTGCGGGAATGGGTGAGGTAATCCTGATAATCCTGGTCCTGCTTGCGCAGTTCGGCAAGGAGATCATCGCCCAGAGATGCCAGCCCATGTTCCCCGTTTATTTCACCCTGCATTTCGGCGAGGTAAACAAGCTCATTATATTCATAAATCGTTGCGATATCCTTGTCAAATCGGCTCTGGATATATTCAAAACCCGTGTCGTTGCCGATATAGATAAGCCCGGTCTTGATGTCTTTTGAATAGGCCTCCAGGGCCGGCCTTTTAAATTTTTCCCAGGCCGATACGTGGGCTCTGGCGCAGGCGTTGACATATTCTTTTCCGGCCTGATAATACTTTTCCCCATAGGCTTTGAGCATCGCCGGCGTAATGACGACCAATGGGTTCTCAGCCTGTTCTGTCATCTTCTCCATCAGGGCCTCCTGCGCCTTTTCCATCCGTATCCTATAGGGTTCCGTTTCCTTTTCCTCGTATTGTTCGGCCTTTTTTCTGGCCTCCAGCAGCTTGATCTGGTGATAGAAGTAGGCCAGGAGGGTCATGTGGAAAGCCCTGGAGTCCGGCTGGTACTCATCGCCCCCCATCATTCCGGTATATTCCCCAGGGTACTCAGATGACTCAAAGGGAATCTTCACGCTTTGGGCTTTTTCCCAGATATTCATATCTATTCCGAAGGCGGCGCTGGCTATATTGGACCCGTTGTTCTGTTCATATTCCCACGTGCCCATAAAATGAGGGTAGGGGAACTTGTCGGCAGGAGGTTCATCCGCCCACACGCGCCCTTCACGTATAATCTGCCGGAAGTACCGTTCCTTCCCGTCCAGCGGGGTGGGCAGCGTCTTTAAATCATCAGGCAGATTCAGGTGATTACCATCGTAATAGAGGTATAGTTTCTGCATCTCGGCAATGAGCGAGTTGAACTGCTGTACGGAAACTCCGTTCCACACGTCCAGGGCACTTCGCAGCACATAATCCACGGCTTCCAGGTTGCTCTCCTGCGTTTTCTTCTTCAGCAGCAGGGTGGCTTTGAGTTGCAGCGCCAGGCCGTAATCGGGGTTCAGTGCCAGCGCCTTGTTCAGGAAAGCCTCACAATTCTTTTCGTCTCCCATCTCGTAGTGGCAGCGGGCCATGTTGGTGGCCACCATCACATTCTGGTTGTCCTGCTTCCAGGCTTTGTTGAGATAATGCAGGGCACTGCCGTATTTACGCTGCTTCATCAGGCAGGCGGCATAGTTCGTACACACCAGCGGGTGGCCGTACAGTTCCGCCGCTGCGGCTCCCTGATCCAGGATCTCCTGATCCATATAATTGGTCAGGGAGAGCATCGCCAGCTGGTCGCTGAGTTCCATGATGTAGAGGGGCACGTCAAGGCCGGCCTCGTCGGCCAGCATCAGGTACTCAATCATCCGGTTCACTTCCGGGGTAAGCGGCTCCTGGGCCTTGGAAGGGAGGCCGATGACCTGGAGAGCTATGATGATAGTGAAGATCTTTTTCATAGGGCAGGTCAGTTTTTGGGGAGAGCAATGTCCAGGTCGTCGAAATAGGCGGCCTTTTCGAACAGTTTCACGCGGTCGCTGCCCATATCTCCGGCAGGGGTGAGGATGAATTCCTGCTGCCACCCGTCGATGGCCGCCTGCACGGCATCCGCCGCAACGGGCTGCGCAGCGCCCCAGGCCCCATTCGTGTACGGGTATTTGGCGAAGCCGTTACCTGTCGGTTGGATGCACCAGCCGCTGCCGCGGTTGAAGTCCATATCGCCTCCGGCGTCTTTCAGCTTCAGGAAGACGGCGGTCCGGTCCTTGCGTACGCTGACATACCAGTCGCCGGCGGACTGGATCCAGACGGTATAGTTGTCGGGAAGATCCAACGATGCCGCCAGGTTCTCGGCGGCCGTCCCCTGCGGCTGCGTGACGCCCGACCCGGCAGGGGTGTCGGCGGGCGCCTCGATATAGCCAAAGGCAAATACGCCCGTGGAGGCGAAATCCTCAAAGAGGATATGCTGGTGCGCGGGAGACAGTTTGCTCCGGGCGGCCTCCAGCTTCTTGATCATCTCGTCAACATCCTTCTGCTGCGCCCAGCCTGTCCCGACACAGGACACGAAGAGCAAAAGGAGGATACAGGTTTTTTTCATCATGGATTAAGCCATCACGCTATTCAAACAGTTCCGGGCGGATCTGGATATCCCAATCCGTGTAGTTCAGGTCGAAGCGGGTGACGAGGAAGCCGCCGCCCTCCTCGGCCTCGTGGCGCAGGACCAGGCCCGTCTCGGTATCGACCCATACGCAGAAACCGCCATAGCCGAAGAAGCTCTTGCCGGAGAAATCGAACACCCAGCAATTCCTGCCGCAGACGACATCCTCGCCGCGATAGAAGCGCTTCAGCTGGGACTGGTCACCGCCCGTCATGCGGATGCGCTGCATGATAGTGCCGTTCATCAGATTGTCATCGCCGTGGTTGTCCCGGCCGAAGCCGGCCGGTTCGATGTCATAGAGCGCCTCCGCAAGGGGTTGTGGCGCATACGTATCGAACCAGACGTGGGCGGACTCTTCGTTTTCGGGAGCGATTTTGTCCCCGTCAGCGTAGTGCATCACGTAGTGTCCGCTCGGATGCAGGCCGCCGGTATAACCCAGCCTCCGGCTGTATTCAAACATCCTGATAATGTCCTCTACCCCATTGTAGCCGTCTTCGGATTCGAAGCACATGCTGTCCACATACACATCGTCAATGCGGGAGTAGGTCTCCCGGATCCGCTCACTGCCATCCGAGTTGAAACAATGATAGATGATGCTATAGTGGTTCTCCGGCAGGCGAAGCTCGTAGGTGCCGGTCCATTCGGGCGCCTTGGGTTGCTCCTCTTCAGGCTCACCCGGCTTGATGATGGGGCGTACGCGGAGTTTTTTCACGTGGACGAGCAGGGTCGAAGTCTGCCCGGCACGCAGGTCCAGGCGAATCTTGGTGTCACCGGCGCGAAGACCCTTCATGACCAGCATATAGCCGGCTTGCCTCAGCTCGAGGAACTCTTCTCCTTCCTCGACGAAGATTCCGTTCAGGAGCGGTCCCGCCGGCATCAGGCGCAGTTCTTGCCCGACCAGCAAGTCGATTTCACTAAGCGGTTCAGCCGCAAAAGCGGCAATGCTCGCTACGAGCATCACCGCTAATGTAAGGATACGTTTCATACGTTATTTTTTGATAAACTCGACGCGGCGGTTCTGGGCGCGGCCGGCGTCGGTGCTGTTGTCAGCCACGGGCTCGTGCGAGCCCTTGCCCACGGCGCGGAGGTTGAACGGATCCACGCCCTTCGCCTCGAGCGCCTTCACCACGGCCTCGGCACGCTCCTGGGAGAGCGGGTCGTTGACCTTGTCGGAGCCCTGGCTGTCAGTATGGCCCTGGACCTCGAAGCGGGCGGTCGGGTTGGCCTTCATATACTCGGCGACCTTGTCGATCTCCGGCTCGGACTCCGGCTTGATGGTGGCCTTGCCGGTGTCGAAGAGGATGTTGTTGGTCACGAACTTGCCGGTCTGGGCGATGGCCTGCTCCACGGCCTTGGCGGCCTCGGAAAGGTTGGTAGTCTCCTGCCCGTAGAGTTCCTTGGCACCGGCGCAGAGGAGCACGTTGGTGAAGCCTTTATACTTGTAATCGCCGCCGCACCAGAACTTGAAGCGCTCGGGAGCCTGCACGTTCGGCAGATTGACCACGCGGTTGTCATTGATGTAGATCTTGAGCGCGCGCTTGTTGAACGACACGGCGAAATGGTTCCACTGTCCCACCTTGATGATTGACTTGAGCTCCTCCCATTCATTGGCTCCGTATACAGTGTCTTCACTGTTGGGTTTACGAATCCTTAACTGGGTCCAGCCGTCAGGATTATCGGAACGGTATGTGAAACCGAATTCTCCCACCCGGTCATTATCTCCCATGTCAAAGATCAGTTGTATTTCGGACGAGCCGTAGTCTCCCCCTTTGCTGCAGAAGACATCCCACTCGATGGTGAAGACATCGGGCAGATAGGATTTCATGTTCTCCATCAGCGGCTCCACGAAATTGTATTCTGTCGTGAAGCTCAGGTACTTCTGGCCGTTGATGACCGCCGTCTCGGCATTGCCATCTCCCTGGATGTCCCACTTGGACGGGAATTCGCCCACCTGCTCGTTCTTGAAGTCGTCCTGGAAGAGGATGACGCTGCCGCGCTCAAAGTCGCTCTTGACCGTCTCTGAAGTGGCGCTGGCTACATCAGACTGCGGGGCGCCGCATTCTTCGC
>JAFYEZ010000006.1 GCA_017544005.1 Bacteroidales bacterium
GGCGCCCCGTCTTATACCGATACTTTCCAGGCGGACCTTTTCCTGGAGCCATTCCGCAGATTCACCGTCAATCTGACCGCCCGCTATACCGATGCCCGGGTGACCTTGCCGGGCCGGGGGCTTGTGGAGAGGCCGATGACCTCCCGCTTCAAGGGGGTGCTGAACCTGCAGTACAAGACCAATCTGAGCCGCTGGATATTCGATTTCACCGCCGCGCTTAACGGCAGTTGCCGCGCATATGACTTTATGAGTATGCCGGGCGGACGCACTCCGGTTTACCCCATGCTCTATGCACAGGTGACGCGCCGCTTCAAGGGAGTGGATGTTTATATTGGTGCGGAAAATCTGACCGGATTCCGCCAGAAATCCGTAATTTTGGGTGCTCCCGGCACAGCGGACTTCGATGCAAGTGCCGTCTGGGGGCCCCTGATGGGCTTCCGGGCAGATGCCGGGCTCAGGATAACGATTTGGAAAACCAACTGATTATGAAAAAGATAGTATTTGTTTTGATTCTGGCCGCGGCCGCTCTGGCCTTTACGCCTGACGCATCTGCCTCCGTTTGCAATCTCTGCTCCGATCCGGACGCCTCTTCCCTGAACGTGGCCGGGTCCCAGTCCGCGAAAGCCAAGAAAAAGACAGCCGTTGTTACATTCAAGACCAGCATCCGCTGCCACAACTGCGTCAAGAAGATCACCGAAAACATTTCCTTCGAAAAGGGAGTCAAAGACCTCTCCGTCTCCCTGGACGAAAAACTGGTCACCATCACCTACGATCCCTCCAGGACCGATGAGGCCACCCTCGCCAAGGCCCTCGAAAAACTCGGCTACACCGTCGAGAAGGTAAAACGCTGAATCTTGATTGCCATATGCCCGCCACCCGCTACGACCTCAATCCCAATGTGAAGAAGGCATTGGAATTCATGAAAACCACCGACCTGAACCAGCTCCCGGCCGGGAAACACGTGATCGACGGAGACAATCTCTGGGTGAACATCGTGGACTCGGACCTCAAATCCCCCAGCGCCGCCAAGCTCGAGGCCCATGCGCAGTACATCGACGTGCAGATTCCGCTTTCCGGCCCCGAGACTTTCGGCATCAAGCCGGTCGCAGAGTGCACCAGTCCGGTCGGGGAGATGGACTCCGAAAGGGATATCCTGTTTTATGAAGATCCTGTCGAGGAAACCGTCACCGCCCAACCCGGCGAGGCTGTCATCTTCGGCCCCGACACCGCCCACGCCCCGCTGATCGGCGAAGGCCGCATCCACAAGGCCATTTTCAAGGCCCGGGTGACCTATTGATACGAAACAAATCTACTTAGTATTCCACTTTCGACAGGAAGAGGGCGTGGCCGGGGACGGATTCGCCGGCCATCGATCGCAGGTTCGTGGAGGGGGCGTTGCCGGAGGCAGGGAGCCTCTCGGCGGAAGTTTTTTGAGTGGGCCCTGTGCGTGGCGGTAGCGGAGCCGAGAGGTTACCCTGCTCCGGCGGAAGGATGAGGCCGGCGAAATCGTCAATCGAGCGTTTGCCGCGGCCGACTTCGATCAGCGTTCCCACTATGGCCCGGACCATGTTCCGCA
>JAFYEZ010000007.1 GCA_017544005.1 Bacteroidales bacterium
AAGGCCCTCAGGGCCGGCAAGCACGTCCTCTGCGAGAAGCCCATGGCCATTTCCCTCGCCGACTGCGAAGAGATGGTGAAGGTCGCGAAGGAAGAGGGCAAGCTCCTCATGATCGGCCAGAACCAGAGGCTCACGAAGGCCCACGAACTGGCGAAGAAGATGATCGCGGACGGCGAGATCGGCAAGGTCATCACCTTCCGCACCGCATTCGGCCACGGCGGCCCGGAGACCTGGAGCATCACACCGGGCAAGAACACCTGGTTCTTCGACAAGACCAAGGCCGCCATGGGCGCCATGGCAGACCTCGGCATCCACAAGACCGACCTGATCCAGTTCCTGCTGGGTGAGAACGTGGTACGCACGACCGCGAAGCTCACCACCCTGGACAAGCGAGGCGCAGACGGCAACCTGATCGGCGTGGACGACAACGCCATCTGCATCTACGAGATGGCCGACGGTGTCATCGGCACCATGACCGCTTCCTGGACCTACTATGCTGCCGAGGACAACTCCACCGTCATCTACGGCACCGAAGGCGAGATGAGGATCTACGACGATCCCGCCCACTCCATCGTGCTCAAGAAGAAGGGCGGAGCGGTCAAGTACTTTGATGTGGAACAGATCCAGACCAACGACAACCAGACCAAGTCCGGCATCATCGATCTGTGGGTGGACTGCCTGATGAAGGGCGAGGAATCCCCGATCAGCGGTGAGAGCGTGCTCAGTGCCATGCGCGCGGTATTTGCCTCCATGGAGAGCTCAGAAACCGGCAAGGCTGTGGACATCCCGGCTAACCGTTAAGGAGGAGAACACATGTTTCATTTTGGACTGCTGACGGCCATCCTGGACGGGTGGACCTTTGAAGAGGCTGTAGACACCGCAGCGGAAATGGGCTTTGAGTGCCTGGAAGTGGCCTGCTGGCCTGCGGGCAAGGCGGAGCGCCGCTATGCGGGTGTGAGCCACATTGACGCCGAGCGCGTGCTGGAGGATGATGAGTACGCGAAGTATGTGAAGGACTATGTGGCGTCCAAGGGCATGCACATCTCTTCCCTGGCATACTATCCCAACGTGCTCGACCCGAACCCGGAGAAGAGCGGCCCTGCGATCGAGCATCTGAAGGCTCTGATCAAGGCCAGCGCGAAGCTGGGCGTGAACCTGGTGACAACCTTTATCGGCCGCGACCAGCACAAGACGGTGGACGAGAACCTTGAGCTCTTCAAACAGGTCTGGCCGCCGATCATCAAGCTGGCGGAGGACGAGGGAGTGAAGATCGGCATTGAGAACTGCCCGATGCTGTTCGGTCCGGACCAGTGGCCGGGCGGACAGAACCTGATGTGCACGCCGGTCATCTTCCGGAAGCTTTTCGAGCTCTGCCCGAGTCCGAACTTCGGTCTGAACTTTGACCCGAGCCACTATGTGTGGCAGGGGCTGGACTATCTGCAGACGGTGTACGAGTTTAAGGACAAGCTGTTCCACATCCATTTCAAGGACATCAAGCTGTATCCTGAGAAACTGAAGCAGTGCGGAGTTCTGGCGTATCCGCTGGACTATATGAGCCCGAAGATTCCGGGACTGGGAGATGTGGACTGGGGCGCCTTTGTCTCGGCGCTGAACGACATCCGCTACAACGGGGATGCGGTGATCGAGGTTGAAGACAAGGCCTTTGAAAGCTGCAGGGAGGACGTGCTGAAATCCATCCGCCTCTCCAAGCACTATCTCAATAACTTCATCTGAAAAAACGGACGGCGACACGATCGACGGCTATAAGCCCGAAGATGTATGGAAGAACATAATCATCCAGAGTCTGCTTCGATAAGCGTTTCAATAAAACAAAATTCGGGGCTCGCTTTATGCGAGTCCCGTTTTCTTCTCAGGTGTTTTATGTGGAAATGCCTATGGGTATTTGCCCGCGATGGGGCCCGTTCTCTGCCTGCGGCGTCCAGGATATCGCCTGTAATGTAGTTTATGAAACCGTCCACATATCCGCAAAATGATTTGCAATTTGCGATTTCGTTTTGTATAATGCCAATAAAGACATGTTTGTGACTTTTAATTCAATCGGCTTTCAGATTAGATATATCTTAACTCTCATATGGCACAGGCTGGAAGTCAGAACCGGGCGACAGGAAGCCGCCTCATCCATATCAATAAACCCGCTAGAAAAGGAAGCTGTTTTTCTGCGGGTATTTTTATAGGAGGACAAACAAGTATGAAAAAAAGCATTTCCCTGCTGCTCGCGCTCTTGATGCTTATGGG
>JAFYEZ010000008.1 GCA_017544005.1 Bacteroidales bacterium
ACGCCACGAACGAGACCGACAACTACATGCCGCTCCCGCTGACCCTCTCGCATCACATCCTCCATGAGTTGGCCGCCATCCGCCGGGAGAACCCCTCCCCCATGCCCTACCTCAGGCCGGATGCGAAAAGCCAGTTCACCCTCGAATATGACGAGGACGGCACGCCGCTCCGCATCCACACCATCGTCCTCTCCACGCAGCATGATGAAGGCATCTCGCGCAACCGCATCGAGGCCGATGTCCGCAACATTCTGATTCCGAGGCTTGTGGCTCAGCTTCCGGAAAAGACCGCCCGCCTCTTCCGCGGCGACTACATCCTGCACGTGAACCCCACCGGCCAGTTCATCATCGGCGGGCCGCACGGGGACACCGGCCTGACGGGCCGCAAGATCATCGTGGATACCTACGGCGGCAGCGCCTCGCACGGCGGCGGAGCCTTCTCCGGCAAGGACACGAGCAAGGTGGACCGCAGCGCCGCCTATGCAGCGCGCCATATCGCCAAGAATCTCGTGGCCGCCGGCGTGGCGGACCGCCTCCTCATCCAGCTTTCCTACGCGATCGGCATCGCCCGTCCGGTGAGTATCTTCGTAAATACCTACGGAACCTCGCACAGCCACCTGAGCGACAGCGAGATCGCCGTGCGGATCGGCGAAAACTTCGACCTGCGACCGGCCGCCATCATCGCGCGTTACGGACTCAAGAATCCCATCTACGAACCGACTGCCGCTTACGGCCACTTCGGCCGCGACCCGTACGTCAAGGAGGTGGAACTCAAGCGCGAAGGTCGGATCGTCCGGAAGGAGGTCCAGTTCTTCGGCTGGGAAAAGCTCGATGTCGTAGATCTCTGCCGCGAGAAGTTCCTGTAGGCGGGTGCCGGCTCCATGCGCCGGCCACGACCCCGGCCCGGCGCCCCTGCGCCGCCGACGCTCGACCCCGAAGATCGGCAGCTACAACCGGACCGTCTGCGGGGAGATTACGCAGTCTCTCCTCTGCGGGCGGTTGTTGCCGACAGAGCCGAACGGGCGGCGGACGGCGAGGGGCTGTTGACTACGGGAACGGACTACAGACGGGGCGGGGCGGCGGCGAAAAGGGACCGAACCTTGGCATTTAACTAACTGAGAATCAGTCAGTAGCATAAAGTACTACCCCCTTCCAGCGGGGGTAGTACTTTATACATCTCGCTGTGACACAGCGAGATAGGTGCCAAGGCTAAAAGTTCAGCGCGAAACCGACGCCATTTTTCGTAGGGCCAAACGAGACGGAAGCGGTCGTGGGCTTAGGTCCATAGCGTCGGGAGTAATCATTCAGCATCCAGTCAAGTTCTTTCCGGCCTTTTGTCCATAATGGAATACCTGCGCCCAAACTGCCCCCCAGAGCTACTCCGCCTATGACAGCGGGAACAAAACCGCCCTCATCGATTCCATAAGCGAGCAACAAGCCGCTCAAGGGCGCAACGAGCGTGGAAAGGAAAATGCCCCAGCCTTGATTGTCTTTTGCCTTGCGATAGCGGCTCCCATATACGGAATAGCCGACGGCATCACTGAAAGGGACCCAGCCATTGATACCATAGCCAATCGTGATATTCTGACCGGCCGGATCGACAAAGATTTGATTTGTTTCTTGCTCTTGAGGCCATCCATAATTGATGCGCTGGGCATTGGTGACGAGCCCGAGGGAAAGCAGTGCAAAAAACAGCAAGTATCTTCTCATAGCATCAGATGTAAGAATTCATTGAACCATAGTACAAAAACCATACCGTGCGACTTTCATTTCCAACGTCGGGGGCGAACCAGACGCATCAGCGAAAGCGAAGAGCGAGCGAAAGAGGAGCCTTGGCGCTTAACTGACTGTCAATCAGTCAGTAGCTCAAAGCACTACCCCCGCCTGATGGGGGTAGTACTTTAAGCATCTCGCTGTGAAACAGCAAGATAGGCGCCAAGCTTTTTTTCGAAAATTATAGTGTATATTTGCAACGAACCACTACCATTGATTACCATGAAAAAAGCTTTAGCTGTCATTTGTGCGACGCTGTTCTCGTTCGTATCTACAACTGGGTTTGCGCAGGCGGGGAGATTTATCCCGGAGTTGGAGTTGACGGGAGGAATCGGGTTCCGTTTTGGACAGATTGCATCCGTCACTCCGCAAATCAGCTTTCTGACGGATATCGGAAAAGGGTTTTCATGTGGACCCGGAATTGGAATCCGAGGCGGGATTATCACCGTTGATTATCAGATACCCGATAAAATCAGGCATACACAGGAAGAGTTGGATTTGACGCTATATTACCGGTTCCGTTATGCGCCGGGCGTTTTTTGTGCTGTTCTTGATGCAGGAGGGGCCTTCGGCCTCTATTCTTATGACAAACGAACCATTCCCTCTGAGTGCAGGTATTCAGGTTTCTTTGTTGAACCGCAAGTCGGCGCTTGCTTCAATCGATGGTCACTGGCGTTGGGCGTACTCCTAAACCAAACCGATTATACGCAGCATGAACGGAAAGGGGATATGGTCTTCAGTACCACGACCAAAGACAAATTGACGCCGGCGCTGACATTGCACGTCGGATACGCGCTGTAGTCCTCGGATCAATACTTAATCAGCGAAATTGAAATAGACGGCGGCGGTTGCAGCGATGGCCGCCGTTTCTATGCGCAGGCGGCTGGAGCCGAGGGAGACGGGCTGCCAGCCGAGGGAAACGGCCTGGGCGATCTCCGCGCGGGAGAAGTCCCCTTCCGGGCCGATCATCACGATGACAGGACGGGGCGCGACAGCGGCACCTGAGGGGGCGGCGGAAGCCGCGGAAGCCGAGGGACCAGCAGCAGTGCCTGAGGGGAAGGCCTCGCGCAGAACTTCCGTCAGCGGACGTTTCTCCACGCCCAGCGAAGCCGTCTCATCGCAATAGCAGATGCAGCGCAGGGCATCGTCTGCGGCGTGGGCCGCCAGAAAATCAGCCACCCGGGCGGCTGGCTCCAGCGTGGGAACCGTCCCCTTGTGCGACTGCTTAGCCGCGCTCACGAGAATGCGCTCCACCCGCTCCGGTTTGAAGACCTTGCGCTCGGAATACTCCCCGAAGAGCGGGGTGATGATATCGACGCCGATCTCGGTGGCCTTTTCAGCAAACCATTCGAAACGGTCAATATTCTTGGGCGGGGCGACCGCCATCTGAAGGTGGTAGGGATGCGAACCGTAGCCCTCCTGCCGCTCCAGGATCCGGAAGCGGAGGGCACGCGGGTCGGCATCGAGTATTTCGCAGCGGTAGAGGCAACCCGCACCGTCCACGACGTGGATCGTCTCCCCCGCCCGGTGCCGCAACACCCGGACGCAGTGGGAAGATTCCTCTGCGTCCAGGGTCGTGGCGCCGCTTGCGATATCGCGGCAGTAGAAAAGTTCCATCCGCCTACTGTTTGACGAGCGTCAGGGGCAGGTATGCGCGGTCGAGCACGCGGTTGGTAAAGGAGGTGGTGCCGTTGTTCTTGCCGTTGCCGCGCAGCAGCAGCTGCACGAAAGGACACCAGTTGTTGCTCACCTTGGTCCAATGGCCCATCAGGACGGCATTTGCCCCGCCCCGCTGCGCGCCGAAGCCGATCTTGTAGGAAGCGCCGGTCAGCACGGTGGAGGTGTTGTTGCGGGAGTATGCACCCAGCGTGTAGAGGGTGGAATACTCATACGTTCCGGACACATAGGGCGTCGTGATGATGCCCGAAGTGGAGGAACCGGTCAGGGAGAGCGTACCGTCGGCATTGTAGAGAGCATTCATCGGAAGGTCGTGCCCCTTGAGTCCGGAGACCGTATAGGAGACGCCCGCCTCTTTCTGCGCGATGGTCAGGGTGAAGTTGAACCCGCGGTCGTCCGTCGCAGCCCAGGTACCGAGCCACGACGCATAGGTCGCAGCCGCATTGGAGAGCAGCGTGGCGGCGTATTTGCCGGTAGGCTCACCCTCTGCCGTCAGGCCGACTGCAATCAGGTACCAGTCTCCGGCGGGATAATCCGCGGCAGCAAGGGTGTCAACCACCGAATCGGTGTAGAGCACTTCGGAGAGCGTCTTGCCGCCCTCCATCTTCGCCTTCATCCCATCGAGCGCGTCGCTCCAGCCGGTGAAGGTGATATAATCGTTCATCGTCTGGCCTTTGGCATCGAAATCCGCTTTGGAGAGAAGCAGCGTTCCGTAGGTCTTGCCCACAGCTGCCGGATCGACGTCAATGGCGAAAATCTCCTGTACGACATCCTGGTAGATGGATTTGCCCTTGTAGGCAGGCGTCCAGTCCGTCGTGACGGAGAAGGTCGGATACTGCTTGATATCGAAGCTGCCCTTGAGGCTGCCCAGTTCATAATTGACCAGGCCCTTGCGGACACCGTCCGCGTTGGAGGCGACGGTAATCGTGACGGCCCCGTCCGCCTGCGCCACGGTGATCCACTCCTGCGGGGAGGAGATCACCAGGGTGCCGCTGTTGGAGGTGTAGTTGTATTTCAGGGCGTGCTGGCTGCCGTTCAGGATGGTATCGGCCGGGGTAAAGCCCTTGACGATGATACCGGCCTGCTGGACGGTGATGCCGAGTTTCTCCGTGCCGGAGGTGAGGTTCACGCGGGCATAGCGCGTCTCGTTGTGCGGGTTGGCCGTCACCGTCACCGCCACCTCCGAACCGCTTGCCACGGCCGTGCACCAGTCGCGGTCTGTCGCCACCGTGAAGGGGTTCTCTGCCTTTACCGTGAAGGAACTCGAACCGCCGAGGGGCTCGAAGACCAGGTCGGACTGCTCCACGGTCATCGTGTGGGTGGGCTCCACCCAGACAGGTTCTTTCTCGCCGCAGGAAACGGCGGCCAGGGAAAGAGCTGCCAGTAAAAAACTACTATAGAGGAATCTGTTCATAGGGCAATCCGTTATTTCTTGGTAAGGGTATTGAGATACTGCATACGGTAGTCGCCTTTCACCAACCAGGCGCTGTTGGTCACCTTTCCTGCGGAAGCGCCATCTTTCTCATAGTAGAGAATGAAGGAGTTGATGGGCTTGCCGGCCACGGAAGGACCCGCCGTCCAGTTGAGGACGAAGTGGGCGGGATCAGCGGTATAGGAAGCCTGGTCGAGGGAGGTGCGCATACCGTACTTGGTGGAGCGCCAGAGCGAGTTGGATGCGGTGCTGAGCCACCAGGGGCAGAGCCAGACGACATTGCCGTCCACCTCGCCGAGGGTCTGGCCGTAGAGGTAGAGGCTGCCGGAGGCGAGGTCATAATTGACCACCGGCGCAAAGTTGGCGTTCAGGCCGGTCATCCGGAAGGACTTCCGGTTCTCCAGCACCTCGAGGGTGACATCGATGCTCTTGGAACTGTCGTAGGTGAGCGTGTAATCGCCTGCGTAGGCGTCATATGCCAGCCAGCCTGCGGGCAGGTTGCCGGTCATCGCGAGATCGTAGAAGGAGAGTGTCTGCGCCGTGGCGTTCCATACGAAATCCTGCACATCCATGCCCGCGAGATAATCCACCACCGGCTGCAGGGCCGCATCGACCGATTTGCCGGAGAGCGCCTTCTTGAGGGTACGGTTGGTGAAAATGCCCGTTTCCGTGTATACGAAAGGCAGTTCCACCACCGGCTTCTCGATAGCCTCTTCCGTTGCCGTAGCCGGCGTGTAGTGGTTGAAGACGATATGGCGGTTCTCCATATCCAGGGTCACGCTCAGGTTCTTCTCCGGAGCGATGAAACTGGAGATGTAGAAGCCGTCACGCATATTCACGACATTCTGCATGAAGGTAGCGGGTGCCTTGTCGAGCGGGAAGAGGTAATAGGTCCGTCCGCCGCGCTTGCCCTTGAGTTTCACGCACTCGGCTTTGGCCTCGAGAATCAGGAACTCGAAGTCGCCGCCCAGGGCCTGGTAGTGGCCGGTCTGGCCGTAGCCGTTCAGGCTGGTACCCGACGGGGTGCAGTAGTAGTGAAGAACATAGTTGTTGTCGTCAAAGGAGAGCACCGGACCGTCGTCCGTCGTCATCTTGTAGAGCGACGTATAGGAGGTTGCCGGATCGCTGCACATCTCGCCCCAGGCCGTCACCTTGTCGGTGGTGAACTTCAGAGCGACCATGTAGCCGCCGTGGATGGCCGTGGTATTCTCCTCGTTCATGAACTGATACATGGCCCATCCGTTGGGCGCGGCCACGAGAATATCCTGGCAGGCTTTCAGGGCCTCCTGCATACGCACGGTCGGCTTCTTGTCAAAGGCGGGTTCGCGGTCTTTCACGCAGGAAGCGGCTGCAGCCACCGTCAGGGCGGCCATCAGCAGGAAGGAAAGAATTCTGTTGTGTTTCATCGTGCTGTCCTCCTTTTAATATACTTCCACGGAATGAAGATCCACCAGCCCGGCCATCACCTCCGCCTCACGGCGCAGGATGGCGTCGCGCAGGTCGTCCAGGTTGATGTCGAAGGTCTCGGCCATGTACGACTTGACGATACCCATCTTGGTGGCCAGTTTGGCGGAGCCGTCCTTGGTTTCGCCCTTGGCGGCAGCCAGCTGGGCCTCCCACCAGGCTGCGTCATGGGTGACATACATGGACATGCACTCGGCGAAGTCCTCCCGGTCGGAGTGCTGCGAGTAGCGGGTGATGAAGCCACGCTGCAGGTGATCAGCCGAATAGTCGGCGGCATTCCAGCTGTCGGCCAGGTAGCCGTCTTCGCTGGCGCCCGAAACCTGCGAGAAGGTCACCGGGAAATCCTTGGTCTGGTTGAGAATGTGAGTAAACTCGTGGTGAATGGTTTTCAGGTAGTAGTAGTTGAGGTTCTCCGCCGTGGTGGAGTACTTGGGCAGGTAGTTGATCCCCATCAGGATGATCTTCTTGCCGCCCTCTGCAGTACCCAGGGTGTAAACACCGTTGTTCTTGTACTCCCACTCGCCCATCAGGAAGAACTCCTTGGGGAAGTAGGTGCGGGTGAAGGTCACGCCGGCCACCTCGTCGTAGGAGTCGATGCAGAGGTACTTCACGAGATGCGCCATGACAATCGCATTGTCGTAGGCAGCCGGAACCGAATAGTAGTTCAGGTCGCTCTCGTTGTTCTCATAACGGTACTTGAACTCGATGTTGTAGGGATAGACGAAGTTGGCGTCCAGCCACAGATCGAAGGCGTTCTTTTCATAGCTGTCCACCGTGATGATGCTGTTCGGATCCAGGGGCGCCTCCGAGCAGGAGGTAGCCGACGGCAGAAGAGCCAGCAGAGACAGCGCTAAAATGAGATATCTTTTCATAAATGTACGCTCCTTATTCATTATCTGGGGTTCGGAGTAAAGCCGCCCTGGATGACCTTGTACGGGATCTGGAGGGCGAAACGGGGATCGCGGGCCTCGAGCGAGTCGGTCACGGCGACCGGCACGTAGCCTGCTTCGGTGATGTTGATCTGGCGGCGGTGAACCGTGATGCCGTAGCGGCGCAGATCCTGCCAGCGGTGACCGAATCCGATCAGTTCCAGACGCTTGCAGTTGAGCAGGCACTGGAGCATCGTCTCCTTGTCGCCTCCCTCCTCACCGATATCGAAGCCCGGGTGGAGGTGCTTCTTGACGGTGGCCTTGTTCCAGCCGTGGTAAGCCACGCCATTGTAGAAGGCCTTGATGTTAGCAGGCGTCAGGGTGTAGGTGCTGGTGGTGATGTTGTGCAGCCAGAGGTTCAGATCGTCGCACGCATCCTGGTAGTTGCCCAGCAGGATGTTGGCCTCGGCGCGGTTGAGCAGCGTCTCATCGGTGCTCAGCGAGAGGCAGATCGTGCGGACGTAACCGGTACCGGCCACCGGGTCGGTGTACTGGAAGATGCGCGGCACGCGCCAGAAAATGATCTTGTCCATGCTGCCGGAGTAGGTCTTCACGCCATCCCGGAAGGTTGATTTGCCCCAGGGATAGGTTGCCTCCATGTCCTCCGTGGAGGAGACGTAGGAACCATGCGAGAAGCGGTTGTAGCTGGAGTAGTTGGCCCAGACATAACCGTGCGTGGAGTAGCAGGCCTGCAGCAGCAGGTTGGCCGGCGAGTTGGAGTCGCAGTAGCCCGTCGCGTGGAGCAGCGGACCGTTGGTACCCGTAGGCAGCGAGCCCAGGTAAGCCCAGTCCTTCAGCATCGTGGCCGGCGACTCGCCGAGCACGTGGTTGGCACATTCGATCGCCTTGTCATACTTGCCGTAGAAGAGGTAGAAACGGGTGGCGAAGGCGTAGGCCGCATTCTGGTTGAAGTGATACTTGGGAACCCGGTAGCGGGAGTCGCCCACCAGCGGGAGACCGCGTTCGATATCCTTTTCGATGGCCGCATAGAGATCCGCCACCGAACCGCGATCGTGCTGGATGTTGAAACCCTTCTCGACGGCGGTCAGGTAAGGCAGGCCGGGATCCGAAGCGGCGTGCGTCGGATCGTAGGGCATGCAGAACATCGTACCCAGGATAAAGTGGTTGTAAGCGCGGGCGATGTAAGCCTCGCCGTAGATCTCGCGCAGGTCGGGACGGGCCTCGGGGGTACCGAGCTCGGCAAGTCCCTCGAGCACCACGTTGGTCGCCGCGATAGCACGCCAGTAGTCGGACCAGCAGTTCTCGGGGCTCTCGTTGTCGCTCTCGGTAATCTCCTCGAACTTGTAAACCTGCTCCAGGAAGCGCTTGCTGTTGTTGAAGGAAGTCAGGCCGAAATCGTCGATGTTGTCGCTCATCATCTCGGCCATGGAAATCATCACGTGGGTCGTATAGGCAGAGCCCAGCAGGGAGCTCATCTCCTCCTTGGTGTCAACCTCGGCACGCTTGTCGGGGTTGACGTCCAGGAACTTGTCGCAGGAAGTGAGGGCGAAGAGCGCTGCGGCCGCCAGTATGATGGTAAGTTTGGTTGCTTTCATGATCATCCTCCTTTATAAACCGATTTTGAGAGACATGGTCATCTGCTTCGGCATCGGGACGGCCACGCCGCCGGTGTTGAAGAATTCAGGATCCTGTCCGTTGAGTTTGGAGTCCGAATAGAGCAGGAACAGGTTGGTAGCCTGCAGTTTGAGAGAGAGCGAGCCGAGATGCAGCATCTTCGTCACCTTCTTGGAGAAGTCGTAGCTGACGGAGATCTCCTTGAGGCGGACGAAGTCGCCTTTGGCGATTCGCTCGGTGGAGTAGTTGTATGCGTTGTAGGCATAGCTCAGGTGCGAGTCGTTCCGGTTCTGGATGCGGGAGGCGATGACCGGGACGGTGGTGTAGTTTTCATCACCCGGCACCACCCAGCGGTCGTTGAACTCCTTCGGCATCGAAGTGAGGTCGTTGTAGCGGGCCTTGAAGACCGGGTCCAGACGGATCACGTTGCCGAAGCTTCCCGTGAAGAAGATATTCAGACGGAAGCCCTTCCACTGGAGGGTGTTGCCCAGGGAGGCCACGTCGGTCGGATCGGCGGTTCCGGAGTACTCCAGGAAGCCCAGCTTGGTGGGATCGGAGGTCTGGAAATAGATGCCCGTGGTGGTGACGTTGCCGTCCTGATCGAGGAAGGTCGGCAGACCCTCGTTGTTCAGGCCGCGGAACGGAATGGAGAAGATACTGTGGTTGGGATACCCCTGCATCGCGAAGCCCGTACCGGAGACGAGGTCGATGACGCGGCGCGTGGAGAGCAGCTCGGTCACCTCGTTGTGGGTGTGGGAGTAGATGAAGTTGGTGGTCCAGGAGAAGTTCTTCTTCTTGATGTTGGTCGTGGTGAGCGAGAGCTCGAAACCGCTGGACCGCATCGAAGCCACGTTGCCGTATTTGGTCACGGCGCCGGTGGTACCGGTGGTATAGGTCGGACCGATCAGGTCGAAGTTGTTACGCATGTACCAGTCGCCCGCAAAGTTGATGCGGTTATCCAGCAGACCCAGCTCCAGACCAATATTCAGCTCATGCTTCTTCTCGTAGGTCAAATCCGGGTTGGCCGGCGAGGAGATGTAGAGGATGGTTTCGCTGTCGGTGGTCGAGTAGCGCCACGGGGTGTCGGCGCGGATGATCATCAGCGAGTTATTCACCGGACCGCGCTCGGCCGTCAGGGAGTAGGATGCCTTGAGGGCCAGGTGCGAGATCTTCTCGCGGGTATTCTTCATGAAGGGTTCGTCGGAGACATTCCACTTGGCGGAGAGGTTCCAGGTCGGCAGCCAGCGTGCCTTGCGGCTCTTGCCCAGCTGGTTGGATCCCTCGTAGCGGATGGTTCCGTTGAGGCTGTAGCGTCCTTTATAAGAATAGGTAGCGGTGCCGAAGAAAGCGGCGCGGCGGTCGTAGGTGTGACCAATCGTGAAGTAGTCGTTGCCGTCTTCCTTGCCGCGCTTGAAGATGCGGTAGTCGTAGTTGGCCTCCTCGCCCAGGTCGTACTGGATACCCCAGCCGCGGAACCAGACCGCCTCACGGTCAATCGAGTTGGTCTCCATACCGCCGTAGAGGTTGATGATGTGGTCCACCGCAAAGGTGTCGTTGTAGGTGGCCGTAGCACGGAAGTCCCAGCCGAACATCTTGTTGTCGTTTCGCTCGTAGATACCGCCGTAGGGCAGGATGATCTCAGGCAGGGCGAACGGGTCGTCCGGGTCCGTATAGAGGTAGGAGTTGTTGTTCTGGATGGTGGTCGTACCGGCTGCGCGGTAGGCCATCGCCTGGTTGGAGTCGTCCTTGATGTAGTGCTGACGCACGGAAGCCGTGTATTTGGCGGCGCCCAGGACGGAAAGTTCCAGCTTGGGGATGGGTTTGTACTTCAGCTCGGCCTGGAAGCGGAGGTTGGCCACGTCGATATCGATGTAGTTGTTCTCCAGCTCGTGGAAGATGTTGAAGGGCGCATAGTTGCGCGTATAGAACTCATCCGGGTCCAGGGTACGCGAGGTATTCAGCGCGTAGGAATACGGGTTGATGTCGAAGTCACGCTTGACCTCACCGTTGACGGCATCGATCTTGGAACTCAGGGTTCCCGGCGCACGCTGCTTGCGGTAGGAGGCGTTGCTGATGATGTTCATCGTGAGGTTGTCGAAGATGCGGTGGGTGGCGTTCAGGTTGCCCGTGAAACGCTGCACCGAACTCTGCGTGGTCCAGCCCGGGTCATCCATGACGGAAAGGGAAGCGTAGTAGTTGCCCTTGTCGGTACCGCCCGTCATCGAGACGGAGTGGTTGTGCTGGATGCTGTAGGAGAAGAGCTTGTCGAACCAGTCGGTGTTGCGGTACTCAGCCGCACGCAGGTAAGCCGCCTTGGCCTCGGCCGTGTTGGCCAGGCCGAACTGGCCGGAGGTCTCATCGTAGAGCGTGATCAGCTCGTACATCTTGCCGTACACACCGCTGGAAGCCGCATTGGCCGTTCCCGCATAGGAGAGATAACCCTTCTGCTGCAGTTCCTGGTAGATGGACATCTGGTCCTGCGAGTTCATGATGTTGAAGGTCGAGTAGACCGGCTTGAGACGCATCGTGTATTCGCCCGAATAGCTGATGCTGCTGTGGCCGGCCTTGCCTTTCTTGGTAGTCACGACAATGACGCCGGCCATGGCGCGGGCGCCGTAGATGGAGGTAGCCGAGCCGTCCTTGAGGATGTCGAACGACTCGATATCGTCCGAGTTGAGGCCGGCGATGGCGGAGGAAATCAGGGTGTTGGCATCACCCGAAGAGAGGCTCTCGGCATCCACCTCGACCACGTCTTCCATGATGACGCCGTCCACCACCCACAGCGGTTTGGAGCTGCCATAGATGGAGGTGGCACCGCGGACGCGGATCTTCGGGGCGGTACCGAACGTACCGGAGACATTCTGGACAGAGACACCTGCGGCGCGACCCTCCAGCGAACGGGAGATGTCGGCGATACCGGCGATTTGGGCATCACTGGCAGAAACTTTGGTGGAGGATCCGGTGAACAGTCGTTTGTCCACCTTCTGCATGCCGGTGACGACGGCCTCCTCGAGCACCTGGGAATCGGTGCTGAGAATCACCTTCACGTTCGGCTGCACGGGCACTTCCTTCGTCTTCATACCGGTGTAGGAGATCACCAGGGTCTTGACGGAAGGCGGAACCTCGAGGGTGAACTGGCCGTCGATGTCGGTCACGGTACCGATCTTGGTATCCTTTCCGAAAACCGCAGCCGCAATCACCGGCAGTCCGTCTTCCTCGGCGATCACCACACCCTTGACCACCATATTCTGTGCGAAGGCTGGGGTCAGCAGGAGCGAAAATGCCACCACCGTGAAAAACAGTTTCAGTTTTTTCATAGGTATGGGTTAGTAATAAATTGTATCCAAAAGCCGCCCGAAAAGCGGGCATTATAAGTGCGCAAATATAAGGTTTTTCCAAGAATTGCTATCTTTGACTCCCGGAATTCGCTTGAAATGGCTTTCATCGGACTCATATCGGATACGCACTGCCTCTGGGACAAGCGGGTACGGGACTTTCTCGCACCGGTGGACGCGATATGGCATGCGGGCGATTTCGGCAATCTCGCCACCTTCGATGCGATTGCCGCCTTCAAGCCGCTGACGGCCGTTTACGGCAACTGCGACGGGGCGGAAATCCGCCGCTGCTGCCCGCCGGTCCAGGCCTTCACCCTGGAGGGGATGAAGGTCCTCTTGATGCATATCGGCGGCTACCCCGGACGCTATGACAGCAAGGCGCTCCAGCTGATTGCGGCGCACCGGCCGAACCTCTTCGTCTGCGGGCATTCGCATATCCTGAAAGTGATGAACGACAAGCATTTCGGCATGCTGACGCTCAACCCCGGCGCGGCCGGAAACTTCGGATTCCACACCGTCCAGACCGCCCTGCGCTTCCGCATCGAGGCGGGACGCATCTCCGACATGGAGGTCGGGGAATGGCCCAAGATGATTCAAACAACTTTATAACCTTATGAAAGACAGACTGACTCTCCTGCTGGTCCTCCTGCTGTGCTGCGGCACGGCGCTCGCCCAGCCCAACTACGAACTCGCCGACCAGTACTCCGCCAAGAAGGTGCAGGCCATGGTCCATTCCCTCAAGGTTGAGCCGCACTGGTTCAGCACCTCCTATAAATTCTGGTACAAATGGGAGACTTCCCAGGGCGTACAGTA
Organism: Bacteroidales bacterium; assembly: GCA_017544005.1. Lineage (GTDB taxonomy): Bacteria > Bacteroidota > Bacteroidia > Bacteroidales > UBA932 > Cacconaster. Next base: position 12,999 of record JAFYEZ010000008.1, read on the forward strand.
TTATGTCGTAGATGCTGCCCGCGGCACCCGCACCCCCGTCTTCGACATGGAGAAGCTCGCCATGCAGCTCTCTGAAATCGTCAAGGATCCCTTTGACGCCCAGCACATTCCCTTCCAGAAGTTCCGCCTGAAGGACGACGCCAAGTTCACCTTCGAAATCAAGAGCTCGCTGAAGGTCGAGAAGAAGGACAAAAAGAAAAAGGAGGAGGCCGTGAAGGAGGGCGAAGAGAAGAAAGAGGAGAAGAAACCCGCCGAGAAGCCCAAGAAGGAGAACAAGATCTTCCGCTTTGAATACGATATCGCCTCCAACACCCTGAAGGACGTGACCGAAGAGGAAGAGGTCAAAGAATACCCGCGCTGGGCCAGCATCTCGCCCGACGGCACGCGCGCGGTCTATACCAAGAACCGCGACCTGTACTGGATGAGCATCGACGACGTGAAGAAGCTGATGGAAGACAAGAAGGATACGACCGTCGTGGAGCACCGCCTGACCGACGACGCCACCGCGGAATTCTACTATGGCGGCAGCAACTACCGCGCGGTGACGGTGAAGGATACCACGGAACGGATGAGTGCGAGCGTGCGCTGGTCGCCCGACGGCAAGTACTTCGCCATCGAGAAGTTCGACATGCGCCCCGTGAAGGAGCTCTGGGTGATCAAATCCACCGCTCAGCCCCGCCCTACCCTGCAGACCTACAAATACCAGATGCCGGGAGAACCGGGTCCGATCGATTATCTCTGCCTCTTCGATGTGGAGGCGGGCACGCAGCGCACGATCGATGTCGCCGCCTGGAAAGACCAGGCTATCGACATCCTCAACCGGCCCCACCTCAAGCGCGATCTGAACGAGGACTACCTCAAGAGCATCTGGCTGGGTGACAACGAGAAGTTCTATATCCAGCGCACCAGCCGCGACCTCAAGCGGGTGGATATCTGCGTGGTCAATGTCAACGACACCGTGGCGAAGCCCGTGATCGAGGAGCGCCTCAACACCTATGTAGAGACACGCCCCCTGCGCCTGCTCGAGAGCGGCGACATGCTCTGGTGGAGCGAACGCAACGGCTGGGCCAACCTCTATCTCTACGGTCCGGACGGCACCCTGAAGAACACCGTGGCGGAGGGACCCTTCCATGTCGACGAGATTCTTTCGGTGGATGAGAAGGGCCGCGCTGTCTTTTTCCTCGCCATGGGCGTGGACAAGGAGGAGAACCCCTACAACGGCCACGTCTATCGTGTGGGCCTCGACGGCAAGGGGATGAAGCGCATCGACGAAGCCGGCTATAACTCCACCGTGACGAGTTTCTGCGACGACTCCCGCTATTTCGTGAGTACCTATTCCCGCGTGGACTGCGCCCCGATGGCGACGGTCTTCGACGCGAACGGCCGCAAGGTCAGCGCCCTGGACACCGCCGATTTCTCCCAGCTGCTCGCAGCCGGCTACCAGTTCCCGACCCCGTTCAAGGTCAAGGCGGCCGACGGCATCACAGACCTCTACGGTTACATGTACAAGCCCTATGACTTCGACTCCACCAAGACCTACCCGATCATCGACTACGTCTATCCGGGTCCGCAGGTCGAGGGCAACTCCGAGGCTTGGAGCAGCGGTTTCACCCGCAAGGACCGCCTGGCCCAGATCGGCTTCATCGTCGTCACCGTGGGTAACCGCGGCGGCCACCCGAACCGTTCCAAATGGTACCACAACTTCGGCTACGGCAACCTGCGCGACTATGGCTTGGAGGACCAGAAATATGCCATCCAGCAGCTGGCTGCACGCCATCCGTTCATCGACATCACCCGCGTGGGTATCCACGGTCACAGCGGCGGCGGCTTCATGTCAACGGCAGCCATTCTCAAGTACCCCGACTTCTTCAAGGCAGCCGTCTCCTGCGCCGGCAACCACGACAACAGCATGTACAACCGCTGGTGGAGCGAACAGCACCACGGCATTCTCGAGGAGATTACCGCCAAGGGCGACACCACCTTCCGCTACAGCGTGGACAAGAACCAGTCCCTGGCCAAGAACCTCAAGGGCCACCTGCTGCTCGTGCACGGCGACGTGGACGACAACGTCCACCCGGGCAACACCATCCGCGTGGTGGATGCCCTCATCCGCGCCAACAAGCGTTTCGAAATGCTGATCCTGCCGGGCCAGAAACACGGCTTCGGCGATATGAACGAGTACTTCTTCTGGCGGATGGCCGACTGGTACAGCGAGTGGCTCCTCGGCAGCTCCCGCCGCGACCAGGTCGACATCCGCGAACTGAACAACGACTAGCGGCTGCCCCTGCCGGGAACGCCGCCCGCCAAAAGAAGCCTTGGCGGTCAACTCGCTGAGGGACAGCCGATAACATAAAGCACTGGTACCCAAAACGGATACCAGTGCTTTATACATCTAGTTGATTTACTGTGAGTTGTCCGCCAAGGCCGTTCGGAGAGGCCCCGGCCGCTACTTCACCTCTTTGACCTTGACGACATCCCCGTGGTCCTGGACGATGGCGCGGAGCCAGCGCTCGCGGAACTTGGGATGGAGCGGGGAGGCGGGAATGTCCTTGCCGGAGCCGTTGTCGCGGAAGGAGCCGTCGGCGTTCTGCCGTTTGACGTTGCCGTCCATAAACTTCACCAGCAGATAGTTCTCCAGTTCCTTCCAGTCGCTCATCAGCCGCTCGCAGCGGTCTCGGCAGAACTCGGTCATCGCGATGTGGGCGCTGCGGCTATTGCCGCCGGCAAGTATCGCGCCGAGGCGCGCATCCATTTCCTGCAGGCGGGAGAGTCCGTCGGCCTCCCAGGCGTCGATCCTGGTCCGGATCTCGGGCGCGACGCGGTCGTAGAAGAGGTATGCGAAGTGGGTGACGCGGTTCACCAGCCAGAAAGCGGAGGTGTCGCTGTATTTGAGCATCGAGCCGTTGCCCTCGGCAAAGCACTTCGGAACGGCATTGATACCTACGTAGATAGGGGTCAGCGGGGAGGTGGCGGCGTCATCCACGCCGAACCAGGTGACGGCGCCGATCGCATCGGGCAGCCAGCCGCGCGCCTGGGCCACGAACCAGAAACCGGTCTGCTGCGTGGCAATCGAACGCTCGAAGACATACTTCAGGCCGTCGACTTCCCAACTCATCGGACGCCAGCGGTAGGGCAGACGGCTGGGGCCGGCACCGACATCCTCGGAAAAGTCCATCGGGGTGCCCTCGAAGTGGTCCCTCATCACGGCGGCCACGTCTGCCACGGTCACCGGCTTTTCCGGTTTGACATAGAGCGGCATCTTGTTGCGCGGGTTGTAGCCCATTGCGAAGTCGAGGTAACGGTCCGCCTCGAAGTTGGCTCCGCCCAGCAGCCGCAGGGCGCTCCAGGCGCGGGCTTCGCAGGCACGCATTCCGCCGAAATCCAGCGGGTTATAGACATCGCAGAAGCTGAAATCCGCATCGCTGCCGCTGTAGAAACCGGCCTTGCGGGCAAAGGAGATGACATCCTTGGCGTAGAGGCAGTTCTCCGGATCGTTCAGCGGGAAGTGGTGGATGCGGCTTTGGTTGGCGTGGGCGCAGACATAGCCGTCGGGAATGCGGACGGCCACCCAGACAGCACCCTTTTCATAGTCGCCCTTGCCGATGATCTCCATGATCCAGCATTCGTCCTTGTCGGCAATTGAGAAGGATTCGCCGGAGGAGGCGTAACCGTAGGTCTGCAGCAGATCGTCGATGACCCGGATGGCCTCACGGGCGGTCCGGGCTCTCTGCAGCGTGATATAGATGAGCGATCCGTAATCCACCACGCCGTTGGGCTTCTCCAGCTCCGCGCGGCCGCCGAAGGTGGTCTCGCCGATGATTAGCTGATGCTCGTTGATGTTTCCCACCGTCTGGAAGGTATGCGCCACCTGCGGGATCTGCCCCAGGTACCGCCCGGTGTCCCACTCATAGACGTTCAGCATCTCTCCGCGGGCCCAGTCCCGGGCCGGGTGGAAATAGAGTTCGCCATAGAGCTGGTGGGAGTCGGCGGCGTAGCTGACCATGCAGGAGCCGTCGGCGGAAGCGCCTTTGGTGACGATGACATTGGTGCAGGCGCGCGTATCCGGCGCGACGGAAAGCAGGAGGGCGACGAGCGCCACGATAAAGAATCGGATCGTTTTCATTCTTCAAAAATTTTCCCGAAAGTAACAAAAACTGCGGGCAATTCAAAAAAACGTACCTTTGTCAGGTAAAACAGAACAGGTATCTCATGAAACGAATTGTATTTCATCTGGCGTTCGTCGCGCTGACGCTCTTTGCGACAGCCGCTTCGCTTTCTGCGCAGAATCCGGACGAAAAGCCCAAGAGCATCCCCGAGATTGCCGCCGAGCGGGCGGATGAACTGATGAAATACCTCAAACTGGAGGATTACCAGGTGTTCCAGATCGATTCCACCATGTCCCACAACATGCAGGCCATGCAGGATGAGCTGGACCGTATGCAGAAGGCTGGTATCAGCAATCCGGATTTTTACGGAGCCACGATCGACCGTTGGTACAATGCCACCGACTCCACCTTCGAGCATATCTTCACGCCCCAGCAGTGGACCCGGTATATCAAATCCACCTACGGAAAAGCCAAGCGGCAACGCGATAAACGCATTGCCGCCTGGAAAGCCAGAACCGAGGCTGCCCGCTAGAAGAGAAATCCCGTATTGATGTAGAGCGAACCGAACTTGGTTCCGTTGCGGTCCTGGGCATTGAAAGGAATGCCGTATTCGACCGCAATGATGAAGTTGCGGTTCATGATGAAACGGAATCCGCCGCCCGCTGCAACGTGCATTCCCTCCTTGGCGGGGTAGCCGCCGCCGTAGGCCTGCAGCACGCGGCCGCCGTCGAAGAACCCGCTCAGGGCGAGTCCCACATTTTGGTTGAAGAGGTGGAAATCGATGAAGCGGTAGCGCAACTCCGTGTTGAAATAGCCGATGCTGCGGCCCTGGATGCGGTCGCGGACGATACCGCGGATGGTGCGGTAGCCGCCGAAGCCGTCCCGGTCGTAGCCGTAGCCGAGCACGGTTTCATAGGGCAGCATGTAGAAGGCAGGATCCCAGGCAAAACCCTGGGCGTTCAGGCGGTATGCAAAGACGAGCCGGTCGCCGACGAGGGGCAGGTAGTGGCGCAGGGCAAAGTAATATTTGATATACGGGGTGCTCGTGCCAAGCCAGCCGGGGGCAAATTCGGCGTTGAGCTCCGCCCAGATGCCGCGCGAGGGGGCAGCTTCGAAGTCGCGGCTGTCGTACATCAGACCGGCGCGCAGGGAGCTGGAAATGCCACCGTCAGCCTGATCGGCCGGGATGGTTCCGTCGGCGAGGCAGAGGTCGAACAGGGTGGGAACGGTTTTGCCGTCCGGTTTGAAGGAGTTGATGGCGAAGTATTTAAAGTGGTAGCCCGCCTTCCAGTAGAAGTGCGGCAGGATCTCGCCGGTGAAATCTGCCTTGAAGTAGGGCACCGACCGGCCGATCCGGTAGTAGGCCGACGAGAGCGATGCGTCGTAGTTGGTCGCATAGCCGTTGAATCCGTAGAAATCCAGCGCCTTCTCGTGCTGGAACATGCCCGCCACGCAGAAGCGTACGCCCGGAATCAGGGTGCGGTTGTCGTAGTTGACCGTGAAGAGCATCGACCCCTTGGTGAAGAACGACGCCTCGAGGTACCACTGCGACTTGGGAACCGGATACCAGCTGCCGTCGCCGAAGTTGTAGATATTCAGCAGCGCCCCGTACTGAAAGCCCTTGTCCTGGTCGTAGGCCACGATGGGAAGCGGACCGAACGAGAGCCCCTTCTTGACGATATCGTCTGCGCTGCGTCCGGGCACCTCCGGAAGCAACAGCGCGAGGGTGAGGAAAAGTACAAGGTATTTTTTCATAAAGTGTCAATCTTGGTTTTCAGGGAGTCGTACTGCCTGCGAACGGCCGCTCCGCGCCGGGTGAGGCTCCGCCAGTGGGATGCCGTTACGCGCCAGAGCTCAAAGAAATCGTAGCTGACCATGGGAGCGGGCAGCAGCAGGAGTGCGGCGGCCAGCGCCCAGTACCCGGGCAGGAAGCAGAAGAGCAGTATGGTCTCGATGATATAGAGCAATGTCCAGAGAACCAGGGAAGTACCCATACGGGCCGTGTTGCGGAAGGCGGCGTCCTTGATGCGGCCCGCGATCTTTTCGGCCGTCAGCCAGACGGGCAGCGAGGCGAGGGCGCAGGCGGCGAACAGAGGGAGCGAAACCAGGCAGAGCAACGTGTTCCACAGGGCTGCCCGGAGCGGATGCTGCCTGTGGAGCGAGTGGAGGCTGATGCGGGCTGCGCGCCGCTCGTGGCGGAAGGCGAGCGCTGACTCATAGAGCGCCGCGGCCGCTTCCGGCTGCGCCGCGCCGAAGGCTTCGATGCGTGCAATTGCACTCCGGTTGGCCTCCAGCCGCTGTTTCATCCGCAGGGCGGGAATCCTGCCGCTGGCAATCTTGGCCAGTTCCCAGATGGCCTCGTAGTGGGCCTCGTCGCGCACGCAGGAGATGGTTTCGGAGAGTTTCTCGGTGAGCAGCGCCCGGAGCCCCTGCATAAGGTCGTGGTCGTTCAGTTCGGGATGTGCCTGGATATAGGCCGTGGCGTCGATCGGCTCGCCGACCTGGGCCAGCAGGGTGCCGCGGTAGCGGAAGAAGTCGCCGTACTCCAGTCCGATCGGAACAATCCAGACCGGACGGTCGCCGCCGGTGGCCTGATAGGTTCCCAGCGCGATGCGGGCCACCCCCTTGCCGATGGGGAGCAGTCCGTGCATCGGGCAGTGCGTTCCCTCCGGCATGATGCAGAAGTGGCAGCCGCTGGCGAGCACCTCGATGGATTTTTCGATGGTCTCCTCCGCTTTATACATATTCTTCAAGCCGTCGCGGCGGCGGTTGATCGGCATGATTTTCAGGTAGTTCAGGATAGAGGCGACCTTCGGATTCCGGAAGACGTCGGCCCGGGCCACGAACACCTTCCGCCGGCGGCTCATCGCCAGCACGGCAAGCGGATCCATCAGGGCGTCACAGTGGTTGGGGGCGTAGATGACGGCTCCCTCAGAGGGAATCTTCTTCAAACCGAGATAGCGGACCCGGCGGTAGGAGCCTCGGATGAAGGCATCCGTCCAGAAGCGGAGAAGCGAGTAGCCCAGGGACTTTTCGTAGATTTTCTTGCCCATACCTGATTATTTGTGCCGCAAGGTACGAAATAATGTCGAATTTGTTAAATTTGCGGTATGGCATACACGCTGATGTTCTACAACCTGGAGAACCTCTACGACACCGTGGACGACCCGCTCACAAACGACGATGAGTACACGCCCGGCGGGGAAAAACGGTGGACCCAGGAACATTATCTCACCAAGCTCAACAACTTGAGCGACGTGGTCGGCACCGTCGCAAGCGCCTATGGCGGGTTTCCGGTGGTGATCGGCGTCTCGGAGGTCGAGAACATGAGCGTGATGCGCGATCTGGCCGCCCGGAAGCGGATGCAGGGCGGGCACTACAAGTGCATCCATTATGAATCGAACGATGCCCGCGGCGTGGATGTCGGCGCTTTCTACCGCCCCGACAAGTTCACCCTGCTGGGCAGCGAACCGGTCAAGCTGGTGCTTCGCAGCGGCCGGGAATACATCGGCCGGGATATCCTTGCGATGTGGGGACTGCTGGACGGCGAGATGTTCGCATTCTACATCTGCCACTTCCTCTCCCGCCGGGCCGGGATCGAGTCCTCCGCCGGATTCCGCCGCGCCGGCGCCGAGACCGCGCGTGACCACGCGGCCGCCCTGGCCAAGCGCTATCCGGGGCTGAAGGTGGTGATCATGGGCGACATGAATGACAATCCGGACGACGTCTCCCTGTCCGAGCTCCTGCCCGCCCGCCGCAACCTGTTCGCCGTCAAGCCCGGAGAATACTTCAATCCTTTCTGGCAGCTGCACGACGAGGGGATCGGCAGCAGCCTCCACGGCAGCCGATGGACGATGTACGACAACATCATCGTCAGCCATTCACTGCTCGACCAGTCCTCCACCGGCGGCCGCACCCTCTTCGGCGGCCATACCTCCCGCGGCCTCACCTTGGCCAAGACCGACGCCCGCCACTGGGGCGAGGTCTTCCGCCGCAGCTTCATGATGCAGAAAGGCAAGCCCAAGCGCTGCTACAACGGCAACCACTTCCAAAGCGGCTACAGCGACCACCTCCCGGTCCTGGTCAAACTCCGCTAGCCCCTCGCCCGGGGGCGTCGCCGTGTCGTTCCTAGTCGGGGTTTGGCGGCTAACCATCAGTATGTCAGCGAAATGATGAAAGCACTGGTATCCGTTTGGGGTACCAGTGCTTTACATTATTAACTATCCTACAGCGAGTTAACCGCCAAGGCGAAAAATCGCTTGCTTTTCCCGAACGAATGCCCTACCTTGCGAACAAATAATAGGAGGCGTAAGACGATGAAGGGACGAGACTCTTTCGACAGCCAGGCTGTCTATCACATCTACCAACGGACGATTGACGGTTTTCTGCTGTTCTACCGCGGAAAAGATTACATCATTTTCTATACGATGGTTGCCGTTGCGGCAAGACGCTGTGGAATCAAAGTACTGGGATTCTGTCAGATGGTAGATCATACCCATCTTTTGGTAAAAGCCCCTTCCCTGGATAGTATCCGTCGCTTCGTCCAATACTACAACAAGTGCTACACTGTGTATTTCCATCAACAGTATGGAACGAGCGGAGAACTCTTCGCCGGTCCTTTCGGTATCGCCAAAAAGGTGGGCGCCAAGGCCATACGGACCGCCATCGCCTATCTCTACAACAATCCCGTCGAAAAGAAACTCTGCCGTCGGGCGGAGGAGTATCATTGGAACTACCTGGCTTATGCGGACAATCCGTATCCTTTTTCCGAGCGGCGCAACTTGGCGCACTCCTCCAACGCTTTTCGCCGGGCGGTCCGCGAAATAACTGATCTCTCCTCGAGAAACCGCCCCTTGAATGGGGTGATGCTGTCTCAAATAGAGGCCAGGCTGGATTCAGAGGAGATCAAGCGCCTCGTTGACAGGGTCGTCGGAATCTACCAACTGGTCGACTATCCGTTGATGCTTTCTTTCTATGGAGATTATGAAACGATGCTGTTGGCCTTTCACTCGAACACGGGAAGCGAATATGACATCGACGAGGAGTTTTCGCCGGAGTCGGACACGATCTATTACCGAATCGCAAAGGCTGCCGTGAATCTTTTTGGGAAGGATTGTTTCAACGGGATATTGTCCGCGACAGAGGCGCAACGGGAAAAGTGGGCGGCCAGACTCGCGAACTACACCCGCGCCTCCCGCCGCCAGCTGTTCAAGTTTCTGCATCTGCCTCGACCGGTCCCCGTGAGAGCTGAGGCACCTTCTTCGTCCCGCGTTCCGGCCCCTCCGTATCCCCGTTCGCCCCGTTGAGCCTTGGTGGCTAACTATCAGTGAATCAGTGAAATAATGAAAGCACTGGTATCTGTTTGGGGTACCAGCGCTTTGTGTTATCGACTGTCCGTCAGTGAGTTAGCTGCCAAGGCGCTGCGGGGCGGGAGCGGCGGAGGGGGACCGTGACGAGGCGGACTGGCGGGGTCGCGGCGGAGGGGGACCGTGACGAGGTGGGCCGGAGGGACTAGAGGCCGGGGGCCTGGATGACGGTCAGGCGTTTGCGGAGGGTTTCGCTGGTGAAGGTGATGGTGGCCTTGCGCTCGTCGTCGGTGTTGGCGGTGGCCTCGAAGCCGACCGTCAGGTTGCCGGAGCCGGCCGTTTCGCCGGCCGTGAGCCAGGAGGAGGCTTCCGTGGGAACCGTGAGCGTCCACTTGACATTGGCCTCAACCTCAACGGGAAGCACGCCGCCGGAAGCCGTGAAACGAAGGGTATCCGGATTGAGCGAGATGCCGGGCAGGACAAACTGCTCGCAGCTGCTGAAGGAGAGGGTCAGCAGGAGTCCGGCCAGGAGCGGCGCCAAAATCAGGAGCGATTTCTTCATCATCGAGGGGTATTGCGGCCCAAAGTTATGAAAAAAAGCATAACTTTACGACTCATTCACAGAAACACCATGAGAACAAGGATACTTCTCCCCCTTTGCATCCTGCTGGCCCTGACCGCCTGCAAGAAAACCATCGACCCCAAAATCGCCCTTGACCGGGCAACCGCATCGGTTGCCAGCGCAGGCGCCACGGAAACGCTTTCGATGACCTGCAACTGCAGCTGGACGGCTGCCGTCTCCAACGAAGTGATCACCGTTGATCCGCTCTCCGGGGAAGGAGACGCCACGGTTCGGGTCACCATCCCGGCCAATACCACCGGAGAGACCCGGTCGCTCCGCGTCACCTTTACGGCCAAAGGCACCGAAAAGAGCGCCACGGCCAAGTTCGCCGTCACCCAGGAGGCCAACCCGTTCGTCCAGTTCCCGACGGCCACGGGTACCCTCACTGCGGCGGGGGGCGGCCTGCAGACAGCTCTCGAAGCCAATGAGGCCTGGAGCGCCACCCCCTCCGCCACCGGCATCACCGTCTCCCCTGCGAGCGGGAATGCCTCCCAAACCCTGACTCTCACCGTTCCTGCCAACACCACGGGTGCGCCCGTCGTTCATACCGTTACCGTCGCCCTGACCGCCCATCCCGCCGTCACGGCGACCTTCACCTTAACGCAATCCAACTGATGAAACTCCGCAAGTTCTGTTTCGCCGCCCTGTTGCTGGCGGCTGTCGCCATGCCCGCATCCGCCGACGAGGGCATGTGGCTTGTCAATATGATCGAGAGCAAGCTGCACAAGCAGATGGCTGCAGCCGGCCTCAAACTCAAATCGAACGTCCTCTACGACGAGAACAACGTCTCGCTGAGCGACGCCGTGGTCTCGCTGGCCTTCGGCTGCAGCGGCAGCATGATCTCGAACGATGGCCTGATGATCACCAACCACCACTGCGCCTACGGGGATCTTCACGCCCTGAGCACCCCGGAGCACAACTACCTCGAGGATGGCTTCTGCGCCCTCTCGCGCAAGGATGAGATGCCCGTCAAGAGCGAAGGCATCTACTTCCTGAAGAAGGTGCTGGACATCACCGACGAGGTGCAGGCCCTGCGCGACTCGTTCCACGTGGAAAAACGTCCGATGGCCATGCGCCGCGTCTATGCCATCGTCGAAAACAAGTACCAGAAGGCCTTCGAAGGCCAGGGCGAGGTGATCTGCACCTCCTACTGGTCCGGTCAGCGCTATATGCTCGCCCTTTACGAAGTGTACAAAGACGTTCGTCTGGTGGCGGCGCCGCCCGTCTGCATGGCCTCCTTCGGCGCCGAGGTGGACAATTGGGAATGGCCGCAGCAGAAGTGCGATTTCACCATCTACCGCATTTATACTGCGCCCGACGGATCGCCGGCCGAGTATTCTCCGGAGAATGTTCCGATGCATCCCAAGCGGGTGCTGACCATCAATGCGGGCGGCGTCCACGACGGTGACTTCGTGATGGTGATGGGCTATCCCGGCCGTACCGACCGCTACGCCTCCTCGTTTGCCGTGCACAACACCGCATCGCAGGTCAATCCCATCCAGGCCCGCTACCGCAAGGAACAGATGAAGATCATCGACAAGTGGTCCAACCTCGATCCGAAGGTGCGCCTGCTTTATGCCGACCGCTACTTCATGCTGAGCAACGTGCAGGAGATCCGCGAAGGCGAGATCTACTGCTACAACCGTTTCGACGTGCCGGCCATCAAACGCCGCACGCAGGAGGCGCCCCTGCAGGAATGGATTGACGCCGATCCGGAGCGCAAGGCGCAGTGGGGCACGCTGATTCCCGACCTGGAAAAGAAATACAAGGATCTGGAATGGATCAACGCCCAGATCAACTACTACCGCGAGACCCTCGTGAACGGCTACCGGCTCGGCCGCGTGAGCAGCTCGGTGACGCGGTCCGCCGCCAAGGCCAGTGCGCCGGAAGTGGTCATGGCCGACAGCGCCGCCATCATGCACCAGGTGGATCGCAACTACAGCCAGCTGGACCTCCGCGTGGAGCGGGAACTGTTCGACTTTTCGCTGAGCGAGTACTTCCGCCACGTGGACCGTCAGTTCTGGGGCACGTTCCTGCAGGGTCTGTACGACCAGTTTGAAGGGAATGCCGCCGCCATCTGCGACTATCTCTGGACCCATTCCATCTATAGCGACGAAGCCCGGCTGCGCGCCACCCTCGCAGAGGCGCACACGCCGGAGTTTTATGCCAAGGATCCGCTCCAGCAGATGTTCGCTTCGGTGAACATGCTCGCTTTCAATAAGGTCCGCAATCAGATCGAGAACGGCCAGTCGCTCTCGCAGGCCGAGACCCGCTACAAACGGGTGCTCTACAAGATGCGCCTCGACAAGGGAGAAGTACAGTATGCCGACGCCAACTCCACGATGCGCCTGACCTACGGCAAGGTGGGGCCGATCTCCCCGCGGGACGCCGTCACCGTGGCTTCGCGCACCAGCGTAGCGGGCATCCTCGAGAAGTACAACCCCGACGAGTACATCTTCTCCCTCAAGCCCGAGATTCTCGCGCTCTATCAGAAAGGGGACTGGGGCCGCTGGGGCGAGAAGGGAAAACTCTACGCCAACTTCCTGAGCAACTGCGACATCACCGGCGGCAACTCCGGCAGTCCGGTCTTCGACGCCCGCGGCCGGCTGGTGGGCCTGGCCTTCGACGGCAACAAGGAGGGCCTCGCCGGCGATACCTACTTTGATCCGCAGATGAACAAGACCATCAGCGTGGATATCCGGTTCGTCCTCTGGACGCTGGACAAGTACATGCACGCCGACGCCGTTCTCTCGGAGCTGGATATCGTCACCAAATAGCCCGTACTTCCTCCGCCCAGGACCGCAGACAGGGCTTGCAATGTAAATCACTGGCACACTGAAAGTTAGTCAATGTCCTACCCTCCACTGCAGGGGGTAGGACATTGTGTTATTGCCAGAGAATCAGTAACTTGCATTGCAAGGAAAAAACCTAAATTTGTAAGACGTACTTTGTGGGTATCCACGTTATATAAGCAGAGAGATAGAAAACGTGTTGGAAGAAACGGATTTGATCAAATCGTGTTCCGCTGGGGAACGTGCGGCGCAGGAGGAGTTGTATACCCGTTATGCAACCAAGGTTTTCACGTGCTGCAGACGATACTGTGATAACGATGCTGATGCAGAAGATATCCTGCAAGATACGTTTCTGGTGGCCTTTGACCGAATATCGTCTTTCAACTACAGGGGGAGCATTTCCTTGCAGGCGTGGCTCTGCAGGATCGCCATCAACCAGGCGATAGATAGAATTCGGAAGCGTCGGCGGTGGCCGGTGTTGATTCGCGATTCGGAGAAGGACGACGTGGCGGCGCCGGAGGAAGAGGAACTCGAAGGGGTTCCTCCAGAAAAGTTGCTGGAGATGATTGCCGCACTGCCTGAGATGAGAAGAGCCGTTTTCAATCTCTACTGTTTAGATTGTTACACGCATCGGGAAATAGGCGAGATGTTGGGTATCAGCGAAAAAGGTTCAGCGAGCATATTGGCGAAGGCCAGGAACCAGTTGAAACGGGAGATAAACAAGTATTTAAAGGTAAAAAGGTTGTAAATGGAACGGTGGGAACAGATCATCAAAGATAAACTGGAGGCTTACGAAAGTCCGCTTCCCGCTGGCGGTTTTGCCCGACTGAGCGAAGCCCACGCAGTGAAAGCGGCCGCCAGCCGTCGGTTCCGCCTCGCCCTTGGCTTTACAACAGCTGCTGTAGCGGCAGGTCTCGCCTTATTCCTCTTGTTGAAAGGACCCGAAGAAACCAAAGAGACCCCTACCCTTCAGGAGGAAGCCATTGCACAGGTGCAGCCCGCACCGCAAGTATCTCCCACGTTGCCAGTTCCCTCTGCGCCGCAGATGCCGCCCACTCAACGGGTAGTGCCACGGCCTGTGAAAACGCCAAACGCAGCGATGGAGCCGGTGAAATCCACCGCGGAGGTAAGCGTCACAGAAGCGCCATCCATCGCGGAGAACCTCTCCACGGCGAATCCTGCTCCCGAAAACCAGGCATCTGCCCCTGCAATTGAAATCGGGCCGGAGCCCAAAACTCGTGCTTCCCGAACTCTTCACATCGGCACGAAAGACCTCAAGATCGCCGGTGTCGGCACCGCTGGTCTCCTTGCCACCTCCTTGTTGGCGAATCATCTACAGACGATACAATCCGGCATATCTGGTGAACCGGTTGATTCTGCTCCGCATGAAGGTCCGGATGCCGGAACTAAACCCACGACCCCTCCGCGTCATTTCTTTCCTTTCAGGGCGGGACTCTCAGTAGGATATCCGATATCAGAGCGGACGCGCATCACGAGCGGACTTGACTATTCCCTGTATTCTTCTCAAATAGAAGTATACGCGGAGAATCAATACAAATGGGTAACGCAAAAAGTTCATTATTTAGGAATTCCGTTCCGTGTGGATTTGAGCATTCTCTCCGGTAACCGATATGACATCTATATAGGAGGCGGATTGGAGGCTGAACTTTGCCTGGCGGGAACTGTGGATGGAAGAAGGGTATATGGTTGTGACGGAATAGAATTCTCGCTACTGGGGGCCGCCGGCGCCCAGTGGATGATGACGAAGCATGCGGGCCTCTACTTGGAGCCCACCCTCTCCTGGCTGCCGCTGGCAGACGATATTATTCCTAAAACCTATCGCACGGAACATCCTGTGATGTTGTCCGTTATCTTTGGTATCCGGTTCATGATCGATAAATAATCAATAAATAATCACAAGACTATGAAAAGACTCATTACCCTATTTGCATTCATGCTCGCGTTGGCTTCGCTGCCCAGCTGCGGTAATGATACGCCCATTACAATGGACGACAATCCCTATGCTCCCATCGTCCTGACTTCGGAGCAGGATGCGATGGTATATTCCGGCAACCAGTTTGCACTCAAATTGCTGGCCGCTGTAGATGCGAAAGCCGACGGTAGTTACATCATTTCTCCGCTTGGCCTTCAGTATATCCTGGGCATGTTGCTTGACGGGGCTGATGGCCAGACCGCGCAGGAGATTTGCGAAGTTCTCGGATATGGGAAAGATGCTGCTGCCGTGAGCGAGTTCTTTGGCAGGCTGATCCGGGAATTGCCGGAACAGGATAAACTGACGGAAGTTTCCTCTGTCCGGAGTGTCCTGACAGCTCCTACATTGAACCTGAAGGCTAATTACGTCTCCTCTGTTTCCGAAACCTACAAAGCCCTTTTTGAACAAGTGGATTTCACCAAGACTTCTGCCGTCCGGGAGAAGGTCAACAACTGGTGTTCAAAGAATACCAACGGAATGATTAAGGAGATGCTGCTGAAAGCGGACGAAGCCTGGTTGAATGAAGTTTGCATCATGTTTCTTGATGCACTTTGGTTCAAAGGCGTCTGGGCAGACAAATTCGATAAATCAGCCACGGAAAACGGACAATTTACGAAAGCAGACGGGACCAGGGAATCGGTCAAGTTTATGAAAAAGACCGCGTCCTTCAATCTCAATCCTTCTCCGGACGGGCAGGGCGGGTATTTGTCGCTGCCGTATGGAAATGGCGCTTATTCCATGCTGATAGCTCTTCCCGCTGGGAATGCTACTGCGCAGGACATTATTCAGACACTGAGCAGCACGGGCCAACTTCCTCATCCCGGGCATGGTTTGAAAGCCGAGGTATGGCTACCACGATTCGAAATAGACTATAAAGTGGAGTATCAGGATATCATGAGAGAAATGGGGATGACAACGGCGTTCTCCCCAAAGGCCGACTTCAGCAGGATGACAGATGAGTACGTCCTTTTGAATCGCATCCTTCAGAAATCTGTTGTCAAGGTGGACGAATCCGGTACGGAAGCCGCTGCGGTTACGATTGCATCCATGGAAACACTGGGAGCGCACCCGTCTATGTATTATTTCCACGCCGACCGCCCGTTCCTATTCTTTATCACAGAGAATAGCACCGGTACAATTCTCTTCGCCGGCAAGTATGGCGGTAAGTAATGAAACAGGATAGTACGCTATTACCATGAAAACGAAGTATTATTTCATCTATTTCATTGTCGGGGCCGCATTTCTGGCGGCGTCTGCCTGGGTGTTTTTCTCCCGTGGGAAGAATGCAAAAGCCATATGGGCGAAGTATCGTCTGGGCGGGATCATGCTCACCTGCCTGGCTATGCTGTCAGCGGCATCCTGCGAGCATGACGGGGTAATGGTCACCTGTTACGACGTGGCGGTGGAGCCCCTGAAAAACAATATCGTTTCGCTTTCGATCAAGCATAACGAGCCCTCTTACCGGTATTATCAAATTAGTCCCGGAGACATCTTCTCCATATCCATCAAGGCCCCCTCTTTCGAGAAGTACATCCTCAAGGTTATCCCGAACAATACGGAAGGAACGGAATTGCAAAGGGCGGAACTGGTCATCACGGATACCGGGGTTTCGACCTTTGAGGTTCCGCTGTCCGGGAGTGTAACCTACAGGGGTGAAGCGGTTGTCCAGATACATGGGGTAATCAGGGAGAATCCTGAAGAACTGGACAAGGTGGCGTATGGTGCC
The DNA here is from genome assembly GCA_017544005.1 of Bacteroidales bacterium. Lineage (GTDB taxonomy): Bacteria > Bacteroidota > Bacteroidia > Bacteroidales > UBA932 > Cacconaster. The sequence goes on from JAFYEZ010000008.1 coordinate 29,544, forward strand.
ACTGTCATTCAAATTCTCTGATGGCAAGGGCTTACATCGATAATGTCGTTTTCGAGATCACGGAAGCCTGCAACCAGTGTTGCAGGTTCTGTTATAATTATTGGAGGGACGGCAACGCTCCCATTCCGGCGCCCGATCCGGCATTGGCCCGGAAGACTTTAAAAAAACTGCTTTCCCAGGCGTCTGTCGGTAATCTTTCACTTTCAGGAGGTGAGCCGCTTCTGCTGCCCAACGTACACGATCTGGTTCTTCATGCCAGGTTCAAAGGCTGCAAGGTGAACATTCTTACCAACGGCACCCTCTTAGATGAGGATGCCCTCCATAACTTTATCAGTCTGGGCGTTGGCGCTATCCAGATTCCCCTGCTCAGTTCAGATGCCGCTATCCATGAAACCCTTACCGGTCTGCCCGGTTCCTGGGGAAAGGCATTTGATGCATTGAAACGAACGGGGAAGACAGGTATCGGCGCTGCGGTTCTGGTGATTACCCGGGTAAATGCTCCCTATGTGACGGCCACCCTTTCGCTCATCAGGGACTGCGGCATCCGGACCGTGATGGTGAACCGGTTCAATATCGGCGGAAACGGGATCCGGAATCTGCGGGAACTCGTCCCGGACAGAATAATGCTGGAAGAAGCTTTTGCCGGGGTTGAGGCGTTTGCCGTCGCGAATCCGGAGATGCGTTTCGTCAGCGGTGTATGTACCCCTCTTTGCCTGATGGATACGGAAAAGTATCCTCACATTTCCTTTACCCGCTGCACCACAGAACTGTCCGGCCGTCCGCTCACGGTAAACTATAGCGGGGACGTACGCTTCTGCAACCATTCTCCCCGAGTGTTGGGGAATATTTATTCCAGGGACATTGGCGACATCCTTGGCGATCCCCGGATTAAGGAATACTACGCTGCCGTTCCGGAAGAATGCGGCAAATGCCCATCATTCCAGCGTTGTGGCGGAGGTTGTCGGGCGGCATCGGAACAGGTCTATGGCAGTTTCGCCGTCAAGGATCCTATTTGCAGGGAGATTTCTTCACTCCACGAAGGCAATGGTGGCCACGCTGACGCGGAAGTGCGGCAGCAGGGGCCTGATGGCCTCTGAGAGGGTTGCACCGGTCGTCATGACATCGTCCACAATCAAGAGATGACGGATGCCCTGCGCCTGCAGGCGGGCCGCCGCTTTGGGCCTCAGGACAAAGGCCCCGGCCACGTTGCGCCGCTTGCCTTCCGCATCCAGACGAGTCTGGGTGCGGGTATAGCGAGCGCGCCGCAGCAAATCCGTCACGACGGGCAGCGGCCGGTCCTGCAAACCTTCCGCAAGGCCGCGGGCAATTACCTCCGCCTGGTTGTAGCCGCGCCTCAGGCGACGCAGCACATGGAGCGGAACCGGCACGAGCGCCTGCACCGGAGGAACCGCCTCTCCGGAGAGTTCTTCGACAAACGGCTGCAGGAAACGGCTCCGCATCCGCAGCCCCAGTTCCCGGCCCAGCGCTCGCCCCAGGCGCAGATTGCCGGCATATTTGACCTCCTGCACCAAACGGGTATAGTCACTCCCCTGCCGGTAGAAATAGAGCGAGGCGGCCCGCAGGATGCCCACCCGGTGCCAGAGCTGCTGCTCAGCGGGGTTTTCCTCCCAGCTCCAGAAATAGGTTTCGGGAAGATCCTCCAGACAATCCGGGCAGAGATGCTCCGGAAGCCCGTAACGGGGTGCTCCCACCGGCACGGTCTCCAACGATGAGCCGCAGACCAGACACCGCCGGGGCACCAGCAAATCCGCCAGTGAGCGCAGCACGTAGGCCAGCCGCGCAGTAAGACCGCTCCAACCGCTCTCCTCCATCCTGTCCGGGATTTACAGATCGAATTCTACCACCGTGATGCCGGCGCCGCCCAGGTCGATTGCCTCGTCGCGGGCAGAAGCCACGCCCGGCACCGTGCGCAAATACTTGCGGATCTCCTCACGCAGCACGCCGTTGCCCTTGCCATGCAGGATCTTCACCTGCCCCATGCCGAGCATCATGGCGTCGTCGATAAAGCGCACCACGATCTCCATGGCATCGTTCAGCCGTTCGCCGCGGATATCGATGCTCGGGGAGAACTGCAGCCGCCGCTCGGACAGCGAGGAGGAATTGTAGCTCTTGCGGACCGGAGCGGTGCCCTTGGTCAGTTCGCGGTATTGCGTGGCGGAGACGCGCTCCACCTTGTCGGCCTTCATGCGGCTGGTGATGCTGCCGATGACGACAAAAAGGTCGCGGCCGCTGATGCGGGAAATCTCGCCTGGCAGGCCGTTGGAGCGGACAATCACCTTGTCGCCCACCGCCAGCGGAGCGTCGGCGGGTTTTTCGCCGGCACGCACGGGCGCCACCGGCTTGGGAAGCGCCTCCTTGATGGCCTCCACAGCCGCTGCCTCGCGTTCGCCGCGCTGGGCCTTGCGCTGCTTCTCCCGCTCCTTGCGGGCCAGGATATGGGCCATCTTTTCCTCAATCTTGCGGTCGTTTTCGCTCAGCGTTTCGCGGTCGATTCCCTCCTTGAAATCGGCCATCTCCTTGCGGATGAGGCGCGTCTTCTCCTTGTCGGCCTGCGCCTCGCGGATGTCGCGGATGGTGCGCTCCACCTGCTTGTTAGCGCCGGCGATGATGGCGCGTGCCTCCTCGCGGGCCTCGTCGAGCATCTGTTTCTTGAGGGCCTTAACCTCGGCGAGTTCCTTCTGGTAGCGGTCCGTCAGCCCCTCGAGCGTCTTGTCGGTGGCCTTGATGTGGGCCAGCTTCTCGTCCAGCGCCTTGCGGTTGCGGGCAATCCGGCGCAGGTTGCGCTCGATGCTGACGTATTCCGTGCCGGCCCGCTCTTCGGCATCCTTCACCAGCGGCTCCGGGAGCCCCATCTTGCGGGCCAGTTCAAAGGCGAAGGAGTTGCCCGGAAGGCCCATTTCGAGCTGGAACATCGGGCGGATGGCCGCCGCGTCGAAGAGCATCGCGCCGTTGATGACGCCGGTGCTGCCCGAGGCGTAGAGCTTGAGGTTGGTATAGTGGGTGGTGACCACGCCATAGACGCCACGCCGGTCCAGTTCGCTCAGCACGGCCTCGGCAATTGCCCCGCCGGCGGCCGGCTCCGTGCCGCTGCCGAACTCGTCGATCAGCACCAGCGTGCGTTCGCCCGCCTTTTCGAGAATCTCCCGCAGGTGGGCCAGGTGCGAACTGTAGGTGCTCAGGTCGTTCTCGAGCGACTGATCGTCGCCGATATCGATGAAAATCTCGTCGAACACCGGGAGTTCCGAGATTTCCGAAGTAGGGATGAGCATACCCCACTGGAACATATACTGCAGCAGGCCTACTGTTTTAAGGCAGACCGACTTGCCGCCGGCATTCGGGCCGGAAATGAGCAGGATGTGCTTGTCGCGCGTGAGGGTGAGCGTCAGCGGCACGATCTCCTTGTGCTCGCGGCGCAAGGAGGCCTCCAGCAGCGGATGGCGCGCCTTGCGCAGGGTCAGTTCGCCGTTGTCCGAAAGGATGGGCATGCCGGCGATCATATCTACGGCCACCATCGCCTTGGCGTGGATGAAATCCATTTCGCCCAGGTAGTCCGACGCATGCACGAGCTCCGGCAGCGACGGGCGGATGGCTTCGGTAAACTCGAAGAGGATGCGCTGGATCTCGCGTTGCTCCTCAAACTGCAGCTCGCGGACCTGGTTCTCCAGTTCGACGACCTCCATCGGCTCGATAAAGACCGTCTTGCCGCTGGCCGATTCGTCATAGACAAAGCCCGGAAGCCGCTTCTTGGCGCCGGCAGGCACCGGAATCAGCGTGCGACCGTCGCGCACCGTGGCGGAGACCTCCTCCCCCACGATTCCTTCGGCCTTGACCGAGCGCAGGATGGCCGCGATGCGGGTGGCGATCACGCCGTCCTTTTCGCGCAGTGAGCGGCGGATTGAAGCCAACTCCGGCGAGGCGCTGTCCTTGACATTGCCGTTGCGGTCCAGGATGGCGGCGATGCGGCGGGCAATCTCCGGATCGAAGGTGACATCGGCCGATAAGGCCCGCAGATTCGGGTAGAGGTCCTCCTTGCTGCGCGCAAAGAAGGCCAGCAGCTGGCGCAGCGTCTCGAGGGCGGTGCGCAGCTTGATGAGCGAGGGCAGGTCGATGCAGCTTCCCTCGGCGTCGAGCGGCACCAGGAAGGGACGCGTATCGACATAGCCGTTGACGGGAAAATCGTCTTCGAAGAGGCAGATGGTGCGCATCTCGTCGGTCAGGCGGAGCCGCGCGAGGATCTCCTCCCCATCGCGGGAAATCTCCTCCTCGGCCACCTTGGCCTGCGCGTAGAGGCTCTGGCAGCGGTTGTGCACCAGCCCCCGGACGCGGTCAAATCCCAGTTTCCCCTCGAGCGACATTCCCCAGCCTCCTACTTGTACGAGTTTTCAATGGCCAGGCGCAGGGCCGGCAGGCCGATATTGTTCTGCATCACGCCGTGCTCCACGAAGGAGATCTCCCCGGTCTCTTCCGAGACGACAATCACCGAAGCATCCGTGACCTCCGAGATGCCCACGGCGGCCTTGTGGCGCATACCGTACTGCGGCGGAATGTCCGGATTTTCCGAGATGGGCAGCGTACAGCGGGCGGCGATGACGGAAGCTGGACCCATGATCACGGCGCCGTCGTGCAGCGGCGTATTCTTGAAGAAGATGTTCTCGATCAGGCGGCGGTTGATGCCGGCATTCAGGGTGTCCCCCGTCTCAATGTAGCGGCTCAGGCTGCTGCCGTGCTGCAGCACGATCAGCGCCCCGGTCTTGGTCTCCGACATCTTGCGGACGGCGGCCGTCAGTTCGCCCAGGTTCTCCGGGCTCATCCCCGTCTGCTGCCCCGAGATCAGCCGCGCAAAGAAAGAGCGCCGCGGCGCCGACTTGATGCGGTTGCCCAGGCTGAAGAGGAAGCGGCGGATTTCCGGCTGGAAGAGGATGATCAGGGCAATCACGCCCACGCCGAGGATCTGCCCGAGGATGAACGAGAGCAGTTTCATGTTGAGCGCGCGGACAATCAGCCAGGTCACATAGATGGCCAGGATGCCCAGGAAGACGCCCATCACCGAAGTCTTGCGGAAGAAGCGGATGATCTCGAAGATCAGCAGCCCCACCAGGACGATGTCGAGGATGTCGATGAAGGTGATATGGATGAAATCAAACATGCGGCAAAGCGGGCGCTAGGCCTCCTTCGGGTTGTGTTTGTACTTGAAGACGATGGCGAAGAGGATGGCGACGGCCAGGGTGAAAGCGGCAAAGATGTACCAGGCCGTGGACCAGCCCGCCATCAGTTCGGCGCCCGTACGGCCCGCGGTGAAGCGGTTGACCACCAGCTGTGCGCAGAGCGAACCGACCGTGGCGCCGAGGCCGTTGGTCATCATCATGAAAACTCCCTGGGCGCTGCTGCGGATGCTCTCGTCGGTATTCTGGTCCACGAAGAGCGAACCGCTGATGTTGAAGAAGTCGAAGGCCACGCCATAGACGATCATCGAGAGGACGAAGAGCACCAGGCCGAATCCCGTAGGGCTGCCGGCGCCGAGGAAGGCGAAGCGGAGCACCCACGATATGAAGGCGATGAGCATCACTTTCTTGATGCCGAACTTCTTGAGGAAGAAGGGAATCAGCAGGATGCAGAGGGTTTCGGAAATCTGCGAGATGGAAGAGAGAAAGACGTTGTTCTTCACGGCGAAGGCGTCCGCATACTCAGGCAGGCTGCCGAACGAACCCAGATACGGGCCGGCAAAGCCGTTGGTCACCTGGAGGCACATGCCCAGCAGGAAGGAGAAGATGAAAAAGATGCACATCTTGGCGTCCTTGAAGAGGGCGAAGGCCCGCAGGCCGAACATATCCACGAGCGACTGGCCCTTCTGGCCCCGGCTCACCGGGCAGTTGGGCAGCGTGAACGCATAGACGGCGAGGATCACGCCCCAGGCGGCGGAGACGAAGAACTGGTTGTAGTTCTCCTTGAAGCCCGTGAAGTTCACGATCCACATGGAAAGGATGAAACCGATGGTGCCGAAGACACGGATGGGCGGATAGGCCTTGACCGTATCCAGTCCGTTCTGGGTCAGCGCGTTGTAGGAAACGGAGTTGCCCAGAGCGATGGTCGGCATGAAGAAGGCCACGGAGAGGGCGTACCACGGAAAGAGCTGCGAGAAGGTGACTTCCGCCCCGTAGCGCATCCCGATCCAGCCGAAGATGCCGATAAAGAGGGCGGCCAGGCCGTGGCAGATACCGAGCAGTTTCTGCGCCGGAATCCAGCGGTCCGCCACGATGCCCATCAGGGTCGGCATGAAGAGCGAGATGATGCCCTGCATGGCATAGAACTGCCCGATCTTGCTGTCCATCCCCACATTGTGCAGGTAAATGCCCAGCGAAATGAGGTAGGATCCCCAGACCGCGAAGATCAGGAAGTTCATCACGATCAGGCGAAATTTGATGTTGCTTTTCGGATTCATGGGTTTATCTGTTTGATTGATTATTCACTATTTCGGCGCCAGCCGGTAGAGGGCGTAGGCAATGAAGGCATAGAGAATGTTCGGAATCCAGATGGCCAGCCCCGTGGGCAGCGTGCCGGTGTGGACGAACATCTGGGCGAAGCGCTGGAAGAGGATGTAGGAGAAACTCAGGGCGAGCCCCACGCCGATATTCAGGCCGATTCCGCCCCGCCGCCTGCGCGAGGAGAGCGAGACGGCCATCAGCGTCAGGATAAAGGCGCTGAAGGGGGTCGCGATGCGGGTATGCTTCTCGATGAGGGCATACTTGACCATGTCGTCGCCGCGCATCTTCTGCACGGAAATAAGCTTTTCCAGTTCCGGCTCCGAGAGCGACTCCACGATATTCTTGCGCCGGTAGAAATCCTCCACCGTGAGGCTGATGAGCGTATCCTTGGCACGGCCGGCGTGGACCACCTCCGACTCGCCGTAGAAGTCCCGCTGATAGTAGTTGCGCAGCTTCCAGCAGCACTTCACGCTGTCCCAGGCGGCCGATTCCGCAGAGAGTTTGGACTTGAGCTGCCCCTCCTCGATGGTCTCGAGGGTGAAGCGGTAGGCGGTATTGGACCAGCTGCTGAACTGCTCCACATAGACGAACTGGCCGGGCGCGATCTGGTAGTGGACGTTCCGGCTGTTCAGGTTGGTCTTCTGCGTCTTGATGTACTTGTTCTCAAAGTCCAGCCGGTGCTGGTTGGCGGGCGGGATGATGTAGAATCCCAGCACGAGGTAGAGCGCCGCCAGCAGGGTGGCCGAGGCCATGTAGGGCAACAGCAGCCTGCGGAAACTCACGCCGCTGCTGAGCATGGCGATAATCTCGCTGTGCGAGGCCAGCTGCGAGGTGAAGAAGATGGCGGCAATGAAGACGAGCAGCGGTCCGAAACTGTTGAGAATCCAGGGGATGAAGCCGCCGTAGTAGTCGAAGATGATCTCGCCGAGGGGCACCTCGTTGTCCACGAACTTGTCAATCTTCTCGCTGACGTCGAAGATGACCACGACGAGGATCACGATGAGAATCGTGAAGAAGTAGGTACCGATGTACTTCTTGATGATATACCAGTCGAGCTTGTTGAACAGGAACTTCTTTTTCATGGCTACAACCGGTTTTCAAGTTGAGGGGTGACGGACTCCTTCCAAGCGTGGAAGTCGCCGGCGAGGATATGGGCACGGGCCTGACGGACCAGCTCCAGGTAGAAGGCGAGGTTGTGCTCGCTGGCAATCTGGGCGGCGAGCATCTCCCCGGAGACGAAGAGGTGGCGCAGGTAGGCGCGGGTATAGGTGCGGTCCACGAAGGAGGTGCCTTCGGGATCGAGCGGGGAGAAATCGTCCTCCCACTTGCGGTTGCGCAGGTTGATCTTGCCCTGCCAAGTGAAAATCATGCCGTTGCGGCCGTTGCGCGTAGGCATCACGCAGTCGAACATATCCACGCCGCGGTCGATGGCCTCCAGCAGGTTGGCCGGCGTTCCCACCCCCATCAGGTAGCGGGGTTTGTCGGCGGGCAGCAGCGGATGGAGCACCTCGAGCATCTCGTACATCTTCTCCGTGGGCTCACCCACGGCCAGACCGCCGATGGCATAGCCGGCGCGGTCCATCCTGACGGCATGCTCGGCCGCCGCCTTGCGCAGGTCCGGATAGATGCACCCCTGCACGATCGGGAAGAAAACCTGCTCGTAGCCGTAGAGCGGCGCTGTTTCGTCGAACCGGCGGGCGAAGCGCTCCAACCAGCCCTGGGTCAGTTTCAACGACTTGGCGGCATAGGCGTGGTCGGCGTCGCCCGGGCAGCACTCGTCGAGCGCCATCATGATGTCGGCGCCGATGATACGCTGGGTATCGACGTTGTTCTCCGGGGTGAAGGTGTGACGCGAGCCGTCGATATGGCTCTGGAAGGTGCAGCCCTCCGCCGTGATCTTGCGGATCTGCGTCAGCGAGAAGACCTGGAAGCCGCCGCTGTCGGTGAGGATCGGGCGGTCCCACGCGGTGAAGGCGTGCAGGCCCCCGGCGCGGCGCAGGATCTCCAGTCCGGGACGCAGGTAGAGGTGGTAGGTGTTGCCGAGGATGATCTGCGCGCCGATATCCTCCCGCAGGTCGCGGTGATAGACCCCCTTCACGCTGCCGACGGTGCCGACCGGCATGAAGATGGGGGTCTCGACCACCCCGTGATCCGTGGTGAGCCGGCCCGCCCTGGCTGCAGAAGCCCTATCGCGTGATACAACCTCGAACTTCATCCTTTCGCTGTGTTATTCGGTGACGCCCATCAGGCGGCGGATCTCCTTCTTGACCTCGCGCCAGCGGGGAATGTCAATTTTGGTGCCGATGACCTCGACCACGCGGGCTGCCAGCGCGCTGCCCACCTGGCCGCAGATTTCGAGCGACTGGTCATTCGCCAGGGCGTAGAGGAACCCGGCGGCATAGGTGTCTCCCGCACCGGTGGCGTCCACCGCCTCGCCCGGCCAGGGGTCGATAAAGTGATACTCGTCGCCGCTGCGAACCATCGAGCCCTTCTTGCCGACCTTCACGACAGCAATCTTCGACATCTCTGCCATTGCCTTCAACGCGTCGTCGGGCTCCAGGCCGGTGAAGGCCTTGGCCTCGGTCTCGTTGGCGAAGACGATATCCACGTAGTTGCGGACAATGTCATGCAGGAAGGCGTTGTTCGATTCCACCACGTTGTAGGAGGCCATGTCGAGCGAGATGGTCATGTGGTGGGCCTTGCCGAGTTCCACGGCGCGGCGGAAGAGGCGCTGGTTCTGAACCAGATAGCCCTCCAGATGCAGATAGTCGTGCTCATACCCTTCGAAATACTCCGGCTTGAGGTCCTCCGGCTCCAGCTGGAGCGCGGCGCCCAGGTAGGTGGCGAAGGTACGGTCGGCGTTCGGCGCGGTGATGAAGACCATGGCGCGGCCCGAGGCGGCCGTTCCCTTGAGGATGATGCTGCGGATGCCGTTCTGCTTCTGGTCGGAGTGGAAGAGCGAGCCGAGTTCGTCGTCGCCTACCTTGCCGATGAAGGCCGAGGGCATGCCGAGGATGGCGGTAGCGGAGATGGTGTTCGCCGCGCTGCCGCCGGCCACATACTGTACGCCGATCTGCTTGAGGTCCGCCCAGATCTTGTTGCCAGTCGGAGCGTCCACATGCTGCATGCTTCCCGGAGGAAGGTTGTACTTCTTCAGGAGCGAGTCGTCCGGGAGGACGGCCAGGATATCGGTCAGTGCGTTGCCGATGCCGAGAATCGATTTCATATCTGTTGGGTTGGTTGTTTCTTGTTTTTACGGTGACAGATGGCCCAGGAGGCCCAGGCGACGAGGCCGCAGACCAGCATCTGTACGATCTGGGATTCGTGGGAAATGGTGGCAAAAGCCAGGCCGGTCGATTCCGCAAAGCCGTAGATGGGCACCAGCGTCATCGTGACCAGGAAGTGGTAGGCCCCGAATCCCCCCTGCACCGGCACCACCCAGCCCAGCGAACCCACCACCATCAGGAAGAGGGCGTCCAGGCCGGTCAGCGATTCGGTGCCCGGGAAGGCGTAGATGGTCCAGAGGCAGCAGAGCCAGTAGGAGACCCAGATCAGGAGCGTGTAGCCGAAGAAGGCCCACTTGCGCTCCATCCGGAAGCCCGCCTTGAAGCCCTCCACCAGCCCCTTCCAGAAGCGGATGAGGGCGGCTCCGGCCTTGGTGGCGGCAATTCTGTGCCGGAAGGCGCGCAGCACGAAGAAGAGCGCGACGAGCACCGCCAGCACGATGACCCCCAGCCAGAACCAGCTGAAGGGCATTGACTCGGCGGCCGGGGCGAACATCTTCTCCACGAGGAAATCGCGGAAGCGGCCCACGAAGAAGAGCGGCAGGACGGCCAGCACGATGCAGAGCAGGTCCCAGGTCCGCTCGATGACCACCGTACCCAGGGTCCCCTCGAAGGTGGCCTTCCCGGTACTGGCGATCATTCCGCAGCGCACCACCTCGCCGGAGCGGGGCAGCGCCATGTTGGCCAGGTAACAGACGGCATAGGCGTCGTAGCTCTCGTGGCGGGAGATCTCCTTGCTCAGGGGGCGCATCATAATCCGCCAGCGGTTGCCGCGCATGAGGGTAATTACGGCCTGCAAAACCATCGTCGCCAGGATCCACCAGTAGTTGCAGTCACCCAGGATGGTCCAGAACTCCCCCCAGTCCACCTTGCGGAAGGCGAGCCAGAGGAGTACCGCCGCCAGGCCCAGGAGCAGCACATATTTGAGGAAACGCTTGAGGGTGATCTTCATGCCGCGGGGAAGGCGCTTATTTGACGTTCCAGAGGTTGTGCGGATAGAGACCGGCGTCGCAGAGGCTGCGAAGCTTCTCCACCACAAAAGGACGGTCTTCCTTGTAGGTGACCCCGAACCACTTGGCGTCGCAGTCGATCACCTTGAAGGTGGAGCGGCCGCTCTGGATGAGATGATCCACCACATAGGGGATGAAGAATTCAGCCTTGAGGTTGGTCTTGCTCTCGGGTGCATCCAGGAAGCGGCGGAAGAGGTGCTCGCTGTGCTTGAAATAGTCGGGGGTAAAGCCCCAGAAGTTCATCGAGACGGGGCAGCCGGCCGGCAGGGGAAGTTCCTTCTCATCCACCACGTGGATCACTCGGTCGCCCTTGCGCTCGATCTTGAAGCGCTCGGTGATGGTCTTCAGGAAACCGTTTTCGTCGGTCTCGCAGACGCCGCGGGAGACGCCGCCGAAGTCGGAAAGGGTATTCTCGAGGCGGTAGCCCACCATCGCATAACGGTCGTGCTCCTTCTCCACGCTGCAGAGGAAATCCGCCATGGCCTTGAAACTCTCCGGTCCGTAGTAGTCGTCGCCGTTGATCACGGCGAAGGGCTCGTGGATGACCGGAGCGGCCATCATCACGGCGTGGTTGGTGCCCCAGGGCTTTTCGCGGCCTTCCGGCACGGTGTAGCCTTCCGGCAGATAGTCAAGTTCCTGATATACATATTCAACGGCCACTCTGCCGCCGAACTTCTCCGCATTGTACATGGCCTTGAAGGGCTCGGCAAAGGAGTGGCGGATTACAAAGACGATCTTGCCGAAGCCGGCACGGATGGCGTCGTAGATGGAGTAGTCGATGATGGACTCGCCGCTGGGGCCGAGGCCGTCCATCTGCTTGAGCGAGCCGTAGCGGGAACCCATTCCGGCTGCCAGGACGAGGAGCGTAGGTTTCATATCTTTAATCGTTTTTTCGTTTTGGGGTGCCTTTCCCCTTCGGGGAATGGCAATTTGCAAATTTACGCCATATTTCGGGAAATAACATATTTATTTTTTACCTTTGCTCCCGGTCCGAAAACCCACAATACCCGATATGAAAAAGATCCTATTATCGCTCGCAGCAATGATTGCAACCGTCAGCCTTTCCGCCAAGGCCCCCATCGTGGGCGTCTCCGGCTATGTTGAAGGCAGTACCAACCGCGTCAACACCACCTACACCAGCGCAGTCCGTCTGGCTGGCGGCGTCCCCCTCATTATTCCGGTAACCAACTCCGACGCCCAGATCGAGGCCGTCGTGAACGCGATCGACGCGCTCGTGATGACCGGCGGTTCAGACTTCGACCCGCTCAAGTATTTCAACGAAGAGCCGATCCGCGACTTGGGCGATGTCGTTCCCACCCGTGACGAATTCGACGTGAAACTGATCCGCGCCGCCGTCAAGCGCGGCATTCCGGTCCTGGGCATCTGCCGCGGCGAACAGCTGATGGCCGTCGCCTTCGGCGGCAGCCTCTGGCAGGATATCCCCTCGCAGATCAAATCCAGCTATATCAAGCATCGCCAGAGCAATACTCCGGGCTCCTACGGCACCCACAGCATCAAGATTGAGAAAGGCAGTTTCCTCGAGAAAGCCCTCGGCGCCAACAAGGCCGTGGTGAACTCCTTCCACCACCAGGCCATCAAAGCCGTTCCGCAGGGATTCAAGGTGATTGCCAAGTCTCCGGACGGCATCATCGAAGGCGTTGAAAGAGTCGCTCCGCTGAAGAACTACGAAGACGGCGGCGGCATCATCATCGGCACCCAGTTCCACCCCGAAGCCCTCTGCACCGGCGGTGAGACCATCTTCACCAACATCTTCAAGATTATCGTCGAGGCCGCCGGCAAATAAACAACATAACAGGCCTCACAGCCTTGGCGGACAAACTCCTGACCCATAGGCAACTACGCAAAGGCGCACCCCACTTCTGACGGGGTGCGCCTTTGCATTACAATCTATCTCTCAGCGTGTTAGCCGCCAAGGCCAGAAGCGAAGACCCCGGCATTAATTGAGATTCATCCTGACGCCAAGGGATACCGTACGGGAGGGAACCTTTCCACTCATGAGCGTGGATGTTCCGTAGGTCACCATTCTGGGATAGAGCCCCTGACGGGCGGAAATCATCAGGAAATTATTTGCGGAGACATAAAGTGTAATTCCTTTAATTCCCTTTTGCCATCCCCTGATGTCATACGAGATACACGCCCGCGTGAGCTCAAGCATATCTGACGATACTAACCAGCGCGAAGTAGTATAGGACGCCCATCCGTTGCCGCTATCCAGTTGCGGGATATCTGTCTGGTCTCCAACTTTTTCCCAGGAATTGGCAAGGTCTGTATGAAGCCGATGCATGGTGTCGGGATTATTGGTTATCATCAGATCATGATACCCCCAGTCAAGAATCAAGCCCCCAAACTGGAAATAACCATCCAGCGCAAGGGAGAGCGCCTTATACTTGAAAGATATAACGAATCCGCCCACAACGGGCGGGGCGCTGGGACCGGAATGCTCTCTTTGAGCATAAGTCGCTTTATTCGTACACATTTCGCCGTTCACCTTGTAGTAATTGGCAGACGAAGAAAAGGATTCATAATTCGGATCGTCAGGAGGGAGGGCTTTGTAAATGCACTTTCCGGTAGCGGGATCCACACCAAGCCAGACCGGAAGATAATAATCCCCAATAGCATAGCCCTCTTCATAGATAACATTCCCCGATCTGATCACACCGCGCGGGATGCTCATGATGCGATTATGAATGCAACTGAAATTTCCGCCGAAGGATAGAAACGAATTACTGGTTTTCAATAAGGTAGCATCCACAGATGCTTCCCATCCACGGTTGCGGATCGTGGGTCCGAAAGTATTTAAACCCCCATCAGCCATGGTTATAAAAAAAAGCGTGTCGCTGACCCGCCGGTCAAAAAAACAAAAGCTTCCGACAACTCTTTTTGCCAACCCGAAATCCAATCCGGCATTCCACTCCCCAAAATACCCTCTTCCCTGATTGGACATCTTGCCACAACTGATACGAATCCGGGCCTTGTCCAACCAGGGAATGGCAGCACAGAAGTTTTCCCGGTCAATCATCCACGAAACAGATCCACCATACGTAGGGAGACCGGGTTGACTGGAAGTATGTGTTCCTGCCGGAAAAATACTGGTGTTTTCCTCAGTTCGATTCCGGGATAGTTGCCTATAGTTCAAAGAAAATGCGTATTTTCCCTTGAATACATAGTCCGCGTTCAAAAACCAATCCTCATAGAATGTGTCTGTTTTTGTCGTATCACGTAGGGTACTGTTTTCGTAGTGGTTGAGCAACTGGAACTCTTGGTATGTTTCATAGGAAAAACTACGGTGTTCCGCTCTTACACCGAAATGATGATCGCCGACGGTTTTCCGATAGCGGACGGTCTCTTTGACACAGAAATCTGTTTCATCCGTATTGTAACAGTATTCATAGTTTCCATCTATCCCACGGGCAAACGAACGGCGACTATTTGACAGAAGGCCATTCCCAGTCACTTCAAACAAAAGATCCGGTATCGGTTCCCAACTGAGAGAGACAAGTCCCTGTCCCATTTTTTCTTCATCATAATCCTCCTGCCACTTCTTCAATGATTCGATGGCGTTATAATTCTGGTACAGATTCCTGGATGTCCTTATATACCCATTCTGATCGGTAACAAAGCCGAAATCCAGTTGTCGTTCTTCATTCGACAACATGTAACTGCCATCTTCCGCGTGTTGGTGAACCGGATATATATTGCCTATCATCCGCACGAATGTGAAGGGATCCACCTCAGAATCCCTTGATGTCTGTATATCCACCGGCCCTGTATTTCTTGAAACTGCGCCTTGAAAAGAAGCCGAAATACGAAGATTCCGGAGCGGAGACGCTTGTGAGAAGAGAGATGTGGTATATCTGTGTCCTCCGATACCGACAGCGTAACTGTCTTCATCGGTTATGCCAACGGATCCGCGCAAGTTAGCCTTCTTCCAGCCGCCTTCAATGGTGACCAGACCATCGTGGCGCAATCCTATTCGCTCCAACTGTTTGCGCCAGTCCAAATCTTCGCCCCAAAGCAGGCCTGCCGCCGGATTGACGGTTCCATCCTTCGGATCGAAGACCTGAGTAATGGGACGGTCAAACGGGTTAATTTTCATATAATCCGTCAAAAGCCACTGACTAATATCGTTCCCGTTCGGAGCCGTCCCACTGCTTAAGAGGTGACGGTTGTAGTAAGCCTGCCACCAGTGTTGCAGGTATTGCGGCAAATCTGCCGTTTTGTAATCTGGCCCCTGGCGTGCGACAATACCGGAGTCCCATTTGACAGAAACGGACCACCCTTCCGATGAACCTTTTTTCAAACGGATAGAAATGATTCCTCCGGATGCGTTTGGCTCATAGCTCAGAATACCCGCCACATCCTTGAGAACGGTTATGCTCTCTATGTCCTGAGGATTGATGAGGGATAGTGATCCGAAATACGGAACGCCGTCGATCAACGTAAGCGCTGAATTCGAGATTAAGTCATTCCGGCCACGGATGACAACCCCCGGTTCGGAACAGGGCATGCCGTCGGTCGCTGTAATATGAACCCCTGGAATCCTGCCGGTGAGCAAATCCAGAAGATGACTCTGTGTCGTAAGCGAATCAACCATGACAGTATTCGGGTCCCACTCTTGCGCCACGGCATTCACCATTGCAAGATACATCAGCAAGACGAAATAAAGGGCCTTTTTCATCGCTCCAGCGATTCTTTCATAGGTTCGACTCTGAAATTCAACGACTTCCTCCGTCAAAATTAAACAATAGTTTACAATAATCCAAATTAGCATCAGAATAGTCACCGGCGGTGAAACCATCTTCGCCAACATCTTCAAACTGCTGGTGGACGCCGCAGCCGCAGCCAAATAGCCTTGGCGGCTAACTCGCAGAGAAATAGCCGATTATGCAAAGGCGCCCCCCCATTCGAGAGGGGTGCGTCTTTGCATATCGTACTGTATTACAAGTGGTTAACCGCCAAGACTAAACCGGGCACCGAGGGAGAAAGAGCTCGCGGGGGCGCTGACACTGCCGGATATGGCGGAATTGAAGATACGCTGCCTCGGATACACGCCCTCGCGGGCGGAAATCATCAGGAAGTTGTTGGCTGTGAAATAAATGGTGACACCGGAAACGCCTTTGACGGAAGGAAGGGCCAAATCGTAGGAAAGGCATGCGCGGGTAAACTCGAACGCATCCGTAGAGACGAGCCATCGGGAAGAAACCGATTCATAAAGATCGCCAGTTGCGTTGACGGCCGGGACATCTGTATGATCGCCCGGATTCTTCCAGCGGCGTTCAAGGTCAGTATGAAGGCGACCGAAGGAACGATTGTATTTAGCCGACATCAAATCGCGGTATTGAATGTCAAGTCGCGTTCCACCG
>JAFYEZ010000009.1 GCA_017544005.1 Bacteroidales bacterium
GCCATCGCCAACTGCCCGGCTGATCTCGAAGGCCTGAAGGCCTGCAAGATGGCTGACGGCTACACCGTGGCCGAGGCTGTTGAGGCCCAGACCGGCAAGACCGGTGAGAAGCATGTCCTGGCTTACTATGCGTTCGTGGAGGCCCCCTTCGTGGTGGAGTACATCCACACGCTGAACGGCAAGCTCGGTGCTCTCGTGGGCTTCAACAAGGAAGTTCCCGCAGAGCTCGCCAAGGGTGTCGTGATGCAGGTCGCATCCATGAACCCGGTCGCCATCTCCCCGGCTGACTGCCCGGCTGAGGTGCTCGAGAGCGAGAAGAAGGTCGCCGTCGAGAAGACCAAGGAAGAGCAGGTCCAGAAGGCTGTTGACGCCGCCCTCAAGAAGGCCGGCATCAACCCTGCCCACGTGGACAGCGAGGATCATATCGAGTCCAACACCGCCAAGGGTTGGATCACGCCGGAGCAGGCTGCCCAGGCCCGCGAGATCATCAAGACCGTCTCCGCCGAGAAGGCTGCGAACCTCCCCGCCCAGATGATCGAGAACATCGCCAACGGCCGTGTCCAGAAGTTCCTCAAGGAGAATACCCTGACCGAGCAGGAGTACCAGATGTCCGACGACAAGAAGACGGTCGCCCAGGCGATCGCCGCCGTCGACAAGGACGCCAAGGTCGTCGCGATCCGCCGCTTCTCCCTGAACGACTAAAATTCAAGACAATTGTTGCATGAATGGCTCGCCAAGTGCGAGCCATTTTTGTTTATCTTTGTGCTAATATGAAGAAGCCTTTCTGGAGAATAGGAACATTGCTGTGTCTGGCTATGCTGCTTGTGGCCTGCGGGCCGGGGGTGCGCAGTCGTACCGTGGCGAGACTTAATGATGTGGAGACCTACATCAACGAACGTCCGGACAGCGCCCTGATGGTGCTCCGGGCGCTGGACAGCACGGCCGTCCGCGGTCGTCCCCTTCGCGCCAGAATGGCATTGCTCCATTCGATGGCGCTGGACAAGTGCTATATCGACCTCCAGACCGACAGCATCCTCGCTCCGGCCGTGTCGTATTACGAACGCCGTGGAACTCCTGACGAGAAGCTTAAGACGCTGTATTACCTTGGGCGGCTCCAATATAATGCCGGAGAGTATCAAGAGGCGATCGTAACTTACACGGAAGCACTGGCGCTCACGGATCGAGCGACAGATAATAAATACATCGGTTTCGTCAACCAGGCAATCGCTGATACTTACGCTGCGACCTACCAGGAGAGCGAATCGTTCCCCTATCTGGACCGGGCGTATGAGGCTTTCCTGCAGGTGCCGGATTCGGTGTTGGCCAAGAAGACGTTGTATAAGAAAGCGCTGGCGTTGACGAAACAGCAGATTTGGGGGCAGGCAGATTCTATCTATTGTTTTCTTTTGACCCATACAGACGGAATCCAGTCGCTGGAATCGCGTATCAAGGCTGATTATGCGTTACATTTGGTTTCATCCAGCACGGACAATGCAGACCGTGCGGCAGCTTTGTTTATGGAAGCGGATGATGGAAGTGGTGCAATTCGGTCGGCCAATCTATGGGCAGCGTTTGCTTTTTGTTTATCTCAAATAGGTGAGGTCGATTCTGCGGATGAGATTTTCCGGCAATTAAGTGAAGTGTATCCGGCAGAAAAAAGAGTGGTGTATTGGAGAAGCCTAAGAGAGGTGGATGCAGAACGGTACAAGGAGGCCCTGGAGGATTTCAGAGAAGTGGTTGACTATCAAGATTCTTTGATGAGGATTCAACTCGACCACTCAATACTGGCAGCGCAGAAGGAGTATTTCCAGAACCATGCCCTTCTGGCGCAGCAATCTGCCCAACGGAGATCTCAGATGCTTTGGGGATCTATCCTCCTTTTTTGTATCGTGGTTGGGGTAATTGTCGCCATTTTCCGGCAGAGAATCCGACAGCAACAAAGGGACAATGCCCGGCTCCAGCAGACAATAGAGGCTGTCAACCGCCAGTTGGCCAATGCGGGAGAGGGGCAGACGGTGCTGAAGCAACAGCTTAATCGTCTGTTTCACCATTACTTCAGTACACTTGGCAAAATCTGTGCGGACTATGAGGAGGGACTATTGGACAAGAACCATGCTTCAGACCGGATTGTTCTGCGCCGCCTGGACCGGATCATTTGGGACTTTACCGGCAGGGGCGGGGACCACGAGGTGTTCGAGCAATTATTAAACAAGCATTTGGATAACATCATGTCCGACTTCCGGGCAGATTATCCGAAGATGCGTCAGCCAGCCTATTACTTGGTAGGCTATGTATTTGCCGGATTGGACATGCAGACTATCAGTGTGCTGATGGGAGTCGACGTGGACGCGCTCTATGCACGCAAACACCGGATAAAGTCGGAAATCTCAAAATCATCCTCACCGAGGAAGTCCCGCTATCTGGAATGGTTCCGTTAGCGAGGCCGGAGTGGTCTGCTGCGAGCATTCCGTCAGATTTCTTTTTCTTTCAAAACAAGCAATGTTTTATATAAAGCATTGATAATCAGTCTTGTTTTTAGAGAGAATAGATACCCTTTGCGTCAGATGTCAATAATAGTTCTGTCCATATCTTTGTCGAACATTTAAACATTTAAAAAGATGAAGGAAAAAATACATCTTCTGATTACGACACTGCTGATTAGAAAAAGGAGTTGGATGGTATTGTGTGTTGTCGCCGGGCTTTTGCTTTGCAGTTGTTCGAAACTGCCGGATGGCACGGGGACCCTTACCGTCCAACTTAAAAATGTCCCAAGTCAAGAGATCAGCGTTTGGGTTTATCCTTATGTAAGTGAGAATCCGAGTCAGATACCGTACAGAGCCAGAATCGAGGAACATACATTCCGGGCTGGACAAACTACGGTCTCCTTTACGCTAAATGCGGGGGATTATTATCTTTTCTTTTATGCCTCAGAAAGCTCGTGGCGGGCGGCTCAAGTACAACAAGGCCGGGAGACTGTGGTGAAGTACCCGTAACCAGTCTCTGCTCCTCGATAACGAAAATACCGGCTTCGGCCGGTTTTTTTGTTATCTTTGTATTCTAGAGATGCCCGGTCAAGCCGGACATGACAAAAGTATGAATCTGAAGAGTCTGGCGAAGGATACCGCCCTGTACGGGCTGGTGAGCATCGTAGGCAGGTTCCTGAACTACCTGCTGGTGCCGGTGCATACCTATATGATCCCGGCGGAGAGCGGCGGGTATGGCGTGGTGTCCAACCTGTATGCCTACACGGCGCTTTTCCTGGCGCTGCTGACCTTCGGCATGGAGACGACCCTGTTCCGTTTCGCGAACAAGCCGGGGACGGACGACCGGATGGTTTACAGCAATGCGCTCCGGATGGTGGGCGGCGTGGGGCTGGGTTTCCTGGCGCTGGTTTTCATTCTGCTGCGTCCGATTTCCGGGGCGATGGGTTATGAGGCCCATCCGGAATATATCGGCATGTTCGCGCTGATCACGGCGCAGGATGCCTTCCAGGCGGTCATATTCAGCCGCCTGCGGCAGCAGCGCCGGCCCATCCGCTTCGTGGTGCTGAAGTTCGCTTTCATCATTCCGAGCATCCTGCTGAACCTCTTCATCTTCCTCGTGATGCCGAAGGTCCCGGCGTTGCAGGGTATCTTCGAGCAGTTCAACTACGGCGTGGGTCTCATTTTCGTGGCGAACCTGGTCTGCACGACGCTGGTATCGCTGCTCTTTATCCCGGAGATCAAGGGCATTGCCTACGGCTTTGACAGGGGGCTCGCGAAGGAGATGCTGCGCTACTCCTGGCCGCTGCTGTTGCTGGGTCTGGTGGGCGTTCTCAACCAGGTGGCGGACAAAATCCTCCTGCCGAAGCTGATGCCCGGCGAGGAGGGGATGGTGCAGTTGGGCATCTACGGGGCCTGCGTCAAGATCGCCATGATCATGTCGCTGCTCACGCAAGCCTTCCGCTATGCCTACGAGCCCATCGTATTTGCGGACAACAAGGACAAGAACAACCCGGCGACCCTGGCCGACGGGACCAAATACTTCATCATCTTCACGCTCCTGGCATTCCTGGCGGTCTTGATCTACATGCCGCTGCTTCAGCGCTTCATCGGCGCGGGCTACCGGGAGGGCATCGGGGTCATCCCCATCGTGATGATGGCGGAGATCTTCATGGGCGTGTATTTCAACCTGTCCTTCTGGTACAAGCTCACGGACCAGAACTGGTGGGGAGCCATCATCAGCGCCATCGGTGTGGTGGTTATGATCGGGATCAACGTGATCTTCGTGCCGAAGATCGGCTACTGGGCCTGTGCCTGGGGCGGCTTCGCCGGCTATGGCATCTCGATGCTGATCAGCTGGTTCCTCGGACAGAAGAAGTATCCCATCCCTTATGACCTGAAGACCATCGGGAAGTTCGTGCTCATCGCAGGTGCGATGTTCGCTGTCTACTGGTTCTACCTCCGTACCCGGCCGGCCTGGCTGCAGATGACGGCCGGCACGCTGCTGCTCGGGGTGTACGGACTGGCCGCGTGGCGGGAAATCAAATCATCAAAAGCAATATGAAACGTATCTTAACTCTCACCATCTGCTGCTTCGGCGCCGTCGCGCTGCTGGCCTCATGCGGTAACAACGCCGGCAAGAAAGCCGCCCAGGAGGCGGAAAAGGCTGCCGCAGACTCCATCGCCGCAGCAGAACAAACGCAAAGAACCATGGACAAAATCGCCCAGCTGCCGGCCGAGCCGGTCTTCGACATCATCACTTCGATGGGTGTCATCAAAATCAAGCTCTATGCGGACACGCCCAAGCACCGCGAGAATTTCGCGAAGCTCGCCCTGGAGAAATACTATGACGGGATGCTCTTCCACCGCGTGATCAACGGCTTCATGATCCAGGGCGGCGACCCGCTGACCAAGGACGCCGCCAACAAGTCCCGCTTCGGGACCGGCGGTCCGGACTATACGGTCCCGGCCGAGTTCGTGCCGGAGCACCGGCACAAGAAGGGCGCGCTGGCCGCTGCCCGCCGCGGCGATGCCGTCAATCCGTACAAGGAGTCTTCCGGTTCCCAGTTCTATCTGGTGCAGGATGAGTATGCCTGTTCACAGCTGGACGGCGAGTACACCGTGTTCGGCGAGACCATCGAAGGCCTGGACGTGATCGACAAGATCGCTTCCGTGCAGACCGACGCCCGCGACTGCCCGGTGCAGGATGTGCGGATTGTGACGATTAAGTTGGAAGAATAATCGTTGTTGGCACAAATCTTGCTTCTTAAACCATCGAATAGTTTTTTCATAGGTTTAATTTTAGGTTAGAATTGCGTGGTGGTCTCGCCGGGATGGCGAGACCACCATTATTTTGTATCTTTGCTCCCGTGAAAGTGCTCTTCATCCATGGCCTGGCCTCGTCAGGCGCCTACAAGATGGCGGATTCGCTGCGGATCCTCCTGAAGCCCTGCGAGGTGATCGCGCCGGACGTGCCCATTGAGCCGGCGGCCGCGCTCGCGCTCCTCGAGCGCGTGTGCGCCGAGCAGGACCCGGACCTGGTGGTCGGGCTCTCGCTCGGCGGCTTCTGGGCCCAGAAGCTGCGCGGCCGCCGCAAGATCCTGGTCAATCCGGATTTCCACGTATCCACCCTTCTGCGTACGATGACAGGCGAGGTGAAGTACCTTTCGCCCCGCCGCGACGGGTCGGTGAGTTTCCTGGTGACGGAGGAGATCTGCTCCGCTTACGAAGCCCTGGAGCGGACGGAATTTGACGCCCTGGGCCCGGCTGAGATCGCCCTGACGACCGGGATGTTTGCCGAAGGCGACGAACTGGTCCACTGCGGTCCGGAATTCGAGATGCACTATCCGGGCCGGGCCGTGTATTACCCCGGCGCCCACCTGCCGGTCTTCCCGGAACTCAAACGCTACCTCGTCCCGCAGGTGCGGGCCATGTTCTCCCCGGGGGAGGAAATTTGATTTTTTTCTGTGTAACTATTTGAGATAAAATCGGGAATGCGTAAATTTGAAGGATTGTTTTCAAAGCATCAAGGACCCGATTATGGAAAAAGTTACCGTTCTGCCTCCCGAAAAGCTGATCAATGGCTGGATCGATCCGGTCTATCTCCCCGAAGGCAAGGATAAGTATTATATCCGCAACAAGCAGGTCCGCAAGCCGCGCGGCGGCTGGCGTCACCTCACCAGCGACGAGATCGAGCGCCTGGTCAAGAACGACAACACCGCTGCCAGCTGGGACACCATCTGGGTGACGGACGAATTCTTCCCGCAGATGCTCAAGAACAACAAGTTCTACGGGACCGTCCGCATCGGCCGGGTCTCCGAGAACGGCCTCCAGTTCCATGACCTGCGCCTGCCGATCGGCATCTCCAACTCCTCGATCCACTCCTGCGACATCGGCGATGACTGCGCCATCCACGATGTCCACTATCTCAGCCACTATATCATCGGCGACCGCTGCATGCTGTTCAATATCCACGAGATGTGTACGACCGACCACTCCAAGTTCGGCAACGGCATCATCAAGGACGGCGAGCCGGAGAAAGTCCGCGTAGTCCTGGATATCATGAACGAGACCGGCTGCCGGGGCGTCTATCCCTTCGACGGGATGATCACGGCCGACGCCTATCTCTGGGGCAAATATGTCGATGATGAGAAGCTCCAGGAGAAGCTCCGCACGATGACCCAGAAGTCGGTCGACTCCCACCGCGGCTACTACGGCACCGTGGGCGACGGCTGCGTGATCAAGACCTCCGAGATCATCAAGGACGTCAAGATCGGTTCCGGCTGCTACATCAAGGGTGCCAGCAAGCTCAAGAACATCACCATCAAGTCCACCGACCAGGAGCCCTCGCAGATTGGCGAAAATGTCATCCTGGTCAACGGCATCGTCGGCTACGGCAGCCGCATCTTCTACGGCTGCACGGCGGTCAAGTTTGTCGTCGGCAACAACTGCAACCTCAAGTACGGCGCCCGTGTCATCGACTCCATCCTCGGTGACAACAGTACCATCTCCTGCTGCGAGGTGCTCAACAACCTCATCTTCCCGGCGCACGAGCAGCACCACAACAATTCCTTCCTGATCGCGTCCTGCGTCAAGGGCCAGAGCAACATGGCTGCCGGCGCCACGGTCGGATCCAACCACAACAGCCGCACCAACGACAACGAAGTCGTCGCGGGCCGCGGCTTCTGGCCGGGCCTCTGCACTTCGGTCAAGCATTCCTCCGTGTTTGCTTCCTATACGCTGCTGGCGAAGGGTGCCTACCCGGCGGAGATGCACGTCAAGCTGCCGTTCTGCATGCTGTCCAACAACGAGAAGAAGGGCGAGCTCGAGATTTTCCCCGCCTTCTGGTGGATCCGCAACATGTACGCGCTCGCGCGCAACAGCTGGAAGTACCAGACCCGCGACAAGCGCATCACCAAGGTGCAGAACATCGAGTTCGATACCTATGCCCCCGACAGCATGGAGGAAGCCCTGGAGGGCCGCCGCATCCTCGAGATCTGGACGGCGAAGGCCTGGCTGCGCAGCCAGGGCCTCGACCCGTCGGAGTGCCCGGAGGAGGAGCTTTGCGCCAAGGGGCGTGAGCTTTTCTCCGGAGACCGCACGGCCGTCGACCGGCTGGAAGTGCTCGGCGAGGGGGTAGAGAAGACCTACCGTCCGGTACGCATCCGCAAGGTCTATGACGCCTGGCACGCCTACGGCGACATGATTATCCACTATGCGGTGAAAAATGCCCTCGGCTATATCGAAAACCACCCCGGCGCCAAGCTTTCCACCCTGTCCGCCGAGTATCAGGGCGAGCGCCAGTCGTCCTGGATCAACATGGGCGGCCAACTGATGACGGAGGGTGATGTGGACCAGCTTCGCGCCGACATCCGTGCCGGCCGGCTCCGGACCTGGAAGGACATCCATGCCCGCTATGCCAAACTCTGGGAACGCTACCCGGAGGATAAGCTCCGCCATGCCGTCCAGTGCCTCTGCGCCCTGTTCGGCGTCAAGATCCTTTCTGCTGCGGACTGGAAGCGCGCCATCAAGGAGGAGGAGCGGATCCAGCAGTACATCTGCGACCAGGTTTACCTGACCCGCAAGAAAGACTACGAGAACCCGTTCCGCCGCGCCACCTACCGGAGCGATGCCGAGATGATCGCGGCCATCGGCGAACTGGATGACAACAGCTTCGTGCGCCAGATCAAGGGCGAGACGGAGACCAACCTCAAGCGCCTGGAGGCGCTGCGCAAGACCCTAAAGTAAACACCCGATATTTATGAATCTGAATGAAAGCAAGTATGCCCAGTACTATCTGGTGCAGGAGATGATGGGGACCGTCCCGACTGTGGCGAAGTTTGACCCTGCATGCTCCAAGTTTGTCGCGGACTCCGTCCGCAAGACCGGCAAGATCCTGTTCTCCGGCGAAGGTTCATCCCGCCTGCTTCCGGCCAAGAACAGCCGTCGTGTCGCCCTCACCATGGGCCTCGACGTGAACGTGCAGATCGAAGGCTCACACCAGGCCAGCGGCTATGACCTGAGCCACTACACCGTGCTGATCGACTCCAATTCCGGTCGTACGAAGGAAGCCTTGATGCTGGCCAAGAAGCTCCAGGCCGAGGGCCACAAGGACACCTTCGCCCTGAGCGCCAATCCCGACACCCCGATCCGTCAGGCCTGTGTGGACGGCCATGTGCTCGGTTGCGGTTGGGAAGAGGCCGTGGCCGCTACCAAGAGCGTGATCGAGCAGGGCCTGTTCTGCGAGTCCATCATCTGGCACCTCGCCGGCAAGGACATGAAGCCTGCCTTGAAGGACCTTCCCGCCCAGCTGGAGACGGCCCTGACCCTGGAGATCCCTGCCGAGATCGTGGAGTGGGTCAAGGGAGCCCATACGATCTATTTCAGCGGCTACAACGACGGCGTGGCCGAAGAGCTGACGCTCAAGACCAATGAGATCACCCGCCGCAAGAGCGATTTCCTGGAGGGCACCTATGCCGTCCACGGTATCGAGGAAGTGATGCAGGACGGCGATATCGTATTCCTGGTCAATCCGATCCCTGCCGAGTATGAGAAATTCCAGACGGTCTTCAAGGGTGCCAACGTGCATGTCGTGGCGATTGACACCAAGCCGACTCCGTTCGAGCGGACGATCATCGTTCCCGATGCCGGCCTGATGCAGCCCTATGTCTATCTGTGCGCCGGTTGGAATATCCTCGTGGAGGTGGCGACCAGCGACGGCATCAACCTCGACAAGCCGGAGCGCGCCCGCAAAGTCGGCAACGAGATGTAGTCGGAGGGGCGAGCGTATGCGGTTTCTGACAAACCCTTCGACCGACCCCTGGTACAATATGTCGTTCGACGAGTACTGCCTCGAGCAGTATTTGTCGGACGACAGTTATTTTTATCTGTGGCGCAACCGCCCTTCCGTCATCATCGGGCTCAACCAGAACGCCTACAGCGAGGTCAACCTGGGTTTCCTGGAGGAGAAAGGCATCTGCCTGGCGCGCCGGGTGACCGGCGGCGGCGCCGTGTATCATGACCTGCAGAATCTCAATTACACCCTGGTCGGCCGGGAGGTGACCCCGCAGCCGGTGGTGGATGCCCTGCGCCGGCTCGGCGTGCCGGCGGAACTGACGGGCCGCAACGACATCTATGTGGGCGGCCGCAAGGTTTCCGGCTATGCCCGCCGGGTCTGGCACGACCGGCAGATCGTGCACGGGACCCTGATGTATGACGTGGACCTGGACACCCTGGTGCGGGCGCTGGACGTCCCCGGCTCCAAACTGGAAGCCAAAGGGATTGCATCCGTCAAGAGCCGTGTGGCCAACCTGAAGGACTTCCTCCCGCAGTTCCGGAATCTGGACGGATTCCAGGCAGCCATGCAGGAGATGCTCTCTGACGGTGACGGCGAGCTGCCTTTCGGGGAGGAGCGCCGCGCTGCCGTCCGGCGCATCTCGGAGGAGAAATTTGCTACCTGGGAATGGATTTATGGCCAGTCGAAGGCTGCGGACCTGGTCCGCAGCGGTCGCCTTGCCTGCGGGACGGTCGAGGTCCGGCTTTCGCTGGACCGCGGCGTACTGACGGGCGTGGAGTTCGGGGGAGATTTTCTCGGCGGCCTGCCCGCCGGGCAGCTGGCCGCGCGGCTTGTCGGCGTCCATTTCGAACGCGCTGCCCTGCGCGCCGCCCTTGCACCCTGCCCTGACGAAGTCTCCCGATACTTCGACGGCGTGTCGGAGGATGACTTGCTTGACCTGTTTTTTGGGGCATAAGATTTTCTCCTTTTGACAAGTATTGCTAACTTTGCAACAGAAATCCACCGTACGATATGAAACAGCTTAATACGAAATTGATGCACCCGGCGGAGCAGCTTGCGCTGATCATCGGCCGGATCTACCGCAGCGGCCTCACGACGACCTCCGGCGGCAATCTCTCCATCATGGACGAGAACGGTGACATGTGGATCACCCCGGCCGGCATCGACAAGGGCTCCCTCACCGCCAAGGACATCATGTGCGTCAAGGCAGACGGCACCATTGTCGGCCCGCACCGTCCTTCTTCCGAGTATCCGTTCCACAAGGCGATCTACAAGATCCGCCCCAAGATGCATTCCGTCATCCATGCGCATCCTCCGGGATTGGTGACCTTCAGCATTGTACATCAGATTCCCGATACGAGCATCCTTCCGCAGGCGCGCAATGTCTGCGGCCCGATCGGGTTCGCACCCTATGACGTGCCGGGCAGCGCCGCCCTGGGCGAGAAGATTGCCGAGGAGTTCAAGAAGAATCCGGAGTACAAGGCCGTGATCATGGAGAACCACGGCGTGGTACTCTGCGGCGAGGACATCGCTGATGCTTACCAGCGTTTCGAGACGCTTGAGCTCTGCGCCCGTACCATCCTCAATGCCAAGACCCTGGGCGAACCGCATTACCTCACCGAGGAGGAGTTGCTCTTCCATGAGAACCACCTGATCGGCGACTATCAGCATTTCATGAATGTCGAGCATCCTTCCGACGAGCGGGCCCTGCGCTCCGAGATCGTGCGGATGGTGCGTCGTGCCTGCAACCAGAAGTTGATGAGCAGCTCCTACGGCACCGTTTCGATGCGCTGGCGCGGCAACGACTTCATCATCACCCCGCCGCGCGTGCAGCGTTGGGACATCGATGAGGAGGACCTGGTCCAGATCAAGGACGGCATGGCCGAAGCCGGCAAGACCCCGAGCCACGCTACCGCCCTCCACTATGAGATCTACCGTCGTAACCCGAAGGTCAATGCCATCATCCTGACGCAGTGTCCTTCGCTGATGGGCTACTGCACCACGGACGCCGAGTTCAATGTCCGCACCATTCCGGAGAGCTGGATTTTCCTGCAGGACGTGCCGAAATTCGAGTTCGGTGCCCACTCCA
Source organism: Bacteroidales bacterium (assembly GCA_017544005.1). Classification (GTDB taxonomy): domain Bacteria; phylum Bacteroidota; class Bacteroidia; order Bacteroidales; family UBA932; genus Cacconaster. Next base: position 11,366 of record JAFYEZ010000009.1, read on the forward strand.
CGGATCCGGGCCGGGTGGCCGAAGTCTTCAAGAACCGCCCGTGCGCGATGCTCGCCAACGACTCCGTGGTTGTGGCTTCCGACAGCCTGATCAACGCCTTCGACCGCCTAGAAGTCGCCGAGTTCGCCGCCAAGTCGCTTATCCTCGCCACGCCCGTCGGCAAGCTCCATCCGATCACTGACCAGGAAGTCGAAGACCTCCGCGTCGCTTTCCACGTCGGGGAGTAGCCGCCGGTTGGCAAAGCTCCAAAGCCAGCCGTTTTCGGAAGTCTTTGAGAACCTGCTTTTTACGTTTTTGCCCTGGGGAAAACACCCCGGGGCAAAATCGTAAATTGCTGTTTTTTAGCGAAGCACAAATACAAAGAAACAGAAAAAAGCAGGCCATTCGCCAAAGGAAATGTGAGGATACCATTTTTGAATTCGTTGATTATCAATTGGAAAGTAATTAAACGATTAATCTGCAAATAAAACGGATAGTACACATTACCTTTGGTGCTATGACACCGGAGCGAAAATTTAGTTCAAGAGGCTATGTCCACATCTTTGGAATCACCGCGGACAAAGGGATCTGTTTTTATACAACGGCGGATTGTCTGGTCTGGTTTACTATGTTTTGTGTTCTGGCCAGGAAATACAATGTGCGTGTGATAGCTGTGTGTATTATGTTCAACCATTTCCACATCGAGGCCAGGTTTCCTTCCAGACAGACGATGTCTGCGATGATGCGGGAATTGAACAGTCGTTTCACGCAACAGTATAACCGTTATTACCGCTTGTCGGGACCTCTTTTCAAGGAGCGGTTTGGCAGTTCTCTGAAGGTGAAAGAACAATGGATCAAGGACAACTTCATCTATATCTGCAACAATCCGATTGGGAAGAGTGCTGTTCGAAAAGCAGAGCAATACCGATGGAATTTCCTGGCTTATATGGAGTCGGATTCACCTTTCTCGGCGCCGATTGTTGTCAGGAGTTGCTCCCGGCACTTTCTTTGCGTCCGTGCAGAGGTGCTAAGGTCCTGCCGGAAAGGGAAATCGCTTGGCTACAGCTTCTTCAGCGGGATATATGACCAGTTGTCTTTGCTGGAGAGAAAACAGATCGTGGACTTGATCGTCTCTTCATACAATGTGATCGATTATGAAGAAGTGCGTAGGGTATGGGGCGGGTTGGATCAGATTTGTGAGATGCTGCATACCGTTTCCGGTTCGGAATATGATCTGGCAGATGATGATTCTGCGGAGGATTACAGACATTATTATCAGATGATCCGGGTTGTAACGGAATCCGGGTTCGATATCAAACAAAGGAGATTCGTGAACCTCCCGGATACTGAATTGGGCGGTTTGGCCAGAATAATAGCTGACCGAGTGGATGCAACAAAAACTGAAATAGCCAAATTCCTCCATTTCCCGCTTTTGGAAATATTTGGTATTCAATAAGAAATAGTTTTGCCCCGGGGTAAATACCCCGGGGCAAAACTATAAGTGCTTGTTGTTGAATTGGTTGAGAAAACACCTCGTTGAGAGGCTGTCCCCGGTGTTACTGTTTGCGCGCTTTGACGTCCGTGATCATGTCGATGCGCTCGTCGGACTTCTCGATATAAGAGGTTTCGACTGGAAGGTCGCCCGCCGGGGCGCCGGAGACGACCGTGCCGCTGTGCGTCACGACGCTGGCGCCGTTATAGGTCGCTTCGACATAGAAGCGGTACGTCCCCTTGGCGACGGGCTGGCCGGCCTGGTCGGTGAAATCCCAGGTGAAGGCCTGGACGCCGCTCTCGGCAGGCGTGGCGCCGGTGAAGGCGTCCATCTGCTCGTCGGTCAGGTTTTCGGCGCCGACGTGCTGGACCCAGGTCGGGACGCAGGATGTGCGGTAGGTGTATCCGCGGGCGGGCTTTGATCCGTCGCGGCTGCGGCCCTTGGACGTGAACTCGGTCACGAACAGGGTCTTGACAACCTGGCCGGCTTCATTCTCAATCCAGACGGCGTATTGGTTGGAGCCGGGACCGGCCTGTTTGTTATAGTTGAAGGAAATTTCCAGGCTGCCCGCTTTGGGGGTGCAGGCGGCCACCAGCGCAGAAGCGCCACAGACCATCAGGAAAGAAAGGACTTTTCGCATATTGGAACAAATTGGTTTGCACGAAGATACGCATTTTTGGCAGAAAATGTCCTCTCGTCATCAAGAATTAACAATCTCCGCAAGGGCCCGCACACGTTCGCGGTATTTACGGGACACCGGCAGCGTCGTTTCCGCCAGGTGGACTTCCTCCGGCGAGAAGCCGGTGACGAACGCCCGGTTTACCAGATAGGAACGGTGGATCCGCAGGAAATCTTCTCCCAGCAGCGCCTCCCACTGGGAGATCCCGGTCTTGTTGCGGAATCGGCGTCCCTCCGTGGCAAGAATCCAGACTTCATCGTCGTTGGATTCGATATAGCGTATTTCGGAGGGCCGGAGGGTAATTTCACGTCGGTCGGAGATGATGCGCAGCGGCTGCTCCGAGGTCGGCCACACACGCTCAAGCAGTCCCGACAGCCAGAGGTCGCCTGCTACCAGTACCAGCAGAATCAAGGCGATGAACACCGGATTGAGCAAAGCGTCGGCCACATCCGCTACGAAGAGGGCTCCGGGGTCAGTCCTGAAACGCCGGATGAAATAGTGCGCAAGCAGGACAAACAACAGTTCCGCAGCCAGGATGCCCAGCGTCACGAACAGGCAATCGCGGATCCCTTCGCCGCGTCGTGCGAAGGAAATCTTCGGATAGATCCAGCGGGCCACCAACGCGCCTGGCAGGAACATCGATCCGACGAAGAGGGCTTCGCCGAAATTGTAATCGAAACTCAACAGGATCACGGCCACCAGGATCATGGCGGCGGCGTAATATCCGGCTTGGCAGAGTGCTTTCTTCATGTCAGGACAAAAATAAGGATAATTCCGCTATCCGCCGCTTCCCCAGTGACGGACAGGGGGATTCGACGGCTTCACAGGGAGATTCTGCCTTTCGCATTTGAGGGAGGCTGCTTACCTTTACATCAGAAGATTAATTCCAAACCCTATGAATGACATGATTCTGAAATCACTACTTTCCGTCCTCCTGCAGGCTCTTCCCGATTCGTTCCAGGCTCCGCCAGAAGCGTTCCAGGCAGCACCCGAAGCGCACCAAACCGCTGTGCCGCAGGCGTCGTCCCTTCCCGACCTCTTCTCGCAAGGGGGGGGGGCCTTGTGGATGAGTCTGATTACCGTCCTACTGGTAGCTCTGCTCTTTGCGGCCTGGAAGGCACCCCGCTGGGTCAAAGAAATCGGGCTTGCGGCTCCAGTCGTCGCCCTCCTTTCCCTGCTTTTCGGCCTGTACAATGCTTTTGACGCCTTGTATCAGACAGGGGGTGTCATCAGTCCCGGGGTAGTATTCGGCGGGCTGAAAGTCAGCACGATTCCGATCATCTACGGCCTGCTGGTCTACCTGCTCTCGCTGATCATCCGCATTGTCCGCAAGCCGCGGATCTGAGACTCAGGTTGACCGCAATTCCTAAGTATTGAGACTGAACATTTTATGAATATGCCCCGGGGCGCTTTCCCCGGGGCATATTCATAATTGACGGACAATCAGTCGCTTTCTAAAACGCAGTCAGAGAAATCGGGTCGAGCCCGGGAATCTGCCTACAGTTCGTCGGCGTGGGCGAGGAGGTACTTCTCGGCTTCGGCGTTCCACAGGCCTTTGTGGGCCTTGCAGAGGCGGTCGAGCTCGTCATAGACGGGCTTTCCGACTTTGCCGAAGTCCGCGATGGCTGTCAGCGGCATCGTCACGTGGGTGTAGATGAGCTTCTTGCCGCCCGGGATGTCCGGGAGGTTCAGCGTCGTCTCGACCACGGCGTTGAGGCCGCCGACATGGGTCACCAGACCGGCCGGGTCCATGCCGAGTCCCATGTAGTGGAGGGCTTCCTTCATGTCGTCGGTGTTGCCGCCGGAAGTGCCGACCACGTGGGTGGAGTTGTAGTGGACGTTGTAGAAGTTGAACGGAGCCTTGAACGGGGCTTTGCCGGGACCGGCGAAGAAATTCAGGCAGCCGTCGAAGGCGAGGATGTCGTCGGCCTGCTCGACCACGGGGGCTACCGGGGCGAAGCAGAAGACGTCATCGTAGCCCTCTCCGCCGGCGATGCCCTTGAGCACTTCCACGGGATTCTCCACGGCCGTGTTGACGTAGTGCAGCTCGATGCCGCGGCTCTTGGCGAACTCTACGGTATAGAGCGAAGCGGCGCGGTCGAGGCGCTCCTGGTTGATGTCGGTCACGACCAGCAGCGAAGGACGGATGTCGTCGCGGTGGAGGACATAGTTGATGGCGGCGAGACCCATCGGGCCCACGCTGGCGAGCAGGGCCATCTTGCCACCCTGCTTGATCTCCATGTCGTGCACATACTTGCCGGGATGCGTGTGGTAATTGGCGTGCATGGCGCCGATCACGCAGCTCAGCGGCTCGCTCAGCGAAGCGGGGTAGAAAGCCTCTCCCTTGTAGGGCAGCAGGCAGCCCTGCTCCATCACCTCGGCCGGGATCACCACGTAGGTGGCATCGCCGCCGATGTATTTGTAGGAATACCCGGGGGCGCTGTAGATGCCGACGGGGCCGCCTTCGTA